>JADCGX010000008.1 GCA_020248785.1 Burkholderiales bacterium | reverse complement strand
TTGCCCACCGCGTCGGTCGTGCGTTCGTCGCAAGCGACGCCCGCCCGCCGCCGTGGACAACCCTGCATCGCAGATCACCAACCCGCAGCCGATCCACTTATCTCACCCCTGGGTCGTGTTCAAGCAAGCGGGGCCACCTCTTGCGTCATGTGCGTGAAAAGAAGCTGCATGTGGTGCGGTGTGACTAGCTGGGTGTGCGTTCGAACACACCAAGAAGGTGCGGCTTATGCGTCCCGTGCACCATCCGGCGCAGTCCATTGAGCGCTGCGCGATGCAGGCCGCGAGCGAAAAAGTCGATTGGCTCAACCGTGCGCGGACGGAAACCAAACCGGGTGACGTAATCCGTCAAAGAGTCCGCATGCCACGTGCGGACATGCTGCCACTCATGGAAGACGGCGCCACACTCGGGACAGAGCCGCATCGACTGCGCCAGATCCTCACGGTTGGGCGTGCTGATGACGAGCTGGCCGCCCGGCTTCAGAACGCGCGCCATCTCCGTCAGGATGGGCTCCAGGTAGTTGTCGCCAACGTGTTCCACCACCTCCACGAGAAACGAGGCGTCATAGCGGCCATCTTCGCAACGCATCGGCAGGCCGGTCAGGTGCTCGACGCCGCCGAAGCCGGTCTGCCCCGAAGCGCGGGCGGCGAGCTGTGCGGTGGACTCGGGCGCGAAGTCCGCGCCATAGTAGGTCCACCGCGCCCCCAGCGCCTGCACGTGGTCCCACAGGAAGCCCGGCCCGCAGCCAAAGTCGAGGACGGCAAGCGGCTGAGACAGCGGCACCTTGCTGGCGCGCAGGATGAGATCGCCAAAGCGCTTGGCGAAGTACAGGTCGCGGAACGGGCTGGTGCGCGAATACCAGTTCCACAGCCGCGCGACCTTGGCGTCGTCCCAAACGATCGGGTGTTCTTGGAACATGGGCAGTAGCGCCGTTGGCGGGTTCAGGGCCGGGTGATGTTGCGGTACGCCTTGAGGGCTGCCAGCGCCACGAGCAATTGGCCGGCGATCAATCCCAGCAGCCAACCGGCACCGCCGATGGCCCAGGTGAGCAGCGCGCCTGCAGGCAAGGATACAAGCAGCACCCGCAGCGTCAGCGGCAGCACGCGCACGCCCTGTCCGCTCACCGTCCAGTAGCCAGTCAGCAGCGGGCCGAACACGCTGAGCGCGATCCAGCCGTAGGCGGCCCAAAGCAGTGCCGCGGTCGCGGAGGTCGACTGGCCGAAGATGAACTGCTGCACCTCGGCGGAGAATGCAAGCAGCGCAACGCCGAGGGCGGCCACGCCAGCCAACTGCAACCCAAGTACGACGTGAACGAGCTGTCGATAGCGCGGACGGTCCGGCCCGCTGCCAGCGAACAGCCGCGCAAGCTGTGGATACGCTGCCGTATGCGTGAGGCCCAACGCGGCCTGGATCGCGTTCGCAATGCGCTCAATCGCGCCATACAAGCCTGCCGCCGCCACACCGCTGATCGCACCCACGACGAGGGGGCCGATCTGCGCGTAGAGCGCGGAAACGAACTGCGACGAGAACAGCGGCCAGCCACGCACCAGCGACGCCCGCGCGCTTTGGATCGACACACCCACGCCGCCCGCCGGCAGCGTGGCCAGCGACCACAACAGAGTGCCAACCGCCAGCGCCAGGGGGCCCGCGGCCAGCGCGATGGCCGCCCACAGCACCGTGCTGTCATCACGGACCATGATGAATCCGATCGTCAACGACAGTGCGGCGGCAAGGGTGCCCAGCAGCGCCAGCACGTGCACCCGCTGTGTCGCCTGCAGAAACCACCCCACGTTCACTGCAGCTCCAACGGGCAAGGCCAGCAACACGAGCGCAGTGAGGCGCAAGCGCGCTGGCAGCAGGACGATCAGCACCAGTGCGCCAAGCAGCACGATCGCCAGCAGCAGCAGTCGGGCCGCAAGACTGTCGAGGAGCACCCGCCGCTGCGCGTCGCCATCACCACTGCGCTGCGCGAGCTCGGCCGGGCCTGTCAGCGTGAAGGCGTACTGCACGACGATGCTGGCCAGCCCCAGGGCGGCGATGAGCATCGCGATCGCGCCGAAGTTGGCAGCACCGAGAGTTCGCACGAAGTGCGGCACGAGCAGCAACGGCACCAGGCTCGCCGCCGCGTACTGCAGCACGAGCAGGGCGTTGTCCGAAAGCAAGCGACGCAGCATCAGCGGGCCGGGCCGAGGCGCAGCAGCAGGCCATCGCGCAGCCCGCACAGGATGCGACGCAGCCGCTCGCCGCGCTCCGGCATCTGCGTGACCATCACCAGCATGACCCCGGGCAGCCGGACCAGCTGCAGCAGGCGCCAGCGCCACGGCGCGGGCCGGCGAAAGAACACGGCGATGGTGTTGCGCACGAGGAAATAGTCCCGCACGGGGCTGTGCACGGGCACCGCCCGTCCGGGCGCGAACCAGGGGCGCACGAACGATTCGCCAATGCCATGATCGAGCACTGCAGCAGGCACGCCAAAGAGCTTGAGGCCCGCCACCTGCGCTCGCAGGCCCCACTCGGTGTCCACCTGATCGATGAAGAGCGCTGCATCCATCGTCCCGACATGGTCCAGCACGGTCACCAAGATCAGGCAGCCGGAGGACACGAGCGTGTCGCACTCGACCGCGATCGCATCGCTCGCGTGCGCGGCAGCCACCATCCGAGCCAGTGCCAGGCGGACGAACGGAACATCACGACCGCTCAGCCGGTCGCGCCACCGCGGGCCGACGGCAGCCACCGGTACACCATCGGCAGCCAGCTGCCGCAACGCCTTCACGAGCTGCGCGACCATGTCGGGCGCTGGCACGCTGTCCTGGTCGAGCAGCAGCACATGGGTCACGCCGCGCGCGCGCAGCTGCGCGATGCCCTGGTTCTGGGCCGCGGCGAGCCCGAGGTTGTTGCCGTTTGCTTGGACATGGACGCCCGGAGGAGTCGTCCACGCGACGGGACCCGGCGTGTTGTCGACGATGACCAGATGCTCGACCTGCGGCGCCACCGCCCCGAGCAGACGGTCAACGGCATCTGCCTGCGCGAAGTAGGTGACAATCACGGCCCCCACGCGCTCGGGCCGGTGGCCTGGCACGAGATCGAACCCGGGCGCTGGCCCGAGAGCACCTGCTGCAGGAATCACGAGCAAAGGACGATGAGAACAGGTTGTGCGATTGCCGCCGCGCGGGTGAGCTGCCTGTGTCCGCCGCGGCTGCTGGCGTGCCGCGTGCACCCGCGCTTCGATCGAGGCTAGCACGTGCAGTCATCCATCACTGCGGCCAGCCCGGTCTCCGTTGCCATGGCCACGTTCAACGGCGAGCGTTACGTCGAGGCGCAGTTGCGTTCGATCCTCGAGGAGCTGCAGCCGCACGACGAGATCGTGGTGGTCGACGATGCGTCGACCGATGGCACGGTCGCCCGCATCCAGGCGCTTGGCGACGCGCGCGTGCGCCTGCTGCGCCAGGCGCACAACCAGGGCGTGCGCGCGAGTTTCGACCGCGCCTTGCGCGCCTGCCGGCACCCGATCGTCTTCCTCAGCGATCAGGACGATGTCTGGCTGCCCGGCAAGCGCAGCGCACTCGTGGCCGAGCTGACCGCGGGTGCGGTGCTCGCCCTCAGCGATGCCCGGGTGATCGATGCCGAGGGGCGGGTTGTCGAAGCGTCGTTCATGGCGCGGCGCGGCGGCTTCAAGGGGTCGGCGCTCGCCACGCTCGTCAAGAACCGCTATCTCGGTTGCACGATGGCCATGCGCCGCGAGTTGCTGGACGAAGTGCTGCCGATTCCGCCCACCGTGCCGATGCACGACATGTGGATCGGGCTGCTCGGCACGCTGCGCGGGCGGGTTGCCTACGTCGACCGTCCGCTGATCCACTACCGGCGCCATTCGGCCAACGTGTCGCCGGAGCGACGCGCTGGTGTGGCCCGGATGATGGCGTGGCGCTGGCGCCTGGCCTCGCTCGCCCTTGGCCGCAAGCTGCGCGGGCCTCGGCCCCCGGCTTTGGAGGCGCAGTGAAGATCAGTGTCATCACCGTCTGCCTGAACTCGGCCGCGACCATCCGCGACACCATCGAGTCGGTGCTCGCGCAGGACCACCCGGACATCGAGTACATCATCGTCGATGGTGCCTCGCGCGACGGGACGATGGACATCGTGCGCAGCTATGGCGACCGCATCGCCAAGGTGGTGAGCGAGCCGGATCGCGGCATGTACGACTCGATGAACAAGGGGCTGCGCCTGGCCACCGGAGACGTGGTTGGTTTCTTGCATTCGGACGACATGCTGGCCCGTCCGACGGTGCTGGGCACGATCGCCGCTGCGTTCGAGGACCCAGGCATCGAGTGCGTGTACGGCGACATCGACATGGTGCACGCCGCCGACACGGCCCGTGTCGTGCGGCGTTGGCGATCGGGACCGCATCGGCCCGGTCGCCTGCCGCGCGGCTGGTACCCGCCGCATGTGACGCTCTACATCCGCCGCCTGGTTCTGGACGAGGTTGGCCCGTTCGACGAGCGCTACAGGATCGCAGCCGACATGGACCACATGGTCCGCTTGTTTGAAGTGCGCCGCGTGCGTTCGGTGCATCTCCCGAGAGTGCTGGTACACATGCGTACGGGCGGCGCCAGCAACCGCTCGCTACGAAACATCTGGCGCGCCAACGTCGAGACGTGGCGCTCGCTGCGCAGCCATGGCTTTCGCGTCGGGCCCTGGTTTATCGTGTTCAAGTTGCTGCGCAAGGTCCCGCAACTGTTCATTCGCGCGTAGGAGTTGAATCGAATGTCAGCGACCCTGGTCCCCGTCATCCTCTCCGGCGGCGCCGGCACGCGCTTGTGGCCCGTGTCGCGCGAGGCCTTGCCCAAGCCCTTCATGCGGCTGCCCGATGGCCGCAGCCTGCTGCGGCGGACGGTCGAGCGGGCCGCGGCCATCGTGGACAGCGCGCCGGCGTGGATCGTCACCAACCGCGAGTACTACTTCCTGTCGCGCGACGAGCTCGCGCCGGCCACTGCGCGCGGCGCCGCGCAGTTCCTGCTCGAGCCGGTCGGTCGCAACACCGCGCCGGCCATCGCGCTGGCGTCGCTGGCGGTGGCGGCCCAGCATGGCGACGACGCGCTGCTGCTTGTGCTGCCGGCGGATCACGTGATCGCCGACGAGGCTGCGTTCAGGACGGCCGTCGAGGCGGCGCGCCACGTGGCCGCGCAGGGCTGGCTGGTGACCTTCGGCATGCAGGTCGAGCGGCCGGCCACGGGCTATGGCTACATCAAGCTCGGCGCACCGCTCGCGCCGGGCACGCATGCGGTGGAACGCTTCGTCGAGAAGCCAACCGAAGAGCGTGCACAGGAGTACATGGCCAGCGGCCAGTACTGCTGGAACAGCGGCATGTTCCTGTTCCGCGCCGGCGACATGCTGGCTGCCTTTGAGGCGCACAAGCCGGAGTTGCTGCGCGCCGCGCGGGCCTGCTGGGAGTCGTCGCAGGACAAGCGTGTTGGCCCGGATGCCATCGAACTGCAGCGCGGCAGTTTTGCCGTGCTCGAGAGCATCTCGATCGACTACGCGATCTTCGAGCACGCCAAGCGCGTGGCCGTCGTGCCCGGGTCCTTCGGCTGGAGCGATGTGGGCGCGTGGAACGAACTGGCGGCGCATTACGCGGCCGATGAGCGCGGCAACCGCGCGGCGGGCGACGCGCTGTTCGTCGACAGCGATGGCTGCTACGTGCATGGACAGGATCGCCTGGTGGCGACCCTGGGCGTGAAGGACGTTTACGTGATCGACACACCGGATGCCGTGCTCGTGCTCGACAAGGCGCGGGCGCGGGACGTCAAGCAGGTGGTGGACGCGGTGCGCGCCAGGGGGGGCGACAAGCACGCGTATCACGTCACCGTCGCGCGACCCTGGGGCAGCTACACCGTGTTGCAGGAGGCGCCGGGGTTCAAGATCAAGCGAGTGGAAGTCAAGCCCGGCCGCGCGTTGTCACTGCAGATGCATTACCGCCGCAGCGAGCACTGGATCGTCGTGAACGGCACCGCCAAGGTGACCAACGGTGAGCAGGAGTTCCTGTTACGGACCAACGAGTCGACCTATATCCCTTCGGGCACCAAGCATCGGCTCGAGAATCCGGGCACGGTGCCGCTGGTGCTGATCGAGGTGCAAAGCGGTCAGTACCTCGGCGAGGACGACATCGTTCGCTTCGAGGACCGCTACGGGCGGGTGCCGGCAAACCAGACGTAGCGGATGGCCCGCCACCATCCTCGTCGTTCCCGCGACGGCGGGAACCTAGCGTCTCTCTTTGTGATTCGCTGGATCCCCGCTTTCGCGGGGATGACACCCCTGCGAAGCTATTCGAGCAGCCCCTGCTTGTGCCCAATGGCGACATTGGCCGCCAGGAATCCCTGCTTGGAGCCGCAGTCATAGCGCGTACCGGTAAAGCGGCGTGCGATCACCTCGCCGAGAGCCACCCGCTTGGCAATCGCATCGGTCAGCTGGATCTCGCCGCCGCGACCGCGCTCGGTGCGCGCCAGTTCGACAAAGATCTCCGGCCGTAGCACATAGCGGCCGACCACTGCCAGCGTGGACGGCGCTTCCTCGGGCTTGGGCTTCTCGACGATCGAGCGCACCCGCTCTTCACGCTCGTTCAGTGACTCGGTGGCCACGATGCCGTACTTGCCGGTGTCGGTACGCGGCACGTCTTCCACGGCGACGACCGAGGCGCCGAACTGCTCGTAGGTCTGCACGAGCTGCGCGGTGACGCCGGGCTGGGCATCGATGAGGTCATCGGCCAGGATCACCGCGAAGGGCTCGTCGTTGACCACGGGCAGGGCGCAGAGCACGGCATGGCCCAGGCCCAGCGGCTCGGGCTGGCGCACGTAGACAAAGCTCACGCCCTTTGGCGTGGCGCTCATCAGCGCGTCCATCAGCTCGCGCTTGCCGCCGGCCGCCAACTGCTGCTCGAGCTCCGGCGCGCGGTCGAAGTGATCCTCGATCGCACGCTTGTTGCGGCCGGTGACGAAGATCATCTGCTCGATGCCAGCCGCGACCGCTTCTTCGACCGCGTACTGGATGAGCGGCTTGTCGACGACCGGCAGCATTTCCTTGGGCATCGCCTTGGTGGCCGGAAGAAACCGCGTGCCGAGGCCGGCGACCGGAAACACCGCCTTGCGGACGGGCTTGAACTTCATGCTCTCCCCTATCTATGTGTATGGGACGGCTGCCGCCAGCTATCGCTTCAAAGCGAAGAGCTTACGCGCCGCGCCTAGTTGCCGCTGCGCTTCGCCGCGGTGCCGCTGAGCCGCTGCGCCAGCAGCTTCTTGCCGATCTCGACGCCGAACTGGTCGAAGGGATTGATGCCCCAGATGACGCCTTGCACGAAGGTGCGGTGCTCGTACAGGGCGAGCAGCTCGCCGACCGACTGCGGGCTGAAGTCGGGCAGGGTGATGAAGTTGGACGGGCGCCCGCCCGGACAGACCTGATGCGGGTTGGCTGCCGCGCTGCCAAGCACGCTGTCGCCAAAGGCCAGTGCATCGGCTTGCGCCAATGCGTTGGAATACAGCAGCCGCTCGCGTTCGCTCGCGGAGTGCTCGAACGCGCGGCACGTGATGAAGTCGACCGGCGTCGGCTGCGTGCCCTGGTGCAGGAACTGGAACACGCTGTGCTGGCCCGTGGTGCCCACGTCGCCCCAAGTGACCGGTGACGTGGCGAAACTTACGGCCTGGCCATCGCGATCGACCCGCTTGCCCAGGCTCTCCATTTCCAGCTGCTGCAGGTAGGGCGTCAGCTTGGCGAGCCGCTGCGCGTAGGGGATCACGGCGCGGGTGGGCAGCGCATGGAAGTTCGCGTACCAGACGCCCAGCAGCCCGAGCACCACAGGCAGGTTCTGCGTGAGCGGCGCCTCGGCAAAGTGGCGGTCGAGCGCGGCAGCGCCGGCCAGCAGCCCACGGAACGCTGCCGCGCCATGGGCCAGCGCGACAGGAAAGCCGCACGGCGACCACACCGAGTAGCGCCCGCCCACCCAGTCGGCAAAGGTCAGGATGTTCTCTGGCAAGGCGCCGAAGCCGATCGCCTTGGCTGGCTGGTTGGTGATGGCGACGAACTGCTGGGCAGGGCGCACCCCGGGCGCCGACGCCAGCCAGTCGAGCGCGGCCCGCGCGTTCTGCAGCGTTTCCAGTGTCGTAAAACTCTTGGAGATCGCCACGACCAGCGTGGACTCGGAACGCGCGCCAATCAGCGCCTGCTCGAGGTCGACCGGATCGATGTTGGTGACGAACCGCAGTCGCGCCGCTCCCGTGGGGGTGCCGAGCGCTTCGGTCACCAGCCGTGGGCCCAGGTCGGAGCCACCGATCCCGCAACAAAGCACGGTCTCGATCGGTGCGCCGGTCGAGCCGCGGCGTGCGCCGGCGCGCAAGCTCTCGGCCAGCGCCAGCATCTTGTCGCGCTCGTCCGCCACCTGCCGGGTGACCTGCGCGTCCCCCACGGAGCCGCGCAGGGCGCTGTGCCAGGCCGGGCGCTGCTCGGTGTTGTTGATCGGCGCGCCGGTCAGGAGGGCTGAACGCCAGCGTGGCAGCTGCGACTGCTCCGCCAGCCGGATCAGCGCGTCCAGCACGGCGCCATCGATCCAGTTGCGTGACAGGTTGGCCTGCAGGCCCGCAGCCTCCAGCGCGAATTTGCTGGCGCGGGCCGCATCCGCCGCAAAGCCCCCCGCGATATCGCGGGCAGGCGCGGACTGCGCGAGTTGCTGCAGCTCGGTCCAGGCGGTCAGTTCAGTGGGCGTCATGGATGGCGCGGCGCAGGTCGATCGTCGGCGAGACTACTGCGGCTCACAGTACTGCGGCTCACATGGTTCCGCCTGCGGCGTTCGATGTACCGCCAACCCCCGCAACGGCGCACAGAGGGGGCTGCATACGGCTTGCCCGCACCGAGCGCGCGCGGTGCGTTGATAGACTGAATTGTATTCGGCCCCCTTGTCCCGGCCCCTTCGTCCCTCTTGCATCGTGGTGCAGCTCGCGGCAACGCGGTCCCATCCCTCTCACTCCATTGGTCCTGCGCATGACCACGTCCATCGACCCCGGCCTCTTCAAGGCCTATGACATCCGCGGCATCGTCGACAAGTCGCTGTCCGTGGAGGCAACGCGCCTGATCGGCGCGGCGTTCGGCAGTGAAGCGCTGCGCAAGGACGTGCGCGAGGTCGCGGTTGGCCGTGACGGTCGCCTGTCCGGGCCCAAGCTGCGTGACGCGCTGATCGAGGGCATCCGCTCGACCGGCGTGGACGTGGTCGACGTCGGCATGGTCGCCACGCCGATGCTGTACTTCGCCACCTACGAGCTCGGCACTCACTCGGGCATCGAGATCACGGGTAGCCACAATCCGCCCGAGTACAACGGGCTGAAAATGGTGCTTGCCGGCGAGGCGATGTATGGCGAGGGCCTGCAGCGGTTGCGTCAGCGCATCGAGCGCGGTGACCTGGTGCGGGCGCAGCAGCCCGGCGCGCTGCGCACGGCGGATGTCAGCGGACCTTACCTGCAGCGCATCGCCGGCGACATCAAGCTCGCGCGCACGATGAAGATCGCGGTGGATTGCGGCAATGGCGTGGCCGGTGCGATGGCGCCTGCGCTGTATCGCGCGCTGGGTTGCGAGGTGGTCGAGCTCTTTTGCGAGGTCGACGGCACGTTTCCCAACCACCATCCGGATCCTGCGCACCTGGAGAACCTCGCTGACCTGCAGCGCGCGCTGCGCGAGACCGACGCCGAGCTCGGGCTGGCGTTCGACGGCGACGGCGACCGCCTGGGTGTGGTGACCAAGGACGGACAGGTGATCTTTCCCGACCGGCAGATGATGCTGTTTGCGCGCGGCGTGCTCGCCGAGCAGCCGGGCGCGCAGATCATCTACGACGTCAAGTGCTCGCGCCATCTGGCGCGCGAGATCAAGGCCCGGGGCGGCGAGCCGCTGATGTGGCGTACCGGTCACTCGCTGATCAAGGCCAAGCTGCGCGAGACGGGCGCACCGTTGGCGGGCGAGATGAGCGGGCACATCTTCTTCAAGCACCGCTGGTACGGCTTTGATGACGGCATGTACGCGGGCGCGCGGCTGCTCGAGTTGCTGAGCCGCGAGGCCGATCCGTCGGCCGTGCTCAACGCACTGCCCAACTCCGCCAGCACGCCCGAGCTGCACCTGAAGACCGCCGAAGGCGAGAACTTCGCGCTCATGGAACGGTTGCAGCGCGAGGGCAAGTTCACCAACGCGCGCGAAGTGATCACCATCGACGGCGTGCGCGTGGAGTACGACGACGGCTTTGGTCTGGCGCGGCCATCGAACACCACGCCGATCGTCGTCATGCGCTTCGAGGCCGACAACCAGGCAGCGCTCGAGCGCATCCAGGCCGACTTCGCGCGTGCTATCACGGCGTTGAAGCCGGACGCCACATTGCCGTTCTAGGGTACCAATGCTTGCGGAGACCACACAACTTGGCTGGGGGTGCACGAGGGGGCCAGCCGAGCCCCCTCGTTCCCATGATTCCGGGCCGCGCGAGAGCGCGGCAGCCGGCGCCGGTGGAGCGGAGCTCGGGCACGGCGCGGCCTGCGGGATGAAGTGATGGCAAGAATTCTCGTCACCGGCGGCGCCGGCTACATCGGCTCGCACACGATGGTGGAGCTGCTGGCCGCCGGCCATGACGTGGTCTGCCTCGACAACTTTTCCAACAGTTCGCCCGAGGCGGTCAAGCGCGTGCAGGAGATCGCCGGCCGCGAGGTGCGCCTGTTCACCGGCGACATCCGCGACCGCAGCCTGCTGGACTCGCTGTTCCACGCGGTGAAGGTGGATGCGGTGATCCACTTTGCGGCGCTCAAGGCGGTGGGGGAGTCGGTCGCCAAGCCGCTGGCGTACTACGAGAACAACGTCGCGGGCACGCTGACGCTGCTCGAGGCCATGCGCGCGGCCCATGTGATGCGCATCGTGTTCAGCTCGTCGGCCACCGTCTATGGCAATCCGGACAAGCTGCCGATCACGGAGGACGCGCCGGTCCGCCCGTTCAACCCCTATGGGCAGACCAAGGCGATGGTCGAGCAGATCCTGCGCGACTGGTGCGTGGCCGAGCCCGGTGCGGCGGCGGTGGCGCTGCGCTACTTCAATCCGGTGGGCGCGCACCCGAGCGGCCGCATCGGCGAAGACCCGGCCGACATCCCGAACAACCTGTTTCCGTTCATCACGCAGGTCGCCATCGGCAAGCGTGAGCGCCTGAGCGTGTTTGGTAACGACTGGCCCACGGTGGATGGCACCGGCGTGCGCGACTACCTGCACGTGGTGGATCTGGCGCTGGGCCACGTGAAGGCGCTCGACTGGCTCGCGCGTGATCACGGCTTCGTCGCCATCAACCTCGGCACCGGCCAGGGCACGAGCGTGCTGGAGATGGTGCATGCGTTCGAGTCGGCAACGGGGGCCAAGGTGCCGCACACCATCGTCGCGCGCCGACCTGGGGACATCGCGGCCTGCTGGGCCGATGCCTCGCTCGCACATCGGCTGCTGCACTGGCAGGCGACGCGCTCGCTCGAGGACCTGTGCGCGTCGGGCTGGCGCTGGCAGCAGGCCAATCCCGAGGGTTACCGCACGGTCTAGGGCGGCACGCGAGCGGGGCGGGTAGCATCCGCCGCCGTGCGCCTACTCATCGTCAAGACCTCGTCGCTGGGCGACGTCATCCATGCGCTGCCGCTGGCGACGGATCTCGCGCAGGCGCAGGCCAGGATCGAAATCGACTGGTTGGTCGAAGAGGGCTTTGCGCCGATCGTGCGCATGCATCCAGCCGTGCGCCACGCGGTGCCCGTGGCCGTGCGGCGCTGGCGCAAGGACCTGTTCTCGGCCGCGACCTGGCAGGAGATCGGGGACGCACGGCGCGCGCTGCGCGCTGCGCGCTACGACATGGTCATCGACTGCCAGGGGCTGCTCAAGAGCGCGTGGATGGCGCGTTGGGCGCAGGCGCCGATCGTGGGGCTTGACAAGGCATCGGCGCGCGAGCCGCTGGCAGCGCGGCTGTATCAGCGGCCGGTCGCCGTCGATCGGACGCTGCATGCGATCGCACGCAATCGCGCCGTCGGTGCTGCGGCGCTCGGCTACACCGTGGCGGGGCCGGCGCGCTTCGGCCTGACCGCGCCAGCGCTCCCGGCGGAGCTCGCCGAGTTCACCCGCGCGCCCTTCGCGGTGCTGCTCACCAACGCCAGTCGGCCCACCAAGCTGTGGCCAGACGAGCGCTGGCGCGCGGTCGAAGCGAGCTTTGCGCAGCGCGGCTGGCGCAGCCTCCTCTTCTGGGGCTCGATGGACGAGGGCGATCGCTCGCACGCGCGCGCGCAGGGCATGCGGGCCGCGACCGTGATGCCGCGCCTCGGGCTGGAGGCGGTGGCCGCCGTGCTGGCGCGGGCGCAAGTCGTGGTCGGGCTCGATACCGGGCTGTCGCATCTGGCCGCGGCGCTCGATACGCCGACGGTCGGTCTGTTCTGCGACTACGACCCGCGGCTGGTCGGGCTCGTTGGCGCGCGCTGTGCGAGCCTGGGCGGTGTCGACATCCATCCGCCGGTGGCCGACGTGCGTGCTGCCGTCGAGCAGTTGCGTGCGGCATGAGCCCGCCGGGCCGCCCCAAGGGCGAATTCCTGAGCGCGCAGCGCGAGGGTAGTCCAGTGAGCGCGCTGCGCGAGGCGGTCCAATGAGCCCCGACCGGGCCCGCCGCCTGTATTCACTCGCCTGGCGCCTCGGCCGGCCGCTGGTCGCGCTGTACCTGCTGTGGCGCGGCCTGCGGCAGCCGGAGTATCGCCAGCACTGGTCCGAGCGCTTTGGCGGTGCCGGCGCGCAGCCGACCGGCCGGCCCGTCCTGTGGGTGCATGCGGTATCGGTGGGCGAGACGCGCGCGGCGCAGCCGCTGCTCGAGGCACTCTTTGCGGCACGGCCCGATCTGCACGTCGTGCTCACTCACATGACGCCGACCGGTCGCGCCGTGGGCGGTGGGCTCGCCAAGCAGTTCGCGGGGCGAGTAGTGCAGCGCTATCTGCCGTATGAGTTGTCAGACGCCTTGACGCGCTTCTTCGACGAAACGAGGCCGTCGCTCGGTGTCGTGCTCGAGACCGAGATCTGGCCGAATCTGCTGCACGCGGCGCGCGCTCAGCAGGTGCCCATGGTGCTGGTCAACGCGCGACTGTCGGCGCGCTCGCTGGCGCGCGGCCAGCGCTTCGCCCCGCTGCTGCGCGAGGCTGCTCGAGCGTTCACGCGCGTGCTGGCGCAGACGCCCGCGGATGCCGAGCGGCTCGCCGCGCTGTACGACGGGCCGATCGAGGTGGTCGGCAACCTCAAGTTCGATCTGTTGCCGCCCCGGGAGCTGATCGACGCCGGCCAGCGGCTGCGCGTGACCCTAGGCCCAGCGCCGGTCTGGCTCGCGGCCAGCACGCGCGAAGGCGAGGAGGCGATGATCCTGGACGCCTACAAGGATCTGCTGTCCACGAAATCGGGGTCTGACCCCGATTTTCGGGCCACGCTCCTGATCGTGCCGCGGCATCCGCAGCGGTTCGACGAGGTGGCGCGGCTCATCGAGAGCAAGGGTTTTGCGGTGTCGCGGCGCAGCCGCGATGCGTGGACCGCGCCAGCGGTGCAGGGCACGGTGCTGCTGGGCGATTCGATGGGCGAGCTGGCGCTGTACTACGGGCTGGCGGATGTCACGCTGATGGGTGGCTCGCTGGGTCCGTTTGGCTCGCAGAACCTGATCGAGTCGTGCTCCTGCGGCACGCCGGTCATCCTGGGGCCGAGCATCTACAACTTCTCGTTCGCGGCCGAGCAAGCGCTCGCGGCCGGTGCGGCGGTGCAGGTCAGTCACGCCGCGGACGCGCTGCGGCTGATGGCGCAACTGGCGCGCGAGCCGCAGCGCATGGCGCAGATGCGCGCGGCCGCGCAGGCCTTTGCCGCCGAGCATCGCGGTGCGACGGCCGCGACGGTGGAGCGCTTGCTCGTGCTGCTGCCGCCGGCGCCAGCAAGCGGTGCAGGCGGCGACGCAAGCAGCGGCGAAATCAGCGACGCAGCTCAGCCGGCTACTGTGCCGGCGCCGTCAGCAGCGCGTTGACGGCGCGCAGATCGTCTTCGGTGAGCGCGCCGGCGGCGGCTTTCAGATTGAGGCCGCTGATCAGGAAGTCGTAGCGCGCGCGCTTGAGATCGCGCTGCGTGGCCACCAGTTGCGTGGTCGCGTTGAGCACGTCGAGCTGGATCCGCACGCCCACCTGATAGCCCAGGCGCGTCGAGTCGAGCTGCGTGCGTGCCGAGCGCTCGGCCGACTCCAGCGCCTGCACCTGGGTCAGGCCGAAGTTCACGCCCGTAAAGGCGGCGCGTGCACTGTTGGTGGCGGTGCGAAGCGCATTCTCCAGGTCACTATTGGAGCGGTTCTGCAGAGCGAGCGCTTCGCGCACGCGGCTCTGGATCAGCCCGCCGCTGTAAACAGGCACGTTCAGCTGCACCCCCACACTCGCGGTGTTGGAGCGCGCCGGCAGGTCGTTAAATGCGGTCCCGTTGCTGCGATTGACGTTGTAGCCGCCCACGAGGTCGAGCGTGGGCTTGTGCGCGTCGCGGTTGCGCTGCACCTCGCGCTCGGCGATCCGCGCGCTGGCACGCGCCACGCGGATGCTGTAGTTGCCTTCCTCGGTGGCCCTGACCCAGGCGTTAGGATCGTTGGGTTGCGGCAACTCCAGCTTGGGATTGTCGACCAGTGCCGCGAGGACTTCCGGGTCGCGGCCGACAATCGCACGCAGGTCATTGCGGCGGACGATCAGTGTGCCCACGGCCACCTGCAATTGCGCCAGGATCTGGTCGTAGCGCGCCTGCGCCTCGTTGGTGTCGATGATGGTCTTGGTGCCGACCTCGAACTCGCGGCGGGCCTGTGCGAGCTGCTGCAGCGTCGATTCCCGCTGAGTTTCCAGCGCGATCACCTGGTCGCGAGCCGCCAGCACGTTAAAGTAGGCGTTGACCACGCGCACCGCCAAGTCCTGGCGGGCCTGCGCCAGCACGCTCTCGGCCTGCAGCACCTGCAGCTTGGCCTGCTCGAACGCTTCCCAGTTCTGCGGGCGGTACAGCGGCACGCTCAGGTTCAAGCCGCCGCCATAGCTGTTGAAGCGGTTGTCGCCATTGATCTCGACGTTCGTTCCCGGCCGCGGCGGCGTGACGCTCGCGCCGTTGACTGTCGCGGTCGAATCCGGGAAGGACTCGGTGTAGTTGCCGGTCGCGTTCAGGTTGGGCAGCAGCCCAGCGCGCGCCTGGGGCACGCGCTCCTGGGTGGCCGTGTACTGAAAGCGCGCCGACTGGAACTGAGCGTCGTTTTCCAGCGCCTCGCGATACAAGGTCAACAAGTTCACGACGCGCTCTTGCCTGGCCGCCTCGCGCAACGGTCCGACCGGATCTTCGACCCGCACCCCCTGCTGCGCTGAAGGCTGCTGCCCGGCAGCCGGGGCCGCGGTGGCCAGAGCCAGCACAGCAGCCGCGACGCTGCCGCTCAGTCGGGCAACACGCATCCGGGTACTCGTTGGTGAAAAGGCTGTGCGATATACGCGCCGCGTCATTTCCGTCTCTCCGTCCGGCTTGCGCCGACATGGGTTCTTGGATTGCAGGTCGGGCTGCGCCCAGGGCACAGTCGTCGCTCAGTACGTTGCCATCGCGCGGTCGATCTGTCGCGCCCAGGCGTCAATGCCGCCGGTCAGGTTGTAGACGTCGCCGTAGCCCTGCCGGTTGAGAAACATCGCCACGTGCGCGCTGCGCCCGCCGTGGTGGCAGATGCACACCACGGGCTGGTCGGGGTCGATGTCGACGAACCGGGTCGGCACCTCCCGCATCGGCATCAAGGCCGAGCCTTCGATCTGGCAGATCTGCGTCTCCCAGGGCTCGCGCACGTCCAGCAGCACGGGCCTGGCGCGCTGCGTGTCGGCCCGCCAGTGCGCGAGCTCGGAAACGGTCAGGGGCTTCAAGGGGATTTCAATCCGATTGCCGCCGCAGCATCAGAACGTGAAGCGCGACGGCCGCAGCGCATTGCGCAGTGGCTTGGTCAGCGTCTCGAACAGATGCAGCGTGTCGTAGCCCGTGTCGCTCACGCGCGTCACGACCTGCGCACTCATCACCGGCGGCGCGCCGACGGTCGCCGCCAGCCGGCCGCCGATCTTCAGCTGCGCCAGCAACTTCTCGGGCAGCAGCGGCAGTCCGCCGGAGACCATGATCACGTCGTAGGGGGCGCGCGCCGGCCAGCCCTGTGCGCCGTCGCCGAGTTCGACCTTGACGTTGCGCACGCCGGCGCGGGCCAGATTGCCCTGCGCGAAGCGCTTCAGGCGCGCGTCGATCTCCACGCTCAGGACGTGCTGCGCCTTGTGTGCGAGCAGGGCTGCCATGTAGCCCGAGCCCGTGCCGATCTCCAGCACGTGCTCGTGGGGCTTGACGCCGAGTTCCTGCAGGAAGCGCGCCTCGACCTTGGGCGCGAACATCGTCTCGCCGGTGTCGACCTGGCGCTCGCCATCGTCGGGCCCCGGCGCGAGCTTCAGCGGGATCTCCATGTCGGCGAAGGCAAGCGCGCGGTACGCGGGCGGCACGAACGCCTCGCGCCGCACCAGCAGCAGCAGGTCGAGCACCGACTGGTCCAGGACCTCCCAGGTGCGGATCTGCTGCTCCACCATGTTGAAGCGCGCGCGCTCGATGTCGAGCACCGGCGCGCCCTGGCCTGCGGGAGCCTCGGCAGTGGCTGTCGTCATTGCTCTGGGTCCAGATGAGTCACGGCGCGCAAGTCTAGCAACGGCCCTGAGCGCGGCCCCTGCGTTTCACCCCCCGCCAACGGCGTTCCGTCGCGCCGAATGTCCTCGCGCGGTCCGGCGGGCGCGTGCCCGAGTGCGATCCGCGTGGCCTTAGCATGCCGTCATGCACACAGCCGCGGGCATCCCCAACGTCCTATCCATCAGCAGCGTGGACCCCACCGGCGCCAGCGGACTGCTGGCGGACATGAAGAGCTTGTCGGCCCTTGGCGCCTACGGCTGCGGCGTGGTGGTCGCTGTCCTCGTGCAGGACACGCAGGCGGTGCGCGAGGTGCATCCAGTGCTGCCGCCCGTGCTGCGCGGCCAGCTCGACGCGCTGCTGGCCGACGTTGCGCTCGCCGCCGCCAAGACCGGCCTGCTGCCCGCGGTGACGACGATCACGGAGGTGGCCGATGCGCTGGCCGCCCGGCTGCCGCCGCAACTGGTCGTCGATCCCGTGCTGCTCGACCGCCGCGGCCAGGCCGTGCTCGACAAGCCGGTGGTGGCCGCGCTGCGCGAGGCGCTGCTCCCGCTGGCCACGGTTCTCACGCCCAACCTGCCCGAGGCTGGTCTGCTGCTCGGCCGGCGCGCTCCGGACTCGGTCAGGGAGATGCAGCAGGCGGCCGAAGCGCTGCGCGAGGCGATGACGCACGCGGGCAGCCGCTGGGTCTACTTGAAAGGCGGCCGCCTGACCGCGGCGGACAGTCCGGACCTGCTGTTCGATGGCGACAAGATGATCGAGCTCCCCGCGCCCCGCTTGCGCGTGCAGGCGCAGGGCGCCGGCTGTGCGCTGTCTGCCGCGCTGGCGGCACTGCTGCCGCAATGTGCCGATGTGCCCACGGCCGCTCGCCGCGCGCGCCAGTACGTCGCAGGCGCGCTGGCCCAGACTGCGCAGCTGAACGTGGGGCAGGGGCCGGCGCCCTTGCACCACCTGCACGCGCTGTGGCGCTGAGATGGAGTCGTTCGGCACGCTCGTGGTCGGTGCCGGTGTGGTTGGCCTGGCGGTGGCCGACGCGCTGGCCCGCGCCGGGCATGAAGTTGTCATTGCCGAGTCCGAGGCGCTGATCGGCAGCGGCGTGTCCTCGCGCAACAGCGAGGTCATCCACTCCGGCATCTATTACCCGCCCGGCTCGGCCAAGGCGCGCCTGTGCGCGCGCGGCAAGGCGCTGCTGCACGCGTTCTGCGAGGCGGCGGGTGTGCCGTACCGGCGCTGCGGCAAGCTGATTGTCGCGCCGCGTCTGGAGCAGCGGGCCGCCTTGGAATCGCTCCTGACGCGCGGACAGGCCAACGGCGTGACGGGCCTGTCGTTGCTCGATCGGCGTGCGACGCTCGCCATGGAGCCGGAACTCGACGTGCAGGCGGCGCTGTGGTCCGAGACCACCGGCATCGTCGACAGCCACGCGCTCATGACCGCCCTGCTGGGCCGCGCCGAGACCCACGGCGCCGCGCTGGCGTTGAAGACGCGCTTCGTGCGTGCCGAGCGGCAGGGCAAAGGCTTTCGCGTCCGCTTGCAGGATGCGCAGGGCGAGGCCGATTACCGCGTGCAGCGGCTCGTGATCGCCAGCGGCCTGAACGCGCCGGTGCTGGCACGCGCCGTCGAGGGCCTGCCGCCCGAGCGCATCCCCGTGCAACGCTACGCGCGCGGCAACTACTTCGCGCTGGCCGGCCGTGCGCCGTTTACTCGGCTCGTCTACCCGGTGCCCGAAAAGGACGGACTTGGTGTGCACCTCACGCTCGACCTTGCGGGCCAGGCGCGCTTCGGGCCCGACGTGGAGTGGATCGACGCGCCGAGCTATGACGTCAATCCTGCGCGATTGCAGGCGTTCTATGGCGAAGTCCGCAAATACTGGCCGCGCCTGCCCGACGGCGCGCTGCGCCCGGACTACGCTGGCGTGCGGCCCAAGATTTACGCGCCACACGACCCCGCAGCCGACTTTCGCCTCGACGGCCCGGCGGTGCACGGCGTGCCGAACCTCGTTTGCCTGTTCGGGATCGAGTCACCCGGCCTGACTGCCGCACTGGCCATCGGCGAGTCGGTCGCTGCCATGCTCGAGGCCGCATCACCCATCCACACGCCCCCGACTGCCCCATGCGCCTGACCCCCGTCCAAGCCCGTGTCGTCGCGGTGCTCGTCGAAAAGCAGCACACCGTGCCCGACGCCTATCCGCTGTCGCTCAACGCGCTGGTGACCGGCTGCAACCAAAAGAACGCACGCGACCCGGTCATGGACATCAGCGAGGCCGAAGCGCGCGATGCGCTCGACGAACTGCGCGGCAAGGTCCTCGTCATCGAGTCCTCGGGGGCGCGCGTGACGCGCTATGCGCACAACATGGGGCGGGTGCTGAAGATCCCCTCGCAGGCCGAGGCCCTGCTCGCCACGTTGATCCTGCGTGGCCCGCAGACCACCAGCGAGTTGCGCATCAACAGCGAGCGGCTGCACCGCTTTGCCGACACCGGCTCTGCCGAGGTCTTCCTCGAAGAACTGGCCACCCGGCCCGACGCGCAGGGCGGCGCATTGGTGGTGAAGCTGCCGCGTCGCCCGGGCGAACGCGAGGCGCGCTGGGCGCACCTGCTGTGCGGCGAGCCGCCGGCCCCGGCGCCCACACCCGTCGAACTCCCGAGTCCCGGGCAGCGCCCGAATCTCGAGTCGGAGCTGGCGCAGTTGCGCGGCGAGCTCGAGGCGCTACGTGGCGAGGTCAACACGCTAAAGGAACAAATGGCGCAGCTCGTGCGCATGACGTCCACGCAGCAACCGGACCGCGCCGCCTGATGCAAGGTCCGCCGCGACCGCACGACAAGGGCGCGTCATCCGCGCGGACGGACAGTCCGGTGCTTATGCCGGGTGTCGCTTTCGTGAGTGAACGAGCACTCGTGGGAATCGACACATCCGATCCAAGAGGCCGTTCGTACGATATGCACCGAGTCAGCAGGCTAGCGCGTGGGCGCGGGCGCGGTCAGTGGGCACCGCGAACCGAGCTGGCTGCTTTCAACCTAAAAACCGCAGTCGACGGCGGCAAGACGCACCAAGTCGCTGTCGCGACTGAACAAGTTTAGCGGCGGTCGATCACCGGTTTGGAACTGCTCCGCAGTCGCGAGAATCGCGCGGAAAGCCGCGCCAGCACTCGATCTGCGCTGTTTGGCAGCAATGACAACTGCGGTTTCTAGGTTCAATTTCTCAGAGTGCTTGGGCACGTCGCCCGGGCGACTGCCTTGGGTCCCTACAATGGCCGATCGGACGCACGTTCGCGTCGGCCCACTGTCCAAAGCTTCGCAATGACCCTGTCCGCCCTGCGCCGGCCGCGCCTGCTGCTCGCTGCCGTCCTGCTGCTGGCGCTTGCTGGTGGCGCCATGTATTGGACCCAGCGTGACACCGCGGCGACACCGACCTTTCGCACCGGCAAGGTCGAGCGCGGGCCGATCACGGCAACCGTCTCGGCCACGGGCACGCTCAACCCCGTCACCTCGGTGCAGGTCGGCACGCAGGTCTCCGGCCAGATCAAGGAGCTCTTCGTCGACTTCAACTCGCCGGTGAAAAAGGGCCAGCTGATCGCCCGCATCGATCCCGAGACTTTTGAGTACCGCGTGCGCCAGGCCCAGGCCGATGCGGAAGCAGCACGCTCGGCGAAGAACCGCGCGCAGGTCTCGCTGGTCAACACGCGGCGCGAGCTTGACCGCACCAAGGAGCTCGTCGCGCGCGAGTTCGTCTCGCCCGCTGAACTCGACGCCAAGCAGGCCCAATTTGACCTGGCGCAGGCCGACGTGCGCAACGCGCAGGCGGTGGTGGCGCAGCGCGAGGCCTCGCTTGCCAGTGCGCGCGTCGACCTCGGCCGCACCGAGATCCGCGCCCCTGTGGATGGTGTGGTGATCAAGCGCAGCGTGGACGTTGGGCAGACGGTCGCGGCGAGCCTGCAGGCGCCGGAGCTGTTCATCATCGCCAAGGACCTGCGCGACATGCAGGTGGAAACGTCGATCGACGAGGCCGATGTCGGCCGCATCCGCATCGGCCAGCGCGCCAGCTTCACCGTCGACTCGTTCCCGGGCCGCAGCTTCAATGGCGAGGTCAAGCAGGTGCGCAAGGCCGCGCAGAACGTGCAAAACGTGGTCACCTACACGGTGCTGGTCACGGCCAACAACGATGCCGGTCAATTGATGCCGGGCATGACCGCCAATGTGCGCATCGTCACGGACACGCGCGAGTCGGTGCTGAAGGCGCCCAACGCGGCGCTGCGCTTTCGCCCGCCGGGCGCGAGTGCCGTGGCCGATCGCAAGGGCAGCGGCAACGATGGCGCCGGCGATGGCAAGACGGTGCCGGCGGCCGGTGGCGCCGGGCAGGGCGAGCAGTTCCGCCAGCGGCTGCTCACCGAATTGAAGCTCGATGCCGAGCAGCAGGCGCGGCTCGATCCGATCCTGGCGCAGACGCGCAACAAGTTCATGGCGGCGCGCGATTTGCCCGAGGAGCAGCGCGGCAAGGCGCTGGCTGCCGCGCGCAGCGAGTCGCGTGCGCGGATCGAGGAAATCCTGCGACCGGAGCAGAAGGCGCGCTACGCCGAACTGGTGGCCGAGCAGGCCGGGCGCGCGGGCACCAATGCGGGAACAATGACGCGCGGTCGCGTCTGGGTCCTGGTCGAGGGCAAGCCGCAGGCAATCGATGTGCGCGTGGGCCTGACCGACGGCACGATGACCGAGATCGCGGGCGACGGCATTGCCGAAGGCACCGAACTCCTGGTCGGCACCGTCGGCGCCAGCAGCGGACCGGCGCCGGCCAAGGGCGGGCCGCCGCGGATGTTCTTTTAGCGGTCGGCGAAAGTGAAACCCTACGTTCGCCGAGTTGGATCAGGAAGCGTTCGATGGCAAAGCCACGCGAACGCTTTGATGGCAACTGCAACGCAAGTGATCCTTGGCTCACAGTGCTGATCGAAACCAGAGATCTGCGCAAGGACTACACGCTCGGCGACAGCGTGGTGCACGCGCTCGCGGGCGTTTCGGTGTCGATCGACCAGGGCGAGTTCGTGGCCGTGATGGGCCCCTCGGGCTCGGGCAAGAGCACGTTCATGAACATGGTCGGCTGCCTCGATCGCCCCAGCGGCGGGACCTACCTGCTGGCCGGCGAGGATGTGGCCGGCAAGACCGCCGACGAACTGGCGGCGGTGCGCAACGAGCGCATCGGCTTCGTGTTCCAGCAGTTCAACCTACTGCCGCGCACCAGTGCGCAGGAGAACGTGGAACTGCCGCTCGTCTATGCCGGCGTGCCCGGGCCCGAGCGGCACAAGCGGGCGGCCGCCAAGCTGGTCGAGGTGGGGCTCGGATCGCGTGCGCAACATCATCCGGCGCAACTGTCCGGCGGACAGCAGCAGCGGGTGGCCATTGCGCGCGCGCTCGTCAACGACCCGGCGTTGATCCTGGCCGACGAGCCCACCGGCGCGCTCGATTCGCGGACCTCGCTCGAGATCATGGCGCTGCTGCAAGCGCTCAACCGCGGCGGCATGACGATCATCGTGGTCACGCACGAACAGGACATCGCGCGCTATGCAGGGCGGCTCATCAGCTTCCGCGACGGGCGCGTAAAGAGCGACCTACGGCAGACGCCGCGCGATGCTGCCGCTGACCTGGCGGCCTACGATGGTCCGGCTGAGGCAGGAGGGATGGCGGCATGAGACCGCCGGGCCGCCCCCAAGCGCTCATCCCGCAGCCCGCAGGGCGGAGGGCAGTCTGATGAACATGCTGGCCGTGCTGCGCATCGCGCTGAAGGCGCTGCGCGTGAACAAGCTGCGCTCGGCGCTGACCATGCTGGGCATGATCATCGGCGTGGCAGCGGTGATCGCCATGATCGCCATTGGCTCCGGCGCGCAGGAGCGCGTGCGCCAGCAGATCAAGAACCTCGGCTCCAACTTGATCCTGATCTTCCCCGGCTCGACCACCGCCAGCGGGGTGCGGCTGGGCACCGGTGCGGCGCAGACGCTCACGGAAGACGACGCCATGGCCATCGCGCGCGAGGTCGAAGGCGTGATAGTCGCCGCGCCTGCGGTGCGCGGTGCGGGCCAGGTCGTGGCCGGCAATGCCAACTGGTCGACGCAGTACTTCGGCACAACCAATGATTACTTCATTGCCCGCGACTGGCCGCTAGCCGCCGGCCGGCTGTTCGAGGAGGCCGAGATCAACGGTGCGGGCAAGGTCGCGATCATTGGCCAGGCCACGGCGGAGAAGCTCTTTGGCGAGGGCGTGGACCCAATCGACCAGGTGATCCGCGTGCGCAAGGTGCCGCTGACGATCATCGGCGTGCTCGAGCGCAAGGGTCAGAACGCGCTTGGGCAGGACCAGGACGATATTCTGCTGCTGCCCATTTCCACCGCGCGCAACCGCGTGCTGGGCCAGGCGCAGGGCCGGCAGAAGCGCATCGGCTCGATCTCGGTGAAGACCGCCGACGGTGTGGACATGAAGGGCGTGGAGGAGCGCATGCGCGAGCTGTTGCGCCAGCGCTTGCGCGTGCAGCCGGGCGGCGAAGAGCCGTTCACGATCCGCAACCTGACCGAGATTCTGCAGGCGCAGGAGACGGCGAGCCGGGTGCTCACCATGCTGCTCGGCGCGGTGGCCAGCGTGAGCCTGCTGGTGGGCGGTATCGGCATCATGAACATCATGCTGGTCAGCGTGACCGAGCGCACACGCGAGATCGGGCTCAGAATGGCGGTGGGTGCGCGCGGCCGCGACATCCTCAAGCAGTTCCTGGTGGAGGCGCTGGTGCTGTCGATGATCGGTGGCGCGATCGGGATTCTGCTCGGGGTGGGGGCGTCGATGCTGATCGCGCAGTTTGCCAACTGGAACACCGACATCACGCCGCAGGCGATCGCGCTGGCGGTGGGCTTTGCGGCCGCGATCGGCGTGTTCTTCGGTTTCTACCCCGCCCGCAAGGCCTCGCGGCTGCTGCCCATCGAAGCGCTGCGCTACGAGTAAACGGATCATCACCCATGGTTGCGCTGTTGCGACGTTTTGCCACTGTGCTGGTACTGCCCTTCGTTCTGGGGCTGACCGGCTGCGCGACCATGGGCCCGACCTCGTTCACTCTCACGCCCGACGAGATGGAGCGGCGCCTGCAGACCGATCTGTCGAGCCTGTTCGAGCTGCTCAAGGGCACCGAGCAGCGCCGCCCCGAGATTTCGACCATGCCGGTGTCGGGACGCCTGCAGCTCGACTGGAACGTGTCGATGCCCGGCGTGAGCGACACGGACCGGGACGGGCTGTACGGCAACAAGTCCATTGGGCTGGCGGTCACGCTCAGCGGCCGGCCTGACCTCGACGAAGCGGGCACCACCGTGCTGCTGCGCGAGGTGCGCATCGAGGACATCCGCGTGACGGGCGTGCCGCGCCTGCTCGGCTTCGGCCTCACGCAGCTCACCGACCGCAAGGGCATGACGATTCCGGACCTGCCACTGTTCGGCATCGAGGATCAGCTGCGCCGGCACAACGTCGCGTACGCGGCTTCCAGCGTCGAGGTGGGCTACCGCGGCTTGCGCGTGCTGATCGCGCCCAAGTGATGCGCGCACCCTCTGTGCGTGGACCCAAGCCCGCGCCGCGACGCTGATGCCGCCTGCAACCGGCCGCGCTCGCGGATAATTCGCCGCCGGCCGCGCCTGCGGCCCTGTGGCACTCGACCCGCGGAGCGCGCTTGGATCCACTGCAACTCGTCAAGGCGATCATCCTCGGCATCGTCGAGGGCTTCACCGAGTTCCTGCCCATCTCCAGCACCGGTCACTTGATCGTCATCGAGGACCTGCTGAGCTTTCGCCTTGCCACGCGCGATGTGTTCGTGATCGCGATCCAGGCCGGAGCGATCCTCGCGGTGTGCTGGGAGTACCGGGCGCGGCTCGTGGCCCTGGCCACCGGCCTTGCGTCCAGGCCGCGCGAGCAGCGCCTTGCGCTGAACGTCGTGATCGCCTTCTTGCCCGCTGGCTTTGCCGGCGTGATGTTCAAGA
Organism: Burkholderiales bacterium; assembly: GCA_020248785.1. Classification (GTDB taxonomy): domain Bacteria; phylum Pseudomonadota; class Gammaproteobacteria; order Burkholderiales; family Burkholderiaceae_F; genus JALHMQ01. Next base: position 47,432 of record JADCGX010000008.1, on the reverse strand, counting down.
ATGCGATTGAATTGAAGCTGTTCAACCCACTGACCGTGGCGGTCGCGTTGGTGCTGGGCGGCATCATCATCCTGCTGGTGGAGCGGCGGCATAGGCGGCTCTATGGCGCGCGCGACCTGCAGGGCGGGCGCCTGGCGCGCGTCGAGACCATCGATGACATCCGGCCGCTCGACGCGCTGAAAGTCGGGCTGGCCCAATGCGCGGCGCTGATCCCGGGCACCAGCCGCTCGGGGGCCACCATCATCGGCGGCATCCTCTTCGGCTTCTCGCGCAAGGCGGCCACCGAGTTCTCGTTCTTCCTGGCGATCCCCACCGTGATCGGTGCCACCGTGTACTCGCTGTACCGCGCGCGCGATCACCTGAGCATGGCGGAGCTGCCGTACTACGCGGGCGGCTTCATCGCCTCGTTCGTTGCCGCCCTGGTGTGCGTGCGCTGGCTGCTTCGCTACCTGGCCACCAATGACTTCGTGATATTTGGCTGGTACCGCATCGCCTTCGGCGGCCTTATCCTGCTGACCGCCTACACGGGCCTTGTGAACTGGGGTGACTGAGGTGGCGCCACTTCATTCGGCGCGACGCGTCTTCGAGGACGAGTTGACGCAAGCGACGTTGCAAGTTCGCGCAGCGCAGGCGAGCGATGCCGCGCATCTGGCTGAGTTGCGGGTGCGCGCGATGCGCCCGAGCTTGCTGGCAGTCGGCCGCTTCGATCCCGAGCGAGCGCGCCGCCGCCTGCTCGACGCGTTCGTGCCGGCCAACACGCAGGTGCTCGAGCGCGAAGGCGCCATTGTCGGCTTCTATGTGCTGCGTCGCGCGCCGACGTACCTCGCGCTCGATCATTTGTACATCGAGCCGGAGCAGCAGGGCCTCGGCCTGGGCGCCGCGGTCATGCGCAGCGTGCTTAGGGCGGCCGACGCGGCGTTACTGCCGCTGCGCGTCTGCGCCTTGAAAGGCAGCCGTTCGAATGTCTTCTACCAACGCCATGGCTTCGCGCTGATTGAGTCCTCGGACTGGGACAACCACTATGAACGCCGACCCGACGCAGGGGCCACGACCGTCGCAGACACGAACGCCATGAACGATCAAGCGAATCATTGGGCTCGGCCATGAGCCCGCCGGGCCGCCCCAAGGGCGAATCCCCGAGCGCGCAGCGCGAGGGTAGTCCAGAGAGCCCGCCGGGCCGCCCCAAGGGCGAATCCCTGAGCGCGCAGCGCGAGGGTAGTCCAGAGAGCCCGCCGGGCCGCCCCAAGGGCGAATCCCTGAGCGCGCAGCGCGAGGGTGGTCCAGTGAGCGCCTACCCGCGCGACCTGCGTGGCTACGGCCGCACGCCGCCGCATCCGCGCTGGCCGGGCGATGCCCGGGTGGCGGTGCAGTTCGTCCTGAACTACGAAGAAGGCGGCGAGAACAACGTGCTGCATGGCGATGCCGGCAGCGAGCAGTTCCTGTCGGAGATCGTCGGCGCCGCGAGCTTTCCGGCACGCCACATGAGCATGGAGTCGATCTACGAGTACGGATCGCGCGTGGGCGTGTGGCGCATCCTGCGCGAGTTCGGGCGGCGCAAACTGCCGCTCACGGTCTTCGGCGTGTCAATGGCGTTGGAGCGCTGCCCCGAGGTCACCACTGCCTTCGTCGAGCTCGGCCACGAGATCGCCTGCCACGGCTGGCGCTGGATTCACTACCAGGGCATCGACGAGGCGACCGAGCGCGCGCACATGACGCGGGCGGTCGAGATCATCCAGCGCATGACCGGCAGCGCGCCGCTCGGCTGGTACACCGGACGCGACAGCCCCAACACGCGCCGCCTCGTGGCCGACCACGGCGGCTTTCTCTACGACAGCGACTATTACGGCGACGACCTTCCATTTTGGACGGAAGTGACGAAGACCGACGGCAGCCACGTGCCTCATCTGGTGGTGCCGTACACGCTGGACGCCAACGACATGCGCTTTGCCACTCCGCAGGGCTTCAACACCGCGCAGCACTTTTTCGAGTATCTGCGCGACAGCTTCGACCTGTTGTATGCCGAGGGCGCCGAGGCACCCAAGATGATGTCGGTCGGCATGCACTGCCGCCTGCTCGGCCGGCCAGGGCGCATGGTCGCGCTGCAACGCTTTCTCGATCACGTGCAGGCTCACGAGCGCGTCTGGGTTTGCCGCCGCGTGGACATTGCGCGCCACTGGCACACCCACTTTCCGGCGCTGGCCGTTTAGCGTGCCGCTGCACCAACGACAACGATTGAGCAGCATGCTCCGGGACAACATCTACGCCGCACTCGACGCCTGGATCGATGCGCACTTCGACCAGCAAGTCGCCTTTCTGCAAGAACTCATCCGCGTTCCCACCGACACGCCACCTGGCAACAACGCGCCGCACGCCGAGCGCACGGCCGAGCTGCTCGCCGCGCTCGGCTGGCAGGTCGAGCGCCATGCCGTGCCCGCCGCTCAGGTGCGCGCCGCCGGACTCGAGTCGATCACCAATCTCATCGTGCGGCGCCGTTATGGTGCGGGCCGCACGGTGGCACTGAACGCGCACGGCGACGTGGTGCCGCCGGGCGAGGGCTGGAGCAAGCCGCCCTATGGCGGCGTGGTCGAGGATGGCCGCATCTACGGCCGTGCGGCGGCAGTGAGCAAGAGCGACTTCGCCACCTATGTGTTCGCGGTGCGGGCGCTGGAAGCCGCCGCGCCGCGCAGCGCAGGGGCGGTCGAACTGCACTTCACCTACGACGAGGAGTTTGGTGGGGAGCTGGGCCCGGGCTGGTTGCTCAAGCAGGGCCTCACGCGGCCCGACCTCGTCCTGTGCGCCAGTTTTGCCTACCAGATCGTCACCGCCCACAACGGTTGTCTGCAGATGGAAGTGACGGTGCACGGCAAGATGGCGCACGCCGCGATTCCGCACACGGGCGTGGACGCGCTGCTTGGCGCCACGCGCATGCTCAACGCGCTGTACGCGGAGAACGAGAAGTACAAGGCGATCCGCTCTGAGGTGCCGGGCATCACGCATCCCTACCTGAACGTCGGTCTTATCGAGGGCGGCACCAACACCAACGTCGTGCCGGGCAAGGTCGTCCTCAAGCTCGACCGCCGCATGATTCCCGAGGAAGACCCGGCCAAGGTGGAAGCCACCTTGCGCGGTGTGATCGAGTCGGCCGCCGCCTCGATGCCCGGCATCACGCTCGACATCCGCCGCCTGCTGCTGGCACGCGCGCTGCAACCGCTCGCCGGCAACGCCCCCTTGGTGCAGGCGCTGCAGCGTCATGGTGCAGAGGTGTTCGGCGAGCCGATTCCCATCACCGGCACGCCGCTGTACACCGACGCGCGTCTGTACTGCGAGGCCGGCATCCCGGCCGCGTTGTACGGCGCCGGCCCACGCACCGTGCTGGAGTCCAACGCCAAGCGCGCCGATGAGAACCTGCTGCTGGACGACCTGCGCCGCGCGACCAAGGTGGTGGCCAGGACGTTGCATGATCTGGTTGGCTGATCGAACAGACCATGCGCCGCGCCCCGACCGCGCCCGCATACGCCGCCTCCTTTGCTCACCAAGCGCTGTCTCGTCAACCTCGGACCTACGCCACCGTTCCAGGGAGAATCATGAACACCAGAACACTGCTGCAAGCGGTCTTTGCCTGCGTCGCGCTGGCCGCGATCGCACCATTGACCCAAGCCCAGCACACCTGGCCCAGTAAACCTAAAGACCGCAGTTGACGGCCGCAAGACGCACCAAGTCGCTGTCGCGACTGAACAATTTGAGCGGCGGTCGATCACCGGTTTGGAACTGCTCCGCAGTCGCGGGAATTGCCCGGAAAGCCGCGCCAACACTCGATCCGCGCTGTTTGGCAGCAATGACAACTGCGGTTTCCAGGGTAAACCGATCCGCATCGTCGTCACCTTCGCGCCCGGCGGCTCCAGCGATCTGGCGGCGCGCAGCATCGCCGTGCCGCTGTACGGCCAGACTTGGCGTGCCCGTGGTCGTGGACGGCAAGGGTGGCGCTGGCGGCACCATCGGCGCCACGGAAGTCGCCGGCGCCGCGCCCGACGGCTACACGCTCCTGATGAGCAACACCACGCCTATCTCGCGGTCGCCGGTGATGCTGCAACCCACGCCGTACGATCCGATCAAGGGCTTCGTTCACGTGGCATAGGTGGCCACGGTGCCCGACGTGGTGATGGTGCACCCGTCCGTGCCCGTCAAGAACATGCAGGAGCGGGTCGCTTGGATCAGGACGCAAAAGGGTGGAGTCAACTATGGCTCGGGCGGCATCGGCTCGATCGGCCACATCCTTGGCGAGACGTTTGAGACTTTCCGTCGGCCAACGCGCGACTGCTCGTCGCGGAGCCCTTTGCCCAGCCCCTGCAAGAGCAACAAAGACAGCAGCGCGTCCAACGACGACATAACTGGGCCACCAGGTATCGACCACAAGCCCATCGATAAAATTCTCGGCTTGCCGCCCATCCGAAGCCCCACCCATGCCGCTCACCCTCGCCGAGTTGAACGCCGCAAGCCCGGCGCAGTTCGCCGCGCTGCTCGCCGGTACCTACGAGCACTCGCCCTGGGTGGTGGAGGGTGCGGCGGACCGGCGGCCGTTTTCATCGCTGGCCGCGCTCAGGCGCGCACTGGTGGAGGTGGTGCGTGGCGCGGGTCGCGAACGACAGCTTGCGCTGCTGCGCGCGCATCCGGAGCTGGCCGGCAAGGCGATGGTGGCGCAGACGCTCACCGCCGAATCGACGCACGAGCAGGGCCGCGCGGGGCTCACCGACTGCACGCCGGCCGAGTTCGCGCGCCTGCAGGAGCTCAACGCTGCGTACAACGCGAAATTCGGCTGGCCTTTCATTCTTGCCGTGCGCGGGCCGCGCGGCACCGGCTTGTCGCGGCAGCAGATCATCGCGACCTTCGCGCGGCGGCTCGAACATCATCCGGACGTGGAGTTCGCCGAGTGCCTGCGCAACGTGCATCGCGTGGCCGAGCTTCGCCTGAACGACAAGTTCGAGCTGCATCCCGAGCTGGGCAACGCGCTGCTCGACCTGGCAGCGCAACTGGCGCGCCACAGCGACACTGAGTTCGCCGAGCATGGCGAGCTGACCGTCACGTACCTCACGCAGGCACATCAGGCCTGCCAGCGTGATCTGGCGCAATGGATGCGCGAAGCGGGCTTCGATGAAGTCGGGGTTGACGCGGTGGGCAATGTGGTCGGCGTGTACTTCGGCACGGACCCGCACGCGCCACGGCTTCTGACCGGCAGCCACTTCGACACCGTGCGCAACGCCGGGCGCTTCGACGGGCGGCTGGGCATCTTCGTGCCGATGCTCGCCGTGCGGGCGCTGCATCGCGCGGGGCGACGCTTGCCCTACGACATCGAACTCGTGGCATTTGCCGAGGAGGAAGGGCAGCGCTACAAGGCGGGCTTTCTCGGTTCCGACTCGCTGCTTGGCCGCTTTGATCCAGCCTGGCTGGCCCAGCGCGATGCCGACGGCATCAGCATGGCCGAGGCCATGCGGCGCGCTGGGCTGCCGGCCACGTTGGAGGCGATCGCCGCCATCAAGCGCGATCCGGCACGCTACCTAGCCTTCGTCGAGGTGCACATCGAGCAGGGCCCGGTGCTCAGCGAACTCGACCTGCCGCTGGGCATCGTCACCTCGATCAACGGCAGTGTGCGTTACGTGGGCCACGTGACCGGCATGGCGAGCCATGCTGGCACCACGCCGATGGGCCAGCGGCGCGACGCCGCCGCTGCCGCGGCCGAGCTGGTGCTTTACGTCGAGCGGCGCGCCGCGCGCGAGCCCGATTGTGTGGGCACGGTCGGCATTCTCGAAGTGCCCGCGGGGTCGATCAACGTCGTGCCGGGGCGTTGCCGCTTCAGCCTCGATCTGCGTGCCGCCACCGACGCCGCGCGCGACCGCTTGGTGAGCGACGTGCTGGCCGAGTTGCAGGCCATCTGCGCGCGGCGGGGCGTGGCCTGGCAGATCGAGGAAACCATGCGCGCCGCCGCCGCGCCGAGCGCGCCCGCGTGGCAGCGGCGCTGGGAGCAGGCGGTCGCCGCTCTGGGCCTGCCGATCCACCGAATGCCCAGCGGCGCCGGCCATGACGCGATGAAGCTGCACGAGGTCATGCCGCAAGCCATGCTGTTCGTGCGCGGTCTGAACGGCGGCATCAGCCACAACCCGCTCGAAGACATGAGCAACGACGACGCAGAACTGGCGGTGCGGGCGTTCATGCAACTGCTCGACGGCATCGCCGCGTAGTGACGACGGACCCAGGCCGCCTCGCAGGATTGCGCGCGCGTCTGCTGCTGCCCGAGCGAGATGGCTTGTCCACAGCGCGACCTGGGGACTGTGTGCTTTCGGCACGTGCCCCGTGGCGTCGCGCCGCTCAGGTCACCTCGGTGCAGCGCGCTGCGCCGGTGGCGAACAGCCCGCCCTGCCGTATCCTGCCTACCGCGTAGTTGCCGGAGCTACAGTTGGCCGCGCGCGCTATCACCTGCACTGGCGGTGGTGACCAAGGATGAACGAACGCGAAGAAATCAAGGAACTGACCTCGCTGCTCAAGAGCAAGGTGCCGATCATCCTGATCGAATCGCACGAGGAGCCGCGCATTCTCAAGCTGCTGCACCAGGCCTGCAATCTGGAGCAGCAGGTGATGTTTCGCTGGAGCATCACCGACGGCATCACGCGCTTCACGCGCGACGACCCGATTTACAACACCAACAACCTGGTCGATGCGCTCAAGCACATCGACAAGTCGCCGCAAAACGGCGTCTATGCATTTTGTGACGCGCACCCGGGTCTGAAGGACCCGGTCAACGTGCGCCTGATCCGCGAGATCGCGCTGGAGCACTACAAGAGCGCGCGCACACTGGTGTTCGTCAGCCCCAAGCTCGAGGAACTGCCGTCGGAGGTTCTGCGGCTGGCGGCGCACTTCCGGCCGCAGCTGCCCACGCGCGATGAGATCAAGTCGATCATCGCCGAGGAGGCCGACCTTTGGCGCTCGCAGTCGGGTGAGACGGCGCGTGCCGAGCGTGGCCTGGTAGACACGCTGATCCTGCACCTGATGGGCCTGGAGCAAGACGACGTGCGCCGGCTGGTACGGCAGGCCTTGCGCGTTGATGGCGAACTCAATAGTGACGATCTGCGCCGGGTTCTGGCCACCAAGCACGCGGCGCTGGGCGGCGGCGAGGCGCTCGGCTTCGAGACCAGCAACGTGCGCTTTGCCGATGTCGGCGGCCTGGCACGCATGAAGCACTGGATCAACCTGCGGCGCGGGCCCTTCCTTGACTCGATGCGCGGCATGTCGACCGACAGCCCCAAGGGCGTGGTGCTGCTTGGCGTGCAGGGCGGCGGCAAGAGTCTGGCCGCGCGCGCCATCGCCGGCGAGTGGAACGTGCCGCTGATGCGTCTGGACTTCGGTGCGCTGTACAACAAGTACTACGGCGAGACCGAACGGAACCTGCGGCAGGCCTTCGCGGTGGCCGAGGGCATGGCGCCCTGCGTGCTGTGGATGGACGAGATCGAGAAGGGCGTGGCCACCGCCGGCAGCGGCGAGCAGGACGGTGGCGTGTCGCGCCGCGTGCTGGGCAGCCTGCTCACCTGGATGAGCGAGCGAAAAAAGCCGGTGCTCATCGTGGCCACCGCCAACGACATCTCCGCGCTGCCGCCGGAGTTGGTGCGCAAGGGCCGCTTCGACGAGATCTTCTTCGTCGACTTTCCCAACGCGGCGGCGCGCGAGCAGATTTTCCGCATCCACCTGAAAAAGCGCGGACTCGATCCTGCGCAGTTCGATGTCGCGGCCCTGGCCAGCGATGCGCCCGAGTTTTCCGGCGCCGAGATCGAGCAGGCGATCGTGGCGGCGAGCTTCGAGGCGCGCGCGCGCAACGCGCAAGTCGACACCGCCGCCATCGCGGCCGAGTTGCAGCGCACGCGCCCGCTGTCGGTCGTCATGGCCGAACGCATCGACGCCCTGCGCGCTTGGGCGGCTGATCGCGCGGTGATGGCGGACGATGCCGAAGACGCCGCGGACGCGTGATGCAGCCGTCTCAGCCAGCGGGCAGCGTGGACGACGCGCTTGTTCAGTCGCTGAGGCGTCGCGAAGCGCGCATGACCGCTGCGGCGACTCTGCGTGACCAGCATTTCTGCCAAGAGCGCGAACGCGGTGGTTTGTTCGACGCGCTATCCGAGCGAATTCAGCGAGCCCATGGCGGCGTCCGCGCGATCGTCAGCATCGACCTCGATGGAACGCTTGTGCATGGTGTCAGCAGCGGGCAGCTGGTGGCGGACTCTCTTGGCCACGGCGACATGCTGCGAGCGCTGGAGAACGAATATGACGCCGGTCAACTGTCCGCGCGGGCGGTGGCTGAGGCCGAAGCGAGCCGGTTCCGCGGCTTGCGCACGGCTGCCTTGGACGACGTGTATGGACGCATGCCGTACCTCGATGGCATTGCCGAGGCCACGGCGTGGCTCGGCGGCCGGGGCGTCGTCACCGTCGTCAACACGCTGGCCTGGAGTTTCATTGCGGCGGCGGTGCGGGATCGCTTTGGCTTTGATTGCAGCACTGGCGTGCAAATGCTCTGCGACAGCGACGGCAGGCTGACGGGCCGTGTGCATCGGCACTTCGACGAACATGACAAAGCTGCCTTCGTCAAGGCGCTGGCCGCGCGACTCGGCGTGCCTTTGTCGTGTGTCGTTGCCATTGGGGATGCCCGCTCGGATCTGCCCCTGTTCGCCTTGGCTGGCTTTTCCATCGCGCTGAACGGCACCCCATCGGCGCGTGCGGCGGCATCCTGCGCCATCGACACGCGCTGGCTGCCCGATGTGCTCGATCTCATTCCAACCGAGGTCTTGTCTGGTTGACAGCGGCCTTCGCCGAGCGGCCCTCGCCGCGACTTCAGCGCTGGGCGCGACAAAATCGGGACGGTGTCAGCCGACTGCTTTTCGCAATAGCCACGAAACCAGCAGTGTCCCAACGTCCGTCATAGGAGAGCAAGCTGTTGGTCATCATCTGCTGACGGCGGTGGTCGCGTAAGCAGTTGATCCATTGGTGTTGTTTCCAACATAGTCAGACTCAGGATCTGTAGGAGTTCGCAAAGGCTATGGGGCAGCATCGCGCGCCTTTTGACGATGGTGATCAGCACGTAGGTCGCCACGGAGATCCATATCTGCGTCTTCACTGCGTCCTCGCTGGTGCCGAAGAAGGCCTTGATGCGCAGGTGCTGCTTGATCCACTTGAAGAACAGCTCGCCCCCGCCCTCGCGGGGGCAGGCGCTGCCAGCGCAGCCGGTATGGCTGACCAATGGTCTGCGGCGCCAGCCCGGTGTTGTGGGTCAGAAACGTGATGCGCTTGCCATCGTCGTGCCTGACCGCCACTCGGCGCCGGCTGGTGGGGTGGCCGTGCGTGGAGTAGCACGGCCACTTCCGAGGAGTTGGCATTGCTCCACTTGAGCAAAACTAACTGAACAGCATTCATGGGACCAGTGCCGACAAGCGGCGTGCCCTGCGGGTAACTGCTGACTTGTTTGCAAGACACCTCAACCAAAGAATACGAGCGTGTTTTGGGCTTGTCACGGTAGCCAAAAGCACACTACAGGCAGTGTTCTGTCAAAAACACTCGGAAATTCTACGATGCTTGAGTTGAGCCTGGACGATCTGCAAGAGGTTTCCGGAGGATTTCTGATCGCAGTTGTCGCCGCTGCACCGGGGATGCCTGGTGGAGCAGGTAGCTACAACTCGGCAGCCGGAGATGGGGCGGGGGGAGTTCAATCGCCAGGTCAGGTAAGTTCAATTATTGCGGCCTAGCGACCGTCGGCCGCCATTCGGAGCACTGATTTGGCGGCCGCTCTCTCAAGCGACAAGCGTGAAGCAATTGACCGCCAACTGGGGAATTACCCCGCTTGCTGTGTTGGCCGGCTCGCTGTACGCGCCCGCCGGCCTCTTACTGGCCTCGCTTGGTAGCACCGTAGCGCCCCTCCCAGACTGGTATCTCGCGCTACTGCGGGGTCCGTTTACTTACTTCATTCTCCTCTCGGTGCTCGTCATCGCGCCCCTGGTAGAGGAACTGGTGTTCCGGAAGTTCGCAATCACGATGTTGCTTCGCGGGGAGATTGCCCCAATTGCTGCGGTACTTTTGTCCGCAGCGGCCTTCGCATCCATTCACCTCAACGCGGCGCAGGCTGTACCCGCCTTCGCATCTGGAGTGTTTGCCGGATACCTATACCTCACATCCGGCAGGGTCATGCCCTGTATTGCGATGCATTCCGCTTACAACGGCAGTTTCGCCGTTCTCGTGGCGGCGTACCCCTCGTCGATCGAGGCGCTCGCCAATCGGCAAGTGATTGCTCCCGGAGCAACAGGGTGGCTCGGCATCTTCACCGCGACCCTTGCATTTTCAGTGGTGTACTGGCTCGCCGTGAGGCGACGCGCAAACACTGCAGTGCCCAGTTGATGTGCCTGACCCGCCACTCTCGCGCGCGCACAGGGCGTTCGCCGCCATAGGCGGCCGAAGTGACCAAGGGCATTGCAGCAGTGGTGTCCCAACGTCCGTCATAGGAGAGCAAGCTGTTGGTCATCATCTGCTGACGGCGGTGGTCGCGTAAGCAGTTGATCCATTGGTGTTGTCTCCAACATAGTCAGACTCAGGGTCTGTAGGAGTTCGCAAAGGCTATGGGGCAGCATCGCGCGCCTTTTGACGATGGTGATCAGCACGTAGGTCGCCACGGCGATCCATATCTGCGTCTTCACTGCGTCCTCGCTGGTGCCGAAGAAGGCCTTGATGCGCAGGTGCTGCTTGATCCACTTGAGAAGACGGGCTCGCCGGTCACCAGCGCCTTGGCCATCGCGCCCAAAGCTGCCGTCTCAGCAAGCGCCGCGTCGCCCTGGTAGACCAACGATCGGTGCGTCGTTGGCAGCGGTCAGCCCTTGCGCTTGAACACGAGATCCCACACCCCATGACCCAGCCGGGTGCCGCGCGCATGGAATTTGGTGGTCGGGCGCTCGGCGAGCGGGTTGCGCGGTGCCGGCGCATAGCTCTCGTGCAGGTTTTCGAGCAGCGCTTCGGCCGAGAGCACCGCCAGCATCTGCTCGGCATAGTGCTGCCAGTCCGTCGCGCAATGCAGGTAGCCGCCGGGTGCGATGCGGCTGGCCAGCAACGCGACGAAGGGCGGGGCCACCAGGCGCCGCTTGTGATGGCGCGCCTTGGGCCAGGGGTCCGGAAAGTAGATGTGCACGCCCGCCAGCAGGTCGGGCATCAGCATGTCGCGCACGATCTCCACCGCGTCGTGCTGCATCACCCGCAGGTTGCTAAGCGCCATCTCGTCGATGCGCTTGGCCAGGGCACCGCAGCCCGCGGCAAACACGTCGATGGCGAGAAAGTTCACGTCGGGCCGGCGGTGTGCAATCGCCGCCGTCGTCTCGCCCATGCCGAAGCCGATCTCGAGCACCGTGGGGGCGCTGCGGCCGAATGCGGCGACGAGATCGAGCGGGTGTGCGGCATACGCGAGCCGCACGCGTGGCAGAACCTCGCGCAGGGCGCGTTCCTGCGCAGCACTGATGTGCCCGCGCCGGGTGACAAAGCTGCGGATGTGCGTGGCACTACGCGTCGGCTCGCCTTGCGGCGCGTCGCCGATTGCCTGTGCCGGTGCGGCCGCGCGGTGGGGAGCGTCGGGTCCTTGGGTCATGCAGCGCTGCGGATGCCGGTGAAGACCTCGCGCCGGTAGGGGTCGATGAGCGAGGTCACGCGCGTGAAGCCGGCGTGCTTGATCCATGCGAGCCACTGCCGCCGACCGAAGAGGCCGCAGCGATGGCGGTCGGTCTGAACGGTGATGCGGCCGCGCGCATCGCGCAGCAAGAAGGCGAACACGCCCTCGTAGCTCGTGTCGCTGGGGTCGGGGTCGAACACCCACTCGACATAGCGCAGGCCGCGGCCATCGGCGCCGTCCTCGCCGCCGTGCTCGGTGCCGGGCCGAAAGGTCTCGCGCACGCAATCGGGCACCACCATCAGCAAGCCGCCCGGTTTGCAGTGCGCGGCGGCAGTGGCCAAGGCGGCACGCAGCATCGCCTCGCTCGTCATGTACTCGATCGCATCGTGGATCAGCACGAAGTCGAACAGCCGTCCCAGGCGCACGGTGGTCATGTCGCCGCGCAGGTGCTCGCACTCCGGGTTGGCGGCGCGACTCACCTTGAGCATCCGCGGCGAGCGGTCGACCAGCGTCATGCGAAAGCGCCGCTTCAGGTGCCAGGCGAGGCTGCCCCCGCCACTGCCCAGTTCCAGTGCCGTTTTGCCGCGCCGGGTGCTCCAGCCGGTCTCGCGCGTGATGCGCAGATTGAGCAGCTTCGCTTCATCGACGTAATGCGACGGCGGCGACAGCAGCGGCCACCACGTGGCCAGATCGCCATAGAGGCGGCAGTCCTGTTGCCCGGGCGAGGGCCGTCGCCGTGCGCGGGCCATGCGGTATGCCTACTGCGCCGCGAGCTTGACGTCGGGCTGCACGACGACCTCGAAGTTGACCGAGTTCGACATGAAGCAGTTCTCGTGCGCCTTGGCATGCAGCGCGGTGGCGCGCTCGATCTGCGCCGGATCGGTGATCGTGACCTGCGGCCGCAGTACGACCTCGACCATGCGCATCTTGCCGTCCTTGATCGCCAGCGTGCCGGTGGCGTGGTCGTGATACGTGGCGACGCTGATGCCCGCGCGCTCGGCCACTGCAAGATAGGTCAGGTGATGGCAGGCCATGATCGAGGAGACCATCAGCGTCTCCGGGTTGTGCTTGCTCTCGTCGCCGTTGAACACCGCCGGCGCCGAGCCCTCCACGGGTGCCTTGCCCTCGAAGTCGATGCGAAACGCCCGCGCCAACCTGATTTTGCCGTCGCCGGCCGTGCTTGCCGTGCCGGTCCACGCCAGCCGGCCCTCGAACTGATGTTGCTGACTCATGTCGTCTCCACGGCTGCACGCGCCGTCGCCGTCCGCGTGGCCTCCCCGGGACCAATGTTAGTGGAGCTTGGCGCATCGGCCGCACGGCGTGGGCCGATGCGTGTTGGAAGAAGCGCACGCGCATGCTGATTGGCTGACCGCCGCGCCGCGACCGCTCTTATCCTGCGCAGCGTTCGACCTGGTCGGTGATGACGGTCGAGCGCAACGAGAGCGATGTCTCGGCAGGGGGTTCGGCGGTGTCTATCTATCTGCTCAAGCCGCGGTTCCAGGCGCTGCTGCGTCCCCTGGTGCGGCGGCTGCATGCGGCGGGCGTGACCGCCAATCAGGTCTCGGTTGCAGCTTGCGCGGTCTCAGTGGCACTCGGGCCGTCGCTCACATGGACGCTCGCCGCGGGCGAGCGCCGGATCAGACCGTTCACTTTCTGGCAGGCAGGGCTGATCGCCCTGGTCATCTGCCTCATGCGCCGAGTCCGCACCCGCCACCGGCCCCGTGCCCGCCTGCAAGTCGGCCAGCAGACGGGCCCGGAGCAGCACGAAAGTCGCCGTGGCTGCGGTGGTTCGCGAAGTACAGCGTGGGCGCGGCGGTCGGCCCGCTGCCTATCCAGAGGGCCCGCACGTCGGTGACGGCGCGTGCAAGTTCGATGATGATGAAGGCAACGAAACGCATGCTCGACCGGCTCGACTCCGTCGTGTTCGCCGCCCCGGTGTTTTTCCACGTCACGCGCTATTGGTGGACGGTGTGATGGGGCGCTTGTGCCTGGCGGCGTTGGTTGCGCTTGCGTTGTTTGCGAGCGGGGCGGCGCTCGCGCCGGCCGCCGAGCGTGGCATAGCGCAAGCCGACGCGCTCGTTGCCGCCAATCCGGGCAAGACCGGCGTCTACGTGCTCGACGATCCGCAAGAAGCGCTCTTGGCGCGCGCCTGGCTGGTCGAGCAGGCCGAGCGGTCGATCGAGGTGCAGTACTTCATCTGGAGCACCGACAACATCGGCATCCTGGCCGCCGAAGCGCTGCTGCGCGCGGCCAATCGCGGCGTGGCGGTGCGCGTGCTGGTGGATGATCTGATGATCGACGCGCCGGACAAGTCGCTGCTGGCGCTGGCCAAGCATCCGAAGGTCGACATCCGCATCTACAACCCCAAGACCTCGGTCGGCGTGCCGCTCACCACCCGCGTGCTCAATGTCATCAGGGACTTCCGTGCCGTCAATCAGCGCATGCACGACAAGACGCTGATCGTCGATGGCAAGGTCGGCATCACCGGGGGCCGCAACATGGCCACCGAGTACTTCGACTACAACCAGCGCTACAACTTCCGCGATCGCGATGTGGTGCTGTTCGGTGGGGCGGTGCAGGCGATGCGCGCTAATTTCGAGACATTCTGGGCCAGCCCGCTGGCCGCGCGAATCGAAGATTTGTACGACGGCATGGGCCTGATGCAGAAGAACGTCAAGGTGACCGATGCCGAGGTGCAGCAGATCTATCGCGACCTTGCGGCCTATGCACGCGCGCCCGAGAACTTCGCGCCGGAGGTGCGGCGTGCCATCGAGGCGACCCCCGAGTCGTTCCCGCGCGTGGCGGGCGCCATGGTGTGGACGCAGGTGGAATTCATCCACGACCGGCCGGGCAAGAACGATGGACAGGCGGGGCTCGGCGGCGGCGGCGACAGCTCGGCCGCCCTTGCAAAGCTGCTCAGCACGGCGCAACGCGAGGTCGTCATCCAGACGCCGTATCTGGTGCTGTCGGACCGTGCGCTGGAGCTGTTTCGTGGCCTGCGTGCGCGCGGGGTCACGGTGCGCATCAACACCAACTCGCTTGCCAGCACCGACAACCTGCCGGCCTTCAGTGGCTACCGGCAGCAACGGCGCCAGCTATTGGCCATGGGGCTGCAGATCTACGAGTACCGGCCGGACGCCCAGGTGCAGCTGCGCATGATGCAGCAGCGCGTGGTGACACCGCGCGGGCCGCAGCCGATTTTCTCGCTGCACGCCAAGACGATGGTCATCGACGGCCGCATCACGTACATCGGCACCTACAACCTCGACCCGCGCTCGGAGAACCTGAACACCGAGGTCGGCGCGGTGATCCACGATGCGGCGGTGGCGCGCGCCGTCCAGACGTTGATCGAGACGGACATGGCCCCGGGCAACAGCTGGAATGCCGCCACCGACCCGCCCGACCCGATGGTCTCGTACTGGAAGAACGCCGCCGTGCGCGCGCTGCAGTGGCTGCCGCTGCGGCCGCTGCTGTAGTCCGGCTAGCCGACTGGGGGCGCGTCCCGGTCAGAGCGATAAGACGCTTCGACCTTGCCCTTGAGCTTGATCAGCAGAGGATTGCCGCGCCGGTCGAGCGTCTTGCCGGCGGCCACCTTGATCCAGCCCTCGCTGATGCAGTACTCGTCGACATCCGTGCGGTCCTTGCCGTTGAAGCGGATGACGATCTCGTGTTCGAGCACCGCTTTGTTGTAGTGCGGACTGCGCAGGTCCGTGCACAGGCGGTCGGGCAGGGGCGGGCGGGGCTTGGTTTCGTCATCCATCGTTCGGGCTGGATCGAGTTGCGGCGCGCAGCTTAGCCCGGATGCTTCATCAGGGACGCGCGAGTTGCGCGGATGCGTGCGTGAGCCAGATTGGACGGCAGGGGCGTCGTCGATGCCCGCAGGCATCGGCGAGCACTTCAGCGCGAGCTGGACGCGCAGAGCCTGCCCCCGCGAAGGCGGAGGCGCCGCGCAAGCCCGCGTCGCTCCGACGGCCAAATCGGTTCTGTCCAAACATGAACTTCACCACGCCGGTTACAGAGTGAGAATCATCGCCCGCGGAGGCGAGCTGGTGAAACATCCGGGTTGGTGCAGGGCCAGGTGGCGACGCGCGGTGCGGCATGGCATTGCCTGCCCGCGGCGTGCAGCGCTAAGGGGGCCGCATGACTGCGCAGGCCAATGCACAATTTCTCCGCGCCCTGCGGGCGCGCTTCGCGCAGCATCCGTAGCTTCCTGCCGATTTGGGCTGGGCTGCGATCGAAGCGCCGCTGCAAGGCCGCGTGACCGCGCTCGCTTCGCCGCTCGCGATGGGAGAGCAGCGGCGGCGCGCCGGACGCCCGCGCATGCCCCGCTGGCGGTCCGCAGTGCGGCAGCGGTGTTGTAAAGTTGCGGCCGCGCGGGTGTCGTTCAATGGCAGGACCTGAGCTTCCCAAGCTCAAGACGTGGGTTCGATTCCCATCACCCGCTCCACGCCGTTCCCAATCCCCAGTTCGGTTCTCCGCGCTCACGTTCCAGTTGCCGGTTGCCGGCCGCTTGCAGACGCATCCGACAGGCGCCCCACGCCAGCGGTACTTGTCTTGCCGCCTCCTGTGTTTTTCAGGAGGCAAGCACCATGGAGACCATCACCAAGTCGGTTGTCGTCAACGCGCCGCGCAGCACCGACTACAAGCAGACCACGCAGTTCGAGGACTTCCCCCACTTCATGGAGGGCGTCAAGTCGATCCGACAGACTGACGACACTCACCTGCATTGGAACGCCGAGATCGGCGGCAAGGACGTGCAGTGGATGGCCGAGATCACCGAGCAGGTGCCCGACGTGGTCATTGCCCGAGAAAGCACTTCGGGCAAACCAAACCACGGTCGCGCCGTCTTTACGCCGCATGGCGACGACTCAAGCCTGGTTGAAGTGACGATGCGCCATGAGCCGGAGGGCTTCATCGAGAACGTGGGCGACGCGCTGGGTTTGGTCACCGCGCGCCTGGAAGGCGATCTGCAGCGCTTCAAACACGTTGTGAAACGCCGAGGCCGGGAAGCCGGCGCGTGGCGCGGCGAGGTGCGCGGTGGGCAGACGACGTGCCAGAGGTCCATTGGAGCATCGATCTTCGCACCTGTTGATGAACAAGTGGCCGGGTTGTTCCGGCCCTTTGTCCCCTCCGTCCGGCGCAGGTCGTGGTTCCTCGCGAGCGCGTGGCGCCATTGTCTGTCTTGCAACCGGGTACGGCGTTCGCGTGGGCATCGATGGGCTCCCAGGCGTGCCCGGCGCCGGACAGACGACCATGCCGTCTGGCGCGGGCGGCTACAGTTCGATCCGGTCGACTGCCCAGTTGATGCCATCGACAGCCGGCATCTCGCGACCGTCATCCTTGCCCATTTCGGCGGCGATCGCCGCGTTGAGCTTGCCGTTCATCGCAAGCACCAACGCCTCGTTCACGCCTTGGGTCATGGCCAGGTTCTTCATCTCGCGCGGGTCGCTGCGCAGGTCGAACAGCTCCGGCTCGTTCCACTTGTACAGCTCGTCGAGCGTGTTTGGGCGGTTGCGCTCCAGTGGCGAGAAGTACCGCGTGAACTTGTAACGTCCATCGAAGACCATGCGCAGGCTGCCGCGCTTGCGCAGGTCGGGCTTGAAGCCGCTCTCTTTGATCGCGGTCTGAACGTCTTTGCCCGCGCTCGCGCCTTCTGCAATGACGCGCATCAAGTTGCTGTCGGTCTGCGCCAGGCCGCTAAAGGTGAACAGCACCGACTCGCGCACCGCATTGACCCCCGCGCTGGCCGGTGCGGCCAAGGCGCCGCGAAAATCCCTGCCCGGCAACTCGCGTCCGGCGGCCTCGCCCATCCGCGCACGGTCCATGCCGGCAAGCGCGAGCAGCGTCGGCGCGAAGTCGATGTGGCTGGTGAGGGCGCGGCAGGTCTGCCCGCCACGCACGTCCGGGTGCGTCATGTACATCGGCAGGTGGGTGGTCTCTTCATAAGCGAAGGCACCTTTGCCGCGCAGGCCATGCGCGCCCGCCATCTCGCCGTGGTCGGACGTGAACACGAAAATGGTGCGGTCCGACAGACCGAGCGCCTCCAGTTCTCTCTGAATGGCAAGCAATTGCGCATCGACCGCGCGCACGCAGTTCAGGTAGTAGTCGGTGAAGCGCTGCCAACGCGCCGCCTCGTGCGGAATGCGCCCGAGCGTGTACCCCCCAGGCGCGGTCGAACTCCCCATGCGCGCGCGGACGCCCGGGTTCGTCGAAGGGCTGGGTCAGGTTCTCGGGTAGCGGCGCATTCCAGCGCGCCTTGTAGTCGGGATGCGGCGGCGTCTTCGTGGGCTGCATCATCAGGCGCCCGGTGTCCTGCACCCGCTCGCCGGGAAGATCCGTATTGAAGTACATGATGTCGTGCGGGTTGACCAGGCTCACGAACAGCGCCCATGGCTTGCCGTCTTCGGCGAGCGGCCGCCCCTTGTTGCGCAGCCAGGAGATGGCGCTGCCCGAAATCAGGTGGTCGAACCGGTAGCCGCCCAGCCCGTGTGCCAGCACGTCGCCCGGCCAGGCGAAATCCGCGAAGCCGTACTCCTCCATCTCGCGCGTGAAGAGCCTGTTCCCGTCGTTGTCGTCGAACGCACGGTTCAGGTCCCACTTGCCTTTGTACGCGGTGTAGTAACCCGCCTTGCGCAGCATGTGGCCAACCGTCGGCACCTTGGTCGACAGGGCCTGCACCCAAGGCGCGTCGGCGTTTTCGAACATGCGGTTGTCGGTGGTCTGCAGGCCCGTGAGCAGCACCGCGCGGGACGAAGTGCACATCACCGCGGGGCAATAGTGGTTCTCGAAAGTCACGCCATTGCGTGCGAGGCGCTCGTGCCCCGGCAGGCTGTAGCCGGCCGGCAGGCGCGGGAAGAAGCGTTCCTGGTCGGTGAAAACGAAGATGATGTTGTGCTTGTCTGCCGCGCCGCGCTTGCGGGCGATCGGCGCCGCCGATGCCACCGATGACCCCGAGGCCTGCGCATCGGTCGTGCCGCCAAGCAAGGCCGATCCTGCGCCGGCGGTCACCGTTGCCAGAAACACCCGGCGGCTGGATGACGGAGCTGCATCGTCGGTTGCGCTGGGTCAAGCGGTGTACTGTGAATTCAATTCGCTTTCCTTTTCGCCTGCCATCTCGTTCTCCGTCCCTTGTGCGCCAGGCCGCGCCGTTGCGGCGCAGGCCCGCTCTGTCGCGACCCGGTGCCGTGTGCGCTCGCGCAACGGGTTGTCGTGGGCCTTGTGCTCCTGGATCCATTGTGGAGCAAACGACCGTCCTTTGCTCCCGCGCCGCTTGCGCGAAACGGCCACGCCCGCGTGGCCTCGCAGATTCAGTGCAGGACCGGCGTACTCCGATACACAGACCGTCGGCGTACCACCGGCGAACGTCGACCGAATGCGTTGTTCGCCACGCTCGCCTGGGTCCCAACAGGCCTGCACGCCAAGTTCTCGCACTGACGTTGCAGTCGGCGTCGGCCTGCTCGGAGAGATTGCGCGTGCTTGGTCATCAGGCACGGCATCGCGCCTGTCGCCGTCGCGCGACGGAATTCGGCCGCGACATGCGTCGCCGATTCGCGAGGCAATGCGAGTCGAGCGGCTCAATTGAGAAGGGCCCGCGCCAGCCCTGCGACCCTCGCAAGCCAGGCGCTTCTCTGGTAGGGAACTCCAGCCGCGGGCGGGGCTGGACCGGCCCTCTGCTCTAAGCTGCCGGGATGATCAAGCCCATCGCCAGACGGATTGCCGCCACTTGGCTCGCCGGCCTGCTGGTGCTGCTGCCAGCCGCCCTGACGATCGCCGTGCTCACGTGGATCGTCGATCTGATCGTGCGCTTCGTCGGGCCGGGCAGTCTGGTGGGCCGCGTGTTTGCCGCGCTGGGCTACCAGTTCACCAGCCGGCCCGAGTTTGCCTACCTGCTGGGCACCGTCATCCTGCTGGCGGTCGTCTATGTGCTCGGCTTGCTCGTGCAGCGCGGGCTGGAACTTCCCTGGGCCGAGATGATCCGCGGCTGGCTGCGCCGCATACCGCTGATCGGCGATTTGTACGGTGTGGCGGAACGGGTCGTCAGCGTGCTCAAGCGGCCCGACCGGCCCGATCTGGCCACCATGCGCCCGGTGTGGTGCTTCTTTGGTGGCAGCGGGGCGGCGGTGCTGGCGCTGGCGCCCAATCCGGAGCCGGTGCTGATCGACGGCCGGCCGTATCTTGCCATCCTGATCCCGACCGCGCCCGTGCCCATTGGCGGCGCGCTGCTCTACGTGCCCACGGACTGGGTGCGTCCGGCCGAGATTGGCGTGGAGAAGCTCAGTGCCGTGTATGTCTCGATGGGCATGACGCCACCGCCGTCGCCGCCGACGGTGCGCACGGCGAGCGGGGTTCGCGGCTAACCGGATCGGTGACGGCCAGCGGCTACCACCGATCAAGGGCATGGAGAGCGCGCCTCCTCGCGCTGCGTTGGGATCAACCCGGTGTCGCGCCCGAGATGCGGGCCACGGGGGCTTCGGCTGTCGTCGTGATAGAAGTGCTACAACGACAACGCGACCCCGTTTGCACGCAATGCACGTCCACATGCCCCTCATCGTCACGCTGGCCGCAGCGCTCGGCCTGGCGCTCGTCCTGGGCTTCGTCGCCTCACGCCTGAAGTTGCCGGCGCTGGTCGGCTATCTGCTCGCTGGCGTGGTGATCGGGCCGCACACACCCGGTTTCGTGGCGGACGTGCAGATTGCAATGCAGCTGGCCGAGGTCGGCGTGATGCTGTTGATGTTCGGCGTCGGCCTGCACTTTTCGATCGACGACCTCCTGGCGGTGCGCAAGATCGCCGTGCCCGGGGCGGCCTTGCAGATGGCGGTGGCCACGGCACTCGGTGCGGCGCTGGCGCTGTGGTGGGGCTGGACGCCGGCCGGCGCGCTGGTTTTCGGCATCGCGCTGTCGGTCGCGAGCACGGTGGTGCTGTTGCGCGCGCTCGAGTCGCGCGGCCTGCTGGGCAGCCACAACGGACGTATCGCAGTGGGCTGGCTGATCGTCGAGGACCTCGCCATGGTCCTGGTGCTCGTGTTGCTGCCCGTGGCGATCACCGCACTGGAGCCCGCGGCGCAAGGCGGCGGCACCGGCAGCCTGCTCGGCACGCTGGTCAAGACGCTGCTCGCGGTGGCCGCCTTCGTGGCCGTGATGCTGCTGGGCGGCCGCCGCCTGCTGCCCTGGATGCTGTGGCACATCTCCAAGACGGGCTCGCGCGAACTCTTCACGCTGTGCGTGATCGCCACGGCGGTGGGCATCGCCTACGGGGCGGCTGCGCTGTTCGGGGTGTCAGTCGCGCTGGGCGCGTTTTTCGCTGGCCTCGTGTTGCGCGAGTCCGAGTTCAGCCACCGCGCTGCCGACGAATCGCTGCCGTTTCGCGATGCCTTCGCCGTGCTGTTCTTCGTCTCGGTCGGCATGCTGTTCGATCCGATGGTGCTGATCGAGCGTCCGCTGCAGGTGCTGGCGGTGACCGCCGTCATCATCGTCGGCAAGTCCATCGCAGCGGCCGCGCTCGTGCTGGCCATGCGCTACCCGCTGAATACGGCGCTCACCGTGTCCACGAGTCTGGCGCAGATTGGCGAGTTCTCATTCATCCTGGTGGCGCTTGGCGCAAGTCTCGGTGTGGTGCCGCCCGAAGGCCAGAGCCTCGTGGTGGCCGGCGCGCTGATCTCGATCGCGCTCAATCCGCTGCTGCTTTCGGCCAATGAGCCGTTGCGGCGGTGGATCCTTGATCGGTCGCCGCTGGCGCGCCGGCTGGAGACGCGCGACGACCCGCTTGCCGCGCTGCCTTCGACCACCGAGAACCGCTACCTGGCCAGGCACGTGGTGCTCGTCGGTTACGGCAACGTCGGCCGCCACCTGGCGCGCGTGCTGGCCCAGCGCGACGTCCCGTTCGTGGTGGTCGAGCAGAATCGCGAGCGCGTTCAGGAACTGCGCGATGCCGGCCACGCTGCGGTATCCGGCAACGCGGTCGACCCCATCGCGCTGGTGCAGGCGCATATCGCCGGTGCTGGCCTGCTGCTGATCACGCTGCCTGAGACCACGGATGTGCGCCCCATCGTCGACACAGCCCGCGCTCTGAACGCAGGCATCGCGATCATCGCGCGCGCCGCCAACGAGGAAGAGGCCAATCTGCTGGCCGGCATCGGACTGGACCGCGTCGTCAATCCCCGTCGCGCGGTGGCTGACGCGATGGCCGCGGCGGCGCTTGAGCGGTTGAAGCTGGCCGCGTAAGGCGCTGGCCGGCGAGGCGATCTCGCTCGGGCGCGTGCAACTGCCGCTAGCGTTGCAACGCACTTCCGACCGAGGATTTTTGGCTTGCTCAGCCCGCGCCGTGGCAGCGCTTGTATTTGCGGCCGCTACCGCACCAGCACGGTTCGTTGCGACCCAGCTTCGGCGCGCGCCGCACGGGCCGGTTCGGGCGGGTGATGTCCGCCAAGTCGAGCACCGTGGCGACGAGGTCGTCGATCGCGTCCTCCGCCGAATCGGGCCGCGGCAGCGCGGCGTCGAGATCGCGATGCAACTGGCGCAGCTCGTCGTTGTCACCGGCCGGGATGTAGCGGTACAAGTTGGCCAGCAGCGGCGCGACTTCGTCGGCCGGCAGATCGCCCAGCCCGGGCCAGGCGTTGATCGCGTTGAAAAAGCCCGCGCACCAGAACGCAAGCACGAGCGTGTTCAGCGGCAAGGCTTCGTCGAGGGCGTCGTCGTCATTCGCCGCGTCATCCACGGCGTCGGCGCGGGGGGCAGCGGCGGTTTCAGCGCGTGTCTGGCCGCGGACGGCAGGCTCAATGGCCTCGTGATCGTCAGCGCGCGCGGCAAGCTCGCGGGCGCCGCCGCCGGGCTGCGCGCCGCCGACCTCGGGCAATCCGTCGCTCGTGTCGTCGGCGGAATCTTCATCGTCGTCGATCATCGGCACGATCGGGGCAAATGGCTCCCGCGCGGCGATACAAGCAGCCAACTCGTTGTAGCGCCGCATGATGAGTTCGATAAAGCGCGTGGCGTCGATCGCGCTGTTGCTGAGATCGAGCGTGTCGGCCCGCGGATCGATCAGACGCGGCAGCCAGTCCGACGGCAGGATGGTCCGCGGATGCACCAGCACGCCGGTGAGAAAGCCATCAGCCATCGACAGGTCCATCGGGTTGCTCTCCTGGTCGAGCGACTGGAACATGGCGTCGAGCTCATCGACTTCGGCGCTGGACAGGGGTAGCAGGGTCATTGTTGGTCACTTTCGCTCGGTTGAATGATGGATGGCGTGACGCACGGGCGGGGTACCGGTCGCGCGTCCGCGACGTTGGAGCGCGCCTGCCTCAGTCCCCCTGACCGCCGCGCATCTGCGTCAGGATCCGCTGCGAGCCGGCGGCGAGCAGGCGCGCATCGGTTCCGGCGGTGACGAACCGGAATCCCATCGCGCTGCGCGCCAGGGCGGCCTGCGGCGAACCATTGTGGATACCGGCCACCACGCCGTGGTGCCGCGCACGCGCGAGAATGTGCTCCACCGCCTGCGCGACCACCGGCGCGAGCTCGTCAAAGGCCGGCGCGCAGCCGAGCGAGATCGACAGGTCGGACGGTCCGATGTAAATCGCGTCGAGCCCAGCGACCGACAAGATGGCGTCGAGGTTGTCGAGCGCCTGTGCGCTCTCGATCATCGCAAAGCGCACGATGGTGTCGTTGGCGTGCGCGAAGTAGTCGGGGCCGCCGTACAGCGTGGCGCGCGCGGGGCCATGGCTGCGCATGCCGCGCGGCGCGTAACTGGTGAAGGCGACCAGCTTTTGCGCGTCTTCGCGCGTATTGACCATCGGACAGATCACGCCGTAGGCGCCGGCATCAAGCGTTTTCATCAAAATGCCCGGCTCCAGCCACGGCACGCGGACGAGTGGCACGGCGGCCGTACTGCCGATTGCCTGCAACATCGGCACCAGAGCGTGGTCGTCGATCACGCCATGCTGCAAGTCGATGGTCAGCGCATCCCAGCCTTGCTGCGCCATCAACTCCGCGGCGAAGCTGCTGCCGATGGTGAGCCAGGCGTTCACGGCCGTGTCACCGCGTTGCCAGATCGAGCGAAGCCGGTTCTCGCGCATCTTGCCTCCTTCGTGTGCTCGCCGTCCGCGCCGAGCCTGCGCCGACGGTGGCGATCTTCGCATCGATGACGGGCCCAGCGGGCGGTCCGCGCTGGACGAACGCAGGCAGGCAGTGCAAGCTCGGGCCGTCAACATTAGACCGACAAGCGTGTCGCTGGACGCAGGATGGTCCCGCCGTATGTACCGCCAGACCTTGGTCGCCGTGTCCACGCCACAAACCGTAATCGACCTGCGCCCTGCGTGTGTCGCGGACGCGCTGTGTCTGTCGGTGCTCGCGACGCAGGTCTTTCTGGACAACTATGCGACGCAAGGCATCCGCCCGGTGTTGGCGCGCGCGGTGCTGGGCGCCTATTCACAAGCGCAGTTCGTCAGGGCGCTCGGTGAGCGCGACACGCGCATCGAGGTGGCCGAATCGCGTGGCCATCTGGTCGGCTTCGCGCAACTGACCCTTGGCGCCGGCCACCCTCTGGCGCCGGACGGGACGCAAGCCGAACTGTTACGACTGTATGTACAGGAGCCGTTTACGGCCATGCGGGTCGGTACACGGCTGCTCGCGCGCGCCGAAGCCCTGGCCGCTGAAAGTGGCGCGACGGTGCTGTGGCTGACTCCCTGGGTCCATAACCAGCGCGCCTTGGCGTACCATGCGCGCCGCGGCTACCGGGACCATGGTCGCACGGAGTTCGTCATGGAAGGCGAGTCGCACGAGAACCGGCTGCTGGCAAAGGTCCTGGGGCGGACCGATGCTTGACCGGTCGAAGCGCCTGTCCGGCGCAACTGAAGTGGTGCCTTGGCGGCTGGAGCGCATGGCGCTCGCGGTCGCGCTGGCACTGTTCTTCGCTCTCGGCGCCGCGCAGCTTGCAAGCTGGGCCCTGACCGCCTGGACCCCGTATCCGCAGGACTATCTGCGCGCCGCGGTTTTCGGTTGTGCGGCCAGTGCGCTCGCGGTTCTGGCGCTTGGCTTTGTTTGCGCGTTCGCCATCAAGCTCCCTGGTTCGAGCGCGGCGGCGCGGCGCTGGAAGCAACGCGGTCAGCGTGCCGCCCATGCCTGTCTTGGCCTTGGACTCGCGCTCGGTCTGCCGTGCTGCGGATTGCTGCTGGCCTACCAACTCCGGCTGTAGTGGCGCACGCCGGCACCGCGCCGCAGGCAACGCGCTAGACGGTCGAGTACCCCGCCGCGTCAGTCGGCACATAGTCATCCGTCCGCGGAAAGTCCGACAGGTCCTTGGCGATTGCCGCTCGCAGGAACGCGTTGACCCACCAGGACACATCGCCGCTTGCGACCTGGCGGCGCAGGCGGCGCATGCGGCTGCGCCGCTCGTCCAGCGGCATCCGCACGGCTCGATACAAGGCCGCGGCCACGCTGCCGATGCCGTGCCGGTTGACGATCAGCGCGCCACCGTGCAGTTGCGTCTCGGCGCCGGCGAACTCGCTGAGGATCAGCACGGCGTCCTCGTCGACGCTGCGGGCGCAGAACTCCTTGGCGACCAGGTTCATGCCGTCCTTCAGTGGCGTGATGAGCGCGATCTGGCAGCAGCGGTACCACGCGATCAGCTCGTCGTGCGCCAGCGCGCGGTACACGTACTGCACCGGCACCCAGTCGCCAGGCGCCGTGTAGCGGCCGTTGATCTGGCTCACCAGCCGGTCGACCTCGGCCTTCAGCGAAGCGTACTCGGCGATGTCCTCTCGGCTGGGCACCATCACCTGGATGAGCGTCACGCGGCGGATGAGTGCCGGGTGCTGCGACAGCAGGAGATCGAACGCGCGCGGGCGCTCCGGAATGCCCTTGGTGTAGTCGAGCCGGTCGACGTCGAGGATCAATTGGCGATCGGGCGGGAAGTTGCCGCGCAGCCGCTGCGCGAGATCGCGCACGACAGCCGTTTGGGCCCGCTTGACGTAGCCCGCGTCGTCGATGCTGATTGGAAACACGCCGATGCGCGCCTGCGCCCCGGGTGGCGCGCTCGCGCTGCCGCTGTCGATCCGGTCGGCGGCCACCAGATGACCGCGGCCCAGCAGCTTCACCTCGGGAAGCAGCCTGCGGACGCAGGCGATGAAATTGCTGCGGTCGGGCAGCGTCCGGAAGCCGACGAGGTCGTGGGCGAGCAGCATGCGCAGGATCTGGAAGCGCCACGGCAGACGCAGGTACAGATCGGGCGGGGGAAACGGGATATGCAGAAAGAAGCCGAGCCGGCTCAGCACGCCGCGTGCGCGTAGCGCAGCGGCAACGCCGATCAGCTGGTAATCATGGATCCATGTGAGATCGGCGCTGCCACAAGCGAGGATCGCCTCCGCAAAGCGCTCGTTCACGCCCACATACGCCTCGAAGTACGCCGGGTCGAAGCAGCAGCGCTCCGGTAGGTCGTGGAACAGCGGCCACAGCACGCGGTTGGAGAAGCCCTCGTAGTAGTCGCGCACCTCGGCGCCCGATAGGGGCAAGCCCTGCAAGGCGAAGCCGAACTCGCCGCTGGCCTGCTCCTGTGCCTGCGCGACCTCGCGCTCCTGACCGTCCTCGGTGGGTAGGCCCGCCCAGCCCACCCAGGTGCCGCCGCGATGACGCAGCACCGGCAGCAACGCGGACACCAGCCCGCCGCTGCCTGGCCGCGCGACGAGAGCGTGCTTGCGTTCTCCCCGCGGCTCAGGCGCTGTCTCAAGCACGATCGGCAACCGGTTGGACACCACCAGAAGGACCTGGCGCGAACGGATGGCGGCGACGTCAATGGCGCCGGCGGCGTCCACCTTCAGGTCACACCGCCGTGCGCGCGATTCGGCGTGTCGTGCCAGCGTCCGAGAAAGGCGAGCAGGTCGGCGGGCATTTGCAAGCTTGCCTGCGCCGCGGTGGGGCGCGCGCGGTCTCGCTCGCCTGCGGCGGCATGAGCCGCACCGCCAGACAGCGTCCGCCGAGCGCGACGAAGGCTTCTTCATCGGACACCTCGTCGCCCAGGCAGGCGATCGCCGCGTTGCGGGCCTCTTCGCGCAGCAAAGCCCGCACGACCGAGCGCTTGTTCGGCCCGCGCGCGCGTAACTCCGAACCGCCGTCGAACTCCTCCAGATAGGAGTAGGCCGCATCGACGCGAGCGCGAGCGCTGTCCTGCAAGGGTTGCAACAGGGCCCGCGGCTGCCTTACGCGATCCGGGCTCAGGCCGCGCCAGTGCAAGGCGACCGAGCCGTACTTCTGTTCCGGGGTTGCGCCGAGCGCTTCGACCTGCGGCTGCAGTGCCATCAGGCGATTGAGCTCGCCCCTCGCCTGCGTCGGCAGGATCGAGCGCAGCAGCTGACCGGAGGCCATCATGCGTTCCCACCGGTGCACGCCCCAGATCTCGGGCGGCGGCGAGAGCATGAGCAGATCATGCATTTCGCGCGCCGGCCGTCCACTCAGGAAGACCACACGCGTCGACGGCTGCTGGCGGATGCGAGAAAGCGGATCGTGCGCGCCCGGGTAGGGCCGCGCGGCCATCCGGTTGGCATCGAACGGCGCGAGGGTGCCGTCGTAGTCCAGAACCAGCAGTCGCCGCCTCGCCGTGGCCAGCGCCGCGAAGAGTTGATCGAGCGTTGGCGCTGGCAGCGGCGGCGCGCGATCTCGCACCCTGACCTTCGGCACCTTGGACATGGCGAGTTCGTGACGGGCGACTGCGTAGATCATTCATGCGCGACGGCAAGACGCGTGCCCTGGGCAGGTCAACTTCGACGAATCAGGGCGGCCGTCGAGCGACCATCGGCGGGGCGATATCCGGCCCCGACGGTGTACCGGGCGGGTGCGGTGTGGCCGGGCGAGGCCGGGGGATTTCAGGTCCGGCGGGGTCGACGTCCGGCATCTCGGGCTGGCCCGGGCTCGTGGGCGGCGGTTGCGGTTGCGGCGGCACTGGTGAGGGTGTCTGTGGGTCATGCGGCGGCATCATGCGGGATCTTTCAAGCGCGGTGCCGCGGCGTTGTAGGCGCTGACCGGCAAGGCATGTACCGCTTGTGCTCAAATGCGTCGATGCACTCCTGGTTCGAACCGATCGCGCTGTGGAGCGTCGTCGAGCGGCAACTGGCGCGGCACCCAAGCGCCGCCTTGCGGCAGGTGCTCGGCACACTGGTGCTTGGCGCCACGGGCGTGGCCAGTGCCGTGTGGGTGGGGACCACGTACTTCAACACCCGCTGGAACGCCGACCTCGGCTTTCTGCCTGGCGACGCGGCGTTGTTCGATCCGTTTCGCACCACGCTGCTCGGCTTCACGCTGGCGCCGCTGACCTTGGCGCTGATGTACCTGCTGCTGGCGCCGATGTTTCGCCAGCCGCGCCGGCCGCTCGCATCGCTCGCGGTCGCCGTGGTCGGCGCGTTGCCGATCTACGCCGCCGGCCTGCTGCTGGTCGTGCTGCCCGCGGTGCTGCTGCTGTTTGCCGCGTTCATCCTCTCGTGCTTCTGGTGGAGCGCGGGCGTGCGCCAGATCCTCGGCGTGGCCGGCAGCGACGCGACCGAACTCAATGTGCTGGCGCTGCTGGGCAGTGGTGTGCTATTGCAGTTTGGCGGCGCGTTGCTCGTCAACCTGCTGACCTGAGGCTCATGGGCTGCGCCGAGCCTGCAAAGCGATCAAGCGCGATTCGTCAGTCAGGTTCTTGCCCATGCCCGTCGGGATCAAATGGCGCCGTCGGCGGTCGAATGCTGCGCCATGCGTGGCGGCCTCCCGGTCAGGCAGCACGGGGGTCGGCGCGCGGATGTTTGCTTCACTTCGCAAGGGGACCGCATGTCAATCAAGAACGCGCTGGGCACGCAACCGCGCCCAGGTCATGAGTTCGCCACCCTGGGTGGCGGCTGCTTCTGGTGTCTGGAGGCGGTGTACGAGGAGTTGCAGGGCGTGATCGATGTGGAGTCCGGGTATGCCGGGGGCCATGTGGATCAGCCCAGCTATCGCGCCGTGTGCGACGGCGGCACCGGCCATGCCGAAGTGGTGCGCATCGAGTTCGATCCGGCCGGCATCAGTTACCGCGAGATCCTGGAGGTGTTCTTCACGATTCACGATCCGACGCAGTTGAACTGCCAGGGCAATGACGTGGGCGAGCAGTACCGCTCGGTGATCTTCACGCACTCGGACGCGCAGCGGCAGATCGCCGAAGCCACGATTCGCGAGATCCAGCCGCACTACGACGACGAGGTCGTGACGCTTGTCGTGCCAGCCAGCAACTACTACCGCGCCGAGACGTACCACCAGGAGTACTTCCGCCACAACCCTGCGCAGGGCTATTGCATGTTCGTGGTCGCGCCCAAGGTCGAGAAGTTTCGCAAGACGTTCGTCAACAAGCGCAGGCTGCCGACGAGCTAGACGCTCGGGATGGTCCAGGGACAGCGGCCTGCATCGCGATCGTTCAATGGTGCTGCCGGCCCGCTGATGCGGCCGGCGTGGCGCGCCCTTCGCATTTCACCGCGGCTTCGCGGCGGCTCCCCGCGGGCTTCATCGGCCGCGGTGATCCTTCAGGCGTTGCAAACGTCACCCGGAGCGTCGCCATGTCCCTCGTTCGAAAGTCGGCTGCCTTGCTTGCCGTTGCCGCTGTCCTCGCGCTCGGCATCAGCGCCATCCAGGACCTGGTGCGCGAGCGCCAGGCCACCCTGCGCTCTGCCGAGGCGAGCGTGGCCGAGAGCCTGGCGGGCGTACAGTTGGTCAGCGGGCCGCTACTGGTGCGTGATTGCGTCGAGCGCTGGGTGGAGGAGACGCGCGAGGCGGGCGCCAGCCGCATGCAGCAGCGCACGCGCCATTTTGTCGGGCAGGCGCCGGCGGCGAGCCTTGCGGTGGATGGCGCGCTCGAGGCCGACACCCTGCGGCGGGGCATCTTCACGATCCCGACCTACGTGCTGCGGGCGAAGCTCACGGCGAGCTGGGCGGCGGGCGCCGCGCCGGCGTTGCCCTCGCCCGCAGTGGCCGGCGGGAGTCTGCACCGCGGCCCGCTGCTGCTGCGAACCACCGTGGGCGATGCGCGCGGGATCCGTCGCTTTGCGCAGGAGGTCAACGGCGTTGCGCTCGATGTGAGCGCTGGCCCCCAAGCGGGCGACAGTGCCGCCGTGCAGGCTGCGCTGCCCGCAAGCCTGGACGAAGGCGCGCCGCTGCAGGTGACCATCGCGCTCGACCTGGCGGGCACGCGCCAGTTGCACATCGTGCCGGCGGGCGCCAGCACGCAGGTGACGCTCACGTCCAACTGGCCGCACCCGTCCTTCGGTGGCCGCTATCTGCCGTTGCAGCGCGAGGTCATGCCCGACGGCTTCACCGCACGTTGGCAGCTCACCGCCCTGTCGGCGCGCGCGCCGCAGCAACTGCGCGAGGGCCTGCACCCCTGTCTCGCATCCGGCGATCACCGCGAATGCGCGGAGAGCCTGAGTGTCGGACTATTCGATCCCGTCAGTCTCTACACCCTGTCAGACCGCGCCACCAAGTACGCGATCCTGTTTGTGCTGCTGATCTTCGCTGGCGTCGGCTTGCTCGAAGTGCTGGGCCGCGCGCAGGTGCATCCCATGCAGTACCTGCTGGTGGGGGCGGCCGTGGGCATGTTCTTCCTGCTGCTGCTGGCTCTGGGCGAGCACCTCGGCTTTGGCTGGGCGTATCTCGCCGGCGCGGCCGGCTGCTCGGGCCTGCTGGCGGTCTACGCGATCGCGTTGTTCCGCTCACCGCGCGCGGGGCTCGCCTTTGGCGGCGCGATCGCCGTGCTCTACGGCCTGCTGTTCCTGCTGCTGCGCCTGGAGGATGCGGCGTTGTTGCTCGGCGCACTGCTGCTGTTCGCTTGCCTGGCCTCGGTGATGCTCGTCACGCGCACCGTGGACTGGGGCAAGCGGCTGGCGTGAGGCCGGCGTGGCACAAGCGGCTCAGGGCGCTGCCTTGTGCACAACGGCCCGCGCCAGCTCGACGCACGAGAGCGGCGCGCTGCCTTCGGCCTTGTTGTTGACGATCACATAGGCGGGCTGCGCGCTCTTGATCGCCACGTGGATCAGATGCGCCAGCGTGCCGCGTGTGGGGATGTCGGCGTCGAGCAGGCGATCGAAGGGCGCGTAGCGGTTCTTGGCGTCGTCGTACCTGAGCCCCGCGTGCAGGCTCCAGCGCACCACCAGCGGTCCCTTGAGCCGCCAGTCGTCGCCCTCGGCGGGCTCGGCATCCATCGCGCGCAGCGCGGCGCTCTGGCGTGCCGCCGGCGGCATGCGCGCATGGATGCCCAGGCACAGCCGCGCGTTCACCTCGCGCAGGGTGCGTACCAGCCGCGGTGTCAGGAGCTCGGCGTTGCGCAGCTCCACCGCGAAGGTCGGCACGCGCCCGTCGACCTCGGTGGGCAGCGCGGCCAGGAACGCACCGATCCGCTCGATCGTGGCGTGCGCGGCCTCGCCGCGGGTCAGCTTCCACGGCAGGGGCGAGAGTTGAAACACCAGCGGCCCCGCGCGCTCGCCCAGGCCGCGCAGGGCCGGCTCGACAAAACACTCACGCGCGAGATCGGCATCGAGGAACGACGGGTTGTCGACCTCGCCCGCGCCACCTTCGCTCGTTCCATGCGCGCGAACCAGCGCGTCGGCAACCAGCGCCGGCGCCTTCACCAGAAAGCGGAAGGTCGGCGGCACTTGCGCGGCATAGCGCTCGTACTCGCGCTGCGGCAGCGGCTGGTAGAAGCTGCGGTCGATGCCGACCGCCCGCAGCACGGGGTGCGCTGCGTAGGCGGTCAGTCCCTGGCGCGACAGGCTTGATTCGCTGTAGCTGCGGCCATAGACCATGCTCCAGCCGCCAAAACTCCACGAGGAGGTGCCGAGGTAGACCTGATCGGGCAGCGCGCGGCCGAGCCGGCGCAGGTCCTCGTCACTGGGCGCTGGTGCAATCGCGCCCGCGCCGGCCGAGGCGGCATCGCCGCCTTCGTCGAACAGGGGGGAGGGGCCAGGCGCGCGGGGCATGGCCGCGGAGTGTAGGCCCGGGGCCACATGCGGTGGACGGCCGCCGGAAACATCTGATGGCAGGCAGCCGCGGTGGACATCGGTCGCTGGCGCCGCCGGCAGTCTTCAGTGCGGCATAAAGGGCAGCAGGGTGAGCGTGTGTTCGTCCAGTCCTAGCAGAGTGAGCAGCGCTACGGCGCTGAGCGCGATCACGACTGCCTCGGCCAGTGCGAGACGCATCCAGATCGGTCGATTGGGTTGCAACATGCTGCGCACCTCCCAGGACCAACCTTGGTGAGGCGGCGGTCGGACGAACAGCGCCAATGCCGGCGATGGGATGATGCGTAGTCGATGCCGCGCAAGTGCTCGATCAGGCATGCCGCTTGTTCGTCGGCGATGCCGGGTCAGGAACGCCGCGCTCCCGCCTAGCGCGTGTCCCACGTTGGCGACAGCTGCCGTGCCTTTTCGATCACCGCCTCGGTGTTGAGCGACAACTGCTGCGAGCGCGTGGTGGGGCCAGAGAGTTTGTCGGGATCCACTTTGTAGCGCAGCAGAACGCTTGTGCCCGCGCCAGGGATGGTCTCAAGCTTCAGTTGCGCGCCGATGCGCCCAGCCCGGTTGCGCATGTTCAGCAGGCCGCGGCCACTGGCACGCTCCTCGGTGATGCCGCGACCGTTGTCGGCCACCGTGACCATCAACCAGTCCGACCCGCCCTCATGCTGGATGGCGATGGTGACCTGCACCTGCCGCGCCTTGGAGTGTTTGAGCGCGTTGGTCAGGGCTTCCTGCACGATGCGCAGGATCGGCAGCACCGCGTCCGGATTGATGTCGATTTCTTCCGCCAGTCCACGTGCTACCCACAGCAGTTCGATCCCCACCGCGCGCAGCCGCGGCTCCATGCGGAAGCGCAGATTGCCGAGCGCGGACAGCAGGCCGGCGTCCTCGACCGCCAGGGCGTCGATCGCCAGGCGCATGTCGTCGATCGACTCGCGCAGAATCTGCACGACCTGCGGCTGCGTGACAGCGCCGCGCTCGACCAACATGAGGCCGGAGAGCAGCTGCGACCCCAGGCCATCGTGCATGTCCTGCATGATGCGCGCACGCTCCTGCGCCTGCACCTGCAGGCGTTCGCTCTCGCGCAGCCGCTCGTAGTTGCGCTTGAGCAGTTGCTCGCGCTCGCGCACGCGCGTCTCCAGCTCCGTGCGCGCTCTCTCGGCCTCGCGCAGCACACGCACGAAGCGGTCCACCAGCGGTGTGGCCAGCGCCACCAGCAGCAGCGGACCGGCCCAGTGCAACGCGAGCGTGGAGGCACCGGGGAGCATGGCCCGCGTGAGCAGATAGTCGTGAATCGCCGCGCCGAGCGCGACCAGCACCGCCGCCAGCAGCAGGATGTGGGGTGACTCTCTTTGCCGCACGCGGTTGAGCAAGGCGTAGCCGTAGGCCAGGCCCGTCATCAGCACCAGGCAGGGCATCCATAGCTGGTCCAAGAGAGGCGCGGCGTACTGCCCGGTGAGCAGCAGCAGTGGTCCGAAGACCGCAAAGCCCACCGTGGCGACATCGTCGCGCCGCTCGACGCGACCCGACAGACGCAGGAGGGCCAATGTCATCACGGCCGCAAAGCCGCCCGAGGCACCGTAGTACACGAGCCGCAACCACAGCCTTGCCTCGACCGGCATCGTCTCGGCGGTGAAGAACAAGGAGCGCGCCATCCACAGGGCGCCGGCAATCGTGAGCAGCGCCAGCAGGCGGTCGGGCCGCCGCAGCCACAGCACCCCAAAGAGCAGCGTGATGACGCCGGCCAGGGTGCCGCCGATCCAGGGCAGGGTGCTGCTGGCGAACAGTAGGCGTTCGTACTGCGCCTGCTTGTTGACCAGCGAGCCGACTTCCACACCGCCAATCGCATGTGTGCCGCTGCGATAGGCGGTCTGGATCAGCAACTCGTTCTGGCCGGCCACCAGGAGCTCGGGGTCGATGGCCAACAAGTGCGGACGGCGCCAACGCACATGCGTGCGGTCGTCTGCCATGCGCACGGCGCCGATGAAGCGGCCGTTGACGCTGACCGTGCCGCCCGGGGTGGCATGCGTGATCAGCACCGCCCACGCGTCCTTGGGTTGCGCGTCGAGCTTGAAATGCATGCGCAGGGCCACGCCCTGCAGCGGCGTGCCCTCCGTGGCGGTCCAACGCAGCGGCAGGGCCAGCCGCGTCCATGCGGCGTTCGCTGGCGGTGGCTTGCCCACCGCGGTGGCTGTCCAGTCCAGCTCAGTCAGCGAATCTGCCCGCGCCGAGCCGGCGCAAAGTGCCAGCAGCAGCGCGATAGTCGAGGCGCTCAGCAGTGCGGTCAGCCGGTTACAGGTCATCGAGGCCCGGAGTAGGCGAGGCCGGACAATGCGGCGGAGGAGGAAGACGCTGAGCCAGGCGACCTCGGCGTGCCGCACGGGTCACGACGGCGAAGGTGCCTCAGGTGCGCAGCAGACCCATTTGGGTCGCTTCGTACACTGCCTCGCTGCGCGAATGCACGGCGAGCTTGCGGTAGATCTTCTTGATGTGGGCCGTGACGGTGTGCGGCGAGATGCCGAGGATCTCGCCAATCTCGTTGAAGCTCATGCCCTTGGCCAAGAGCTGGAGGATCTCCGTCTCGCGCGTCGATAGCGGGTTGTCTTCCGGCGTGGCGCTGCGTGCGGCTGGCGAAGCGGTGGCGCCCATGCGATTGCGGATCGCGCGCAGGACGCTGCGGGCCACCACGGGGCTCACGGGGCTGCCGCCGGCGCGCAGCAGCCGGATACAGGAGATCACGTCAGCCGGGGTGGAGTCCTTGAGGACGTAGCCGGTGGCGCCGGCTTCGATCGAGGACACCACGTGCTGCTCGTCGCCGAACACCGTGACGACCATGATGTCGGCGTCCGGCTTCTTCTGGCTGACCTGGCGGATTAGATCGATGCCATTGCCGTCGGGCAGGCCGAGATCGATGAGGAGGACGTCGAAATTCTCCCGGTCGATGATCGTCTGCGCTTCGCGGCGGTTGGCAGCCACACCAACCAGTTGCATGCTCGGCTCGCTTTCGATGATCTGCGCAAAGCGGCGACGGAATTCGGGCTCGTCTTCGACGATGACGATGGAGATTGGACTCTCACTCATCGGGAATCCCTCAAGACAGCGGATACAGCCATCATAGCCGCAGTGGGACGGTCGCCCTTGCTCGGCGCACTAACTGAAATGGAGTGATGATGGTGTAGTGGCTGACCCGGCCGATCGTTGACAGACGCGGCCTCGGATTGGCTAGGGCGCCAGCCGCCGCCGGGTCCATTGGCCCTCGCTCGTTCCGCTCTTTTGGTAGAGCAAGCGATCGTGGAGCCGAGAGGGGCGGCCCTGCCAGAACTCCACCGCCGTCGGCAAAACCCGATAGCCGCCCCAATGCGGTGGCCGGGACGGATTGAGCCCGTGCTTCAGACCCATCTCGGCCGCGCGTGCCAGCAGCCAGGCCTTGCCCGAGATGGGTTGGCTCTGCGGCGAGGCCCAGGCGCCGATGCGACTCGCAAGCGGGCGGCTCGCGAAGTACGTATCGCTCTCCTCTGCGCTGACCCGCTCCACTCTGCCGTCGATTCGCACCTGTCGCTCAAGCTCCTTCCAGAAGAACAGCAGGCAGGCCCGCGCGTTGCCGGCGAGCTCCTGGCCCTTGCGGCTCTCATAGTTCGTATAGAACACGAAGCCGCGCGCATCGAAGTCCTTTAGCAGGACCGTGCGTGCGCCCGGCCGGCCCTGTGTGTCGGCGGTTGCCAGTGTCATGGCGTTGACCTCGGCGATCTCGGATTTCGTGGCCTCTTCCCACCAGCGCGCAAACTGCGCGATCGGGTCGGCCGCGGCATGCGCTTCGTCGAGTTCGCCGCGCTTGTATTCGGTGCGGATGCTTGCGATGTCCATGCGGGGTGGTCAATGGCGGCGACTGCGCCGGCTGGAGGCAGCGACAGAGCACGCGGATGCGCGCGCGACGAGACCAATCATAGGACGGCAGCGCCGTCCGTGCGGGCGGACGCCCGCGTCAGTCGTCTCGGGCGGCTGCGCCGCGCTCGGCGCGCGCCAGCAAGCGCTCGAAGTGCGGATCACGCAGCCCCTCGGCGCGCAGGGCCAGCACCGTGTGCCGCAGATACTCGAGGCTGGATCCGTAGATGCCGCAGGCGCGGTTGAGCACGTCGAGCACCTGCGGCTCGGGCAACTTGCCGCAATAGTTGCTGGCGTCGCGGCGGACGACGAAGGCCAGCGCGCGCACCGCCTCGCCGCCGTCGAGCCGCTTGGCGCGCAGCCAGTGCGCCGCGTACGAACCCAGGAACATCTCGCGCTCCCATAGCCGCGCGAACTGCGCGGCCAGGGTGGCTTTGCGCAGCCGGTACGCGATGCCGGCGCAGGAGCCGCCGCGGTCCAGGCCCGCCACCAGGCCTGGGCAGTCCTCGGTGCCGCGATAGCGCACCGAGCGCAGGCACAGGCGGCGGTGAAAGCCGAAGATGCGGGCCGGCACCCGCTCGTCGAAGTCGGACTCCGGCTTCCAGATCAGCGAGCCGTAGCCAAAGACCCACAGCGGCGCGTTGGCGGGCACCTGCGCCAACGCGGCCTGCATCGATGTGCGTAGTTCGTCGTCGGTGAGCCGACGATTGGGCACGACCACCGGCCTCATGCGCCGCTTTCCGGCCGCGCCACGGTCCCGCGCGGCTTGTCGTCCCGCGCGCGCTTGTGCGCGGCCGCGCCGCCCACGGCCAGCAGCACCGCCATGCCCCAGAAGGCGGCCGCCGCACCGGCCACTGCGCCGGCCGCGCCAAACACGAGCGGCAGAGCCACCGAGGAGCTGTTGATGATGGCCACCCGCAGGCCCAGCGCCTCGCCCACCCGCCCCGGCGGTGCCCGCTCGTGCAGCAGCGCCATGACGTTGGGCTGCGCGGCGCCCAGGCCCAGCCCCAGCAGGAACATCACGCCAAGCAGGGGCAGCAGCGCAGTCGACAGTGGCATCAGCGCGAAGGCCAGCGTCGCCATGACGAGCGTGAAGGTCAGCACCTGCCATTCGTTGAACGAGCGCGACAGCCAGGGCATGGCCAGCCGAATGACGAAGGTGGCAAAGGAGAACATGCCGAGCGCAAGGCCGATCTCGGACGCCGACAGTCCCACCAAGGTGCCATGGATCGGCACCAGGAAGCTCTGCAGCTCCCAGGCCATCGTGATCAGCGCGGTGGCGATCAGCACGTCGCGCACACCACGATGGCGAAACAGGTCGAACATCGGGGCGGGCGTGGCTGCCTCCTGGGCCGCTTGATGCGACGTCAGGTGCCGGCGGTTCACCCACAGCACCAGGACCTGCAGCAGCACGACCACGATCATCGCCACATAGGTGCCCCGATGGCCCACGCTGTCGATCAGCAGCCCGCTCGCCACCGGGCCGAGGAGGCCGGAGACCGAGAAGCCGAGCGCCAGCCAGCTGAAGTCGGCGGCGCGATTGCCCGGCGCGGAGCGACCGCCCACCAGGTGCTGCGCCGTCATCTGCACGAACAGCGAACCGGTGCCGATCAGCACGCTGGCCACCAAGAGCGGCCCGATGTCGGCCAGGTGGTACGGGAACAGGGCCGGCAGCGTGACCCCGGCCAGGATCATCGCGGTCCCGAGGGTGAACGGCTTGCGCGAGCCGACGGAATCGAGCCAGCGTCCGGTGCGCACCGCGAGCAACATCGGCACCAGCGCAAAGAGTCCGATCACCACGCCGACCGTGAAGGCGGAGGCGCCCTGCGCCAGCGCATAGAGAGAGCCGGTGAGCCGCGCGGCACTTAGCGCCAGATGCGCCAGGACCGCGACCATGATGATGCGCAGCAGGTTCACGCCGGCCGCTCCGTGCGGCGCGGCTGCCAGGCCACCAACGCCACCCCGGCGCAGGTCACTGCGATGCCGAGCACGGTCAAAATGGACGGCACCACGCCAAAGAGCAGCCACTCCAGCAGCACAGCAACGATCGGCGTCAGATACAGCAGGCTAGTCACGCGCGTTGCTTCGCCCCGTCGCATCAGCGTGTGCAGGACGTTGGTCGCGAAGATCGAGCCAAACAACACCAGAAACGCGACGGCCGCAAAGACAACGGGCACAAGGTTCGCCTTGAAGCCCTCCACCGCACCGGCGAGCGGCACCAGCAGCAGCAGGCTGGCCGCAAACTGGATCAGGGTGCTGGTGCGCAGATCCACGGTCGGGCAGAACACGCGTTGATACAGGGTGCCGGCCGTGATGGCGGTGAGCGAGATCAGCACGGCCGCCACCGCATCGCCGTGGATCGCATGCACGTCGATTTTGTGCCAGACCACGAACGCCACGCCGACCAGACCAAGAAAGACACCGAGCCACTGGAACGGCCGCAGCCGCTCATGCATGAAGGCGGCGGCGATGAAGGCGGTGGCCAGCGGTTGCGTGGCCAGCACCAGGGCGGTCACGCCGGCCGACATGCCGAGGTACTGCGCGTAGTGACTGCCGCCAAGGTTGGCCGCATGCATCAACAGTCCGGCCACGACCACATGGGCCCAGGCCTTGCCATCGCCCGGCCAGCGCAGCGGGTCGCGCCGGGCCGCCAGCAGCAGCAATGGCAAGAGCACCAGCAAGCCGAACGAGAACCGCAGGGTCAGAAACGTGAAGGGCGCGACGTGCTGTAGGCCCGCCTTGCTTGCGAGGTAGCCTGTTCCCCAGACCAGCACGAAGGTCCATGCCAGGAACGACGTGGAGGCGAAGGGCGAGTTCGCCTGTGCGGGGGGCGGCGGCGTGGTCGCCCCTGGCGCCGGGGGAGCCGGAGCGTTCATCTGCTCATGTTCGTGAACGCGCATTGTCGCAGACGCGGGCCGAGCCGACAGCCGCGACCCCGAGCCGACAGCCGCAACCTATCGGTAGCTTAGGAAAAGACAATTGGTTTCGGCGGCCCGATAGATCGAGAATCTTGTCCGTTGCGGCGCCGCACGAGCTGCACAAGGTCCTTGCATCTACAACTTCAACGATTCCTCCCACCGAAAGCACCAGCACGATGTCGATCATCAACACCCAGATCCCGGCCTTCAAGGCCAACGCGTTCCACAACGGCAAGTTCGTGGAGATCACGGATCAGTCGATCAAGGGCAAGTGGAACGTGTTCATCTTCATGCCGGCCGCGTTCACCTTCAACTGCCCGACCGAGGTCGAGGACGCCGCCGACAACTACCACATGTTCCAGTCGCTTGGTGCCGAGGTTCACATCGTCACGACCGACACGCACTTCGCGCACAAGGTGTGGCATGAGACCAGCCCGGCCGTGAAGAAAGCCAAGTTCCCGCTGGTGGGCGACCCGACGCATGCGCTGTCGCGCGCCTTTGACGTGCTGATCCCTGAGGAGGGCCTGGCCCTGCGCGGCACCTTCGTCGTCAACCCCGATGGCGTCGTCAAGACCGCCGAGGTGCATGACAACGCCATCGCGCGCGATGTCAAGGAGACGCTGCGCAAGCTGCAGGCCGCGCAGTACATCGCCAAGAACCCGGGCCAGGTCTGCCCGGCCAAGTGGCAGGAAGGCGCCAAGACGCTGACGCCGTCGCTGGATCTGGTCGGCAAGATCTAAAGTCGTGATTGACCGCCAGCGCCGGGGTGCAGTGCCCCGGCCTGGCCATCAATTTGTTCTTTCTGCATCCGTAACAGCACTCAGGGACCGCTTTCATGTTGGACGACAACCTCAAGGCCCAGCTGGCCGCCTACCTGCAGCGCCTGCAGCAGCCGGTCGAGATCGTCGCGTCGCTCGACGAGCGCGAGGCCTCGCGCGAACTGCGTGAGCTGCTTGACGCGATCGCGCCGCTGTCGCCGTTGCTGACCGTGCGCTATGACGGTACCGATGGGCGCAAGCCCTCGTTCTCCATCAGCGGGGCTGGCGCGGACATGGGCATCCGCTTCGCGGCGATTCCCATGGGCCACGAGTTCAGCTCTCTGGTGCTGGCGCTGTTGCAGGCGGGCGGACATCCGCCCAAGCTCGAGGCCGAGGTCATCGAGCAGATCAAGACGATCGAGGGCGAGTTCGTGTTCGAGACCTACATGTCCCTCACCTGCCACAACTGCCCGGACGTGGTGCAGGCGTTCAATCTGATGGCGGTGCTCAATCCGCGCATCCGCCATGTCGCCATCGATGGCGGGCTGTTCAAGGACGAGGTCGAGGCGCGCCAGATCATGGCGGTGCCGAGCGTTTACCTGAATGGCCAACCGTTCGCCTCCGGCCGTATGGAGATCAGCGAGATCCTGGCCAAGATCGACACGGGCGCGGCCGCGCGCTATGCGGCCAAGCTCGCCAGGAAAGACGTGTTCGACGTGCTGATCGTCGGCGGCGGCCCCGCGGGCGCGGCAGCGGCCGTGTACGCCGCGCGCAAGGGCATCAAGACCGGCATCGTGGCCGAGCGGCTGGGTGGCCAGACACTGGACACGCTGGGCATCGAGAACTTCATCTCGGTGCTCGAAACCGAAGGGCCAAAGTTTGCCGCCGCGCTGGAAGCGCATGCGCGTGCCTATGACGTGGACATCATGGGCGGCCAGCGGGTCGAGGCGCTCGTGCCCGCCGCTTTCCCCGGTGGCATCACGACCGTGCGACTGGTCAACGGTGCGGAGTTGCGTGCTCGCACGGTGGTGCTGTCCACCGGGGCGCGCTGGCGCAAGATCAATGTGCCCGGCGAGACGGAGTACGCCAACAAGGGCGTGGCCTACTGCCCGCACTGCGACGGCCCGCTATTCAAGGGCAAAAAGGTCGCGGTCATTGGCGGCGGCAACTCCGGCGTGGAGGCTGCGATCGACTTGGCCGGCGTGGTCGCTCACGTGACGCTGGTCGAGTTTGCCGATCAGCTGAAGGCCGACGCCGTCCTGGTGCGCAAGCTGGCCAGCCTGCCCAATGTGACCATCCACACGAACGCACAGACCACAGAGATCGCGGGTGATGGTCAGAAGGTCAACGCCCTGGTGTTCAAGGACCGCAAGACGGGCGTCGAGCAGCGTGTCGATCTGGCCGGCGTGTTTGTGCAGATCGGTCTCGTCCCGAACACCGAGTGGCTCAAGGGCGCGGTGACGTTGAGCAAGTACGGCGAGATCGAAGTCGACGCCAGGGGGGCCACCAACCTGCCCGGCGTGTTTGCCGCCGGCGATGCGACGACCACGCCGTTCAAGCAGATCATCATCGCGGCGGGGGAGGGTGCGAAGGCGGCCTTGAGTGCGTTCGACTTCCTGATCCGCCACAGCGGCAGCGAGGCCGCTGCCGAGAAGCTGGCGGCGTAGGCTCGAAGTGGGGGCGCTGCGATGGCGCGTACCGTCGCACGCGCAACCGTCTCGAGCCTCGGCGCGCTGGAATCGCGCGCACTAAGTCGCACCGCCGGGTCGCACAGGCGGCGAACAGCACGCCGGGCCGATTCCAGCGCGCGGCGCTGGCTGCCGCATGGCCGCCGATTGGCTGCCGATTGACTACCGATTGGCTGCCCGACAGATCGTCGGCCGGTGCGTCAGGCGTGGCACCGCAGGTGCGCCAGCAGCCGACGTCGTCGTCCATGCCCGCGACGCGCAAGTCTTGGGCCCATGAAGCCGTGAACCTGCGAGTCTGTGAGTCCGCATTCGCGTCGACGGGCCTGCGGCGGCATCGTTGATCCGCGTTCCGGATTTCACACGGGCACAATCGACGCATCGTGCGTCGTCTTCCTACGGGCCCCAACGTTGGCACGCAGCTGCGCGCGCGGCGCGCCGCCAAGGCGCGGGCCGTGCGCATGCAGCGCGAGGCGCAGGACGCCGCTGCGAAGCCGGTGGTGCGGCAACTTGCCTTGCCGAGCGCGGACGGCTGGTTCGCCGCGCAGCGCTATCGGCCGTTCGAGTTTCAACGCGCCGTGTGGGAGCACGTGGCCGCCGGGCGCAGCGGCCTGCTGCACGCCACCACCGGCGCTGGCAAGACCTACGCCGTCTGGTTTGGGCTGCTCAACCGCGCGTT
Source organism: Burkholderiales bacterium (assembly GCA_020248785.1). Lineage (GTDB taxonomy): Bacteria > Pseudomonadota > Gammaproteobacteria > Burkholderiales > Burkholderiaceae_F > JALHMQ01. The sequence continues at coordinate 5,848 of JADCGX010000008.1, read as the reverse complement.
GGCCGGCGTGGTGAGAAGCGGCGGCCTGCGCATGCTCTGGATCACGCCGATGCGCGCGCTGTCCGCCGATACGGCCCGTGCGCTCAAAGCACCCCTGGCGGAACTCGGCCTCGACGATTGGCACGTCGGTGTGCGCACCGGCGATACCGACGCCGCCGAGCGCGCGCGCCAGGGCCGGCGCCTGCCCGAGGCGCTGGTCACCACACCTGAAAGCCTGTCCCTTCTTTTCACCCGGTCGGACTGCGATGACCTGCTGGCCGGCGTGCAGATGGTCGTGGTCGACGAGTGGCACGAGCTGCTGGGCAACAAGCGTGGCGTGCAGGTGCAACTGGCCCTGGCGCGGTTGCGCGCGATGGCGGCGCGTGGCGTTCACCCGGCGCCCGTGGTGTGGGGCTTGAGCGCCACGCTCGGAAACCTGCGGGACGCCATGCACGTCCTGCTGGCGCATCACGACGGCGTGCTGGTGCAGGGGCGCATCGACAAGGCTATTGTCGTCGACACGCTGCTGCCTGCGGAGCCCGGCCGCTTTCCCTGGGGTGGGCACCTGGGCATCAAGATGCTCGACCCGGTGGTACGCGAGATCGAGAAGGTGGGCAAGAATGGCTCGACCATCGTCTTCACCAACGTGCGCTCGCAGGCCGAGGTCTGGTACCAGGCCTTGCTGGACGCGCGTCCATCCTGGGCCGGGCTGATCGCCCTGCATCACGGCTCGCTCGACAAAGAGGTGCGCGAGTGGGTCGAGGCCGGCCTGAAGACCGGCACACTGAGGGCGGTGGTGGCCACCAGCAGCCTCGATCTGGGCGTGGACTTCCTTCCGGTGGAGCGCGTGCTGCAGATTGGATCGCCCAAGGGCGTGGCGCGGCTGCTGCAGCGCGCCGGCCGCAGTGGCCACGCGCCGGGGCGCGTGTCGCGCGTGACCATCGTGCCGACCAATGCATTGGAGCTGATCGAGGCCGCCGCCGCGCAGACCGCCGCGGCCGCGCGCGCGGTCGAATCGCGTAGCGCGCCACGCAAACCGCTGGACGTGCTGGTGCAGCACGTGGTGACGGTCGCCCTGGGGTCTGGCTTTCACGAGGGCGACCTGCTGGCCGAGGTGCGCGATACCGCGAGCTACGCCGATCTCACCGACGCCGAGTGGCAATGGGTGCTGGACTTTGCCGGCCGCGGCGGCGAGTCGCTGCGCGCGTATCCCGAGTACCACCGCATCGCGCGGGACGAGAGTGGTTGCTGGCGCGTGCCTGATGCGCAGATCGCGCGCCGCCACAAGATGTCGGTGGGCACCATCGTGTCGGAGGCCGCCATGCTGGTGAAGTACGCCAACGGCGGCAAGATCGGCACCATCGAGGAAAGTTTCATCGCCCGCCTCTCCAAGGGCGATGTCTTCACCTTTGGCGGCAAGATCCTGGAGCTGGTGCGCACGCAGGACATGACCGCCATCGTGCAGCCGGCGCGCCGCAAGACCGGCGCGGTGCCGCGCTGGATGGGCACCAAGCTGCCGCTGTCGGTCGAGATGGCCGACGCCGTGCTGCGGGAGCTCGAGGACGCGCTGGCCGGCCGCGCCACGTCCCCCGAAATGCGCCTGGTCGAGCCACTGCTGGCAATCCAGAGGCGCTGGTCGAGCGTGCCCACGCGCCAGCGTCTGGTGGTCGAGGCCATGCGCTCGCGCGAGGGGCGGCACCTGTTCGTCTATCCGTTCGCCGGCCGGCTGGCGCACATGGGCATCGCCTCGCTGATTGCCTACCGTGTCGGTCAGCGCACGCCCGCCACCTTCTCGATTGCCGTCAACGACTACGGCTTCGAGCTCCTGGCCAGTGCCGACATCAACTGGATCCCGCTCTTCGCTCCCGGCTCCGCGCTGTTGTCGGACGAGCGCCTGCTGGACGATGTGCTGGCGAGTCTGAACGCCGGCGAGCTGTCGGGCCGGCGCTTCCGTGAGATCGCGCGCGTGGCCGGTCTCATCTTCCAGGGTTTCCCTGGCCAGCCGAAGTCCGTGCGCCAGCTGCAGGCCTCATCGAGCCTCATCTACGAGGTGCTGCGCAAGTACGACCCAACCAACCTGCTGCTCAACCAGGCCGACCGCGAGGTGCTCGAGCAGGAGCTCGACCTCGGCCGCCTGCGCGCCGCGCTGGCCCGCATGCGCGCGCAGAAGGTCGTGCTGCACGAGCTGTCGCGCCCGACGCCCTTCGCCTTCCCGCTGATGATCGAGCGGCTGCGCGAGGCGCTGACCACCGAGAAACTGCAAGACAGGATTGCGCGCATGGTGGCCGAGCTGGAACGCGCGGCGCAGTGAAGCGGCGTGACCGGTCCGCGCATGCGCACCGGACCAGATGCGGCGTCGCGCCGAAGCGAGCGCCGAAGCGGACGTCGACTCGACAGGACGGGAACAGCTGCGCTGACGGCGCGAAAGCCGAGGAGCGTTTGGCGCTCCCTCGAAAGCGGCAACCCAGCGTCTTCAGCGGTCGACTCACCGCCCGGGGGCCTATGCAGCAACACTGTGCGACCGCTTGCACGAACTGCTCAGTGCATGCCGCGTTGAACACACCGCACTGTCGCCTCGGCGCTGTCCGGACCCTTGCCTGAACAGGCACAGATCCGCCCCCGGCCAACGCGCCTCGGCGAGACGACAGGGCCGGTTGCGCCCGGCAACGACGCGCATGCGGCCGGTCCGCCACCTTGGCAGGCGCGTGCCCTTCGCGCAGCTCTGGCGGCGCGCTCACTCGTGGTGCCGCCGCGTGCTTTGCTGCGTTTGGCATCGACCATAGGTACAAGATCGGGCCGTTTACCGGGGTGTGCAATCAATATCTTGTGGTGAGAACTTCGCCTTCGCGCACCCGCCTGACGGCACGGCCGCGCGTTTTCCCTCTCAATAAGCGTTGCCGCGCGGCAATTTGCTCCGGTTTTCCCTCTGAAAACGCTTGCTTCCCTCTGAGTTTCGCTCTTAGTATCCGCGACGCGACGACAGGCAACGAGAGCGCTCTTCATCGCAAGTGCACTTGAGAACGCTGTCGCTGTGATCGTCAGCACCTCGTCAACTTCTGGAGAGACGTGAATGGCAACCAAGAAAGCTGCCAAGAAAGCCCCGGCCAAGAAGGCCGCCGCCAAGAAAGCGCCGGCCAAGAAAGCCGCCGCCAAGAAAGCCGCGCCGAAAAAGACAGCCAAGAAGGCTGCTGCCCCGAAGAAAGCCGCCAAGAAAGTCGCCCGCACGCCGAACGCGGCGTTCATGAAGCCGCTGACCCCGCAGGGCCCGCTGGCCGCCATCGTTGGCGCCGCGCCCATGCCGCGCACCGAGGTCACGAGCAAGATCTGGGCGTACATCAAGAAGAACAAGCTGCAAGACGCCGTCAACAAGCGCATGATCAATGCCGACGACAAGCTCAAGGCCCTGTTCGGCAAGGCGCAGGCGTCGATGTTCGAGCTCACCAAGTACGTCAGCAAGCACCTCAAGTAACGAGCGCGCGCCAGCTCTGGCGCGCCACTTGAGCTAAGGCCCGCTGGCTTGCGCCCGCGGGCTTTTTCTTTGCCGGTCGCGACAAAGAGCGCGGTTACAGCGTGAAGGTCTGACCAGCCTGCGGTATCTGCGAGCGCCATTTGAGCTCGCGCGCCAGCCGCGCCGACAGCGCGTGACTGGCCTCCGGCTCGCCGTGCACGACGAACACGTGCTGCGGCTTGCGGCCGCCGCGCACCCACTCGACCAGCGCATCCTGGCCGGCGTGCGCCGACAGGCCGCCCAGGGTATGCACGCTGGCGCGCACGGCAATGGTCTCGCCGAACAAATGCACGCTGCGCGCCCCGTCGACAATCTTGCGGCCCAGCGTGCCGGCCGCCTGGTAGCCGGTGAACAGCACGCCGCATTCGCTTCGGCCCAGGTTGTGCCGCAGGTGATGGCGGATGCGCCCGGCCTCGCACATCCCGCTGGCCGCGATGATCACCGCGCCCTGACGCAGCGAGTTCAGGAACATCGAGTCCTCCACGCTCTCGGTGTAGCGCAAGGTGAAGGGCAGGGCGCTGGGCTTGCGGGTGAAGGCGGCGTGGAAGGCCGCCGCGTTGGCGTCGAGCGCATCCAGGTGCGCAAAGGTGACCGCAGCGGCCTGTTTGGCCAGGGGTGAATCGACGAACACCAGCGGCACGCGCAGGCGGCCCGCGCGCGCCAGTGTGTACAGCAGCACCAGGAACTCCTGCGCGCGGCCGAGTGCAAAGGCCGGCACGATCAGATTGCCGCGCCGCCGGTGCAGCACCTCGTCGACGACCTCGACAAGTTCGTCCTCCGTGGCGGCGAGGGCGCGGTGGTTGCGGTCGCCGTAGGTCGATTCCAGCACCAGCACGTCGGCCGCGCGAAGTGGCGTACGGGCCCGCACCACGAGCGGCGACGGTTCGCCGATGTCGCCCGACACCACCAACAGCCGCTCCACGGTCCGTCGGGGCGCGCGTTCACGCACCGCGATCTCGATGAAGGCCGCACCGACGATATGCCCGGCGCTGCGGAAGGTGACGGTCACGTCCGGATGCGGCTGCACCGCCACGTCGTACGGCACACCGCACAACTGCAACGCCAGCCGATCAACGTCCTCGCGCGTGTACAGCGGCGCATCGGTTGGCCGCCCGCGCCGGCCTCGGCCACCATTGGCGTCGCGCTGCTGCACGTGGGCGCTGTCGCGCAGCATCACCGGCACCAGGTCCGCGGTCGGCCTGGTGCAGTAGATCGGTGGCCGCTGCGGACCTACGGCCAGGCGTGGCAGCAGGCCGCAATGATCCAGGTGCGCGTGCGTCAGCAGCACGAAGTCGAGCCGGCCAAGATCCCGCGCCCAGGCCGCCTTGTTCTTCAGCGCCGCGCTGTCGGGCCCGCGGCTGGCGCCCTGGAACAACCCGCAGTCAACCAGAAAGCGCACGCCGGCGGCCTTCACCAGCAGGCAGGAGCCGGTGACTTCACCGGCGGCGCCGAAGAAGGTTAGTTGCACGCTGTGTCAAGAGAGGGCCGACACGGTGAGTGTGGCGCAAAACAGCTTAGCAACGACCGCGGCACCACCGCTATTTGCGCTGGGGCAAGAATCGCCGATTGTCTCGTCAGTGCTTTGTAAGGGCACAGTGCTCTTACCGTCGGCTGCTGTCGCTCGTACGGCGCGTCGGTGCCCGAGGAGTGACGGCAGTCCGTCAGCGATCAACAGCCCGACTGCTGTGGACGACAGCGGGTGTTGCGTCACACGTCGCCGTCTCGTTGGCCACGACGTTGTTGTTTCCCCGCGCGCGCCGCGGCGCGCGCGTTGCCGCGATCCTGCGCATGGCCTGCCCGTCGTGGTGGAGTTTCAATCCTCGCGCGCGCCGAGGCGCGCGCGTTGCGGGCCCGAGGCAGTTCGCGGGCATGGCCGTGGAAGCCAAGAGCGCCCGACAAAGGGGTACGTTCGGTTCGGCGCATTTCGCATCGAGAAATTTTTCACCCACTCAAATTTCAATAGAGCCCTTTACGTTTCGTGCAAAACCCACCGACACCTCCGATTCATCGGCACGGTGTTGTCTCGCCGCTCTAGCACGCCCGAATATCGGCGAGATAAGTCGAGGCATTTCAGCGCGCGACCAAAGTGATTGCAACGCTTATTGACCCGGCATTGAAGCATTGAACTCAAGCCGCATACTTGACCGGCGCGTGCTGGAAGTAGCTCTTGATGCGCTCGGGCTGTCGCTGGACGCTGCTGAGATGCTTGGCAGTGGCCTTGACCAATTGCAGCCTCGTGCGCGCCGGTGCCAGTTTCGTGACGGCCTGCTTCAGGTCTGCATTGGCCATCTCGTTGGGGTTGAGTTCCGGACTGTAGCTGGGCAGGTAGAAGACCTCGATCTCGTGCTTGTGTTCGGCCAG
>JADCGX010000079.1 GCA_020248785.1 Burkholderiales bacterium | reverse complement strand
TTCATGTCGATCACCATGCCTTCGATGATCGACGCGCCCGGCCGCCGGACTGCCCGTCAGCCCCTTACCCGCTCACCCCCTCCAGGCTCAGACCTCGTTGGAATCACGAGCCCGGCTCCAGGCTCATACCTCGTTGGAAAGGACTGTGGCTTAGCCGCGCGCGACGAGTGTGCTTAAATGACTCTCGAACGACGGTCGCTCGATCGCTGGCACGCAGCGATCTCCTGGGAGAGTCCATGTCAATGCGTCGCTTGATTGCTCCGCTCGCGCTGGTGGTAGCCACGGGTGCGCCCGTGGTCCTGCTCACGAGTTGCGCGGCCTCCAGCTCCACCGACCAGCCTGCGCCGAGTGCCGCAGCGCCGGCACAACCGGCCACTGGCAGCCGCGGCGCTGGCAAGGCAGCGGCCATCGAGGTCGTCTCGGCGCAGTTCGGCGTCTTCGGCGCCGATCCGGCGGGGCGCCGCGTGCTGTTCGAGACTGAAAAGTTTCCCGCCATCACCGCCGCGCCCTACGGCTGGTACATCATCTTCAAGACCGACAAGCCGACCGTCGTGTGGCGCGAGGAGTTCGAGCTGCCCGAGGCGCCCCCGACCTGGGGCCCCGGCGAGGCGATGGGCATCTTCACCATCTCGCCGGACCGCAGGACCGCGGTGACCGAACGCATCGTCCCCACCCGTGTGGGCTTCATCGCCAACGAATGGCGCTATGCGCCGGGCGACCCGATCGGCAAGCACGCGATGCGCGTCTACATCGACGGCCAACTGATCAAGGACTTCCGCTTCGCCATCGAAGATGGCCCGGGCACGCAGGAGCGTGATCCGCACCAGGGCGTGCGGCGCGGACCGGGACGCGGCCCGACCACCTGAGGCGATCCCACGCCCCGGTTCTCGCCCGCGCCGGCACTCGCCGCGGCGCTACTGTCGTTTGCCACCGCAGCAGCCAGCGCCACAGCCTCGCCCTCGCTCGACGTCCTGCCGCTGTGGGACTTCGATCGCCCCGAGCGCAGCGAGCAGCGCTTTCGCGCGGCGCTGCCCACGGTGGCGGGCGATGACCGGCTGATCCTGCTCACGCAGATCGCGCGCACGTACAGCCTGCGCGGCTGGTTCGATGAGGCCCACCGGCTGCTCGATCGGATCGAGGCGGTGCTGCCCCAGTCCACCGCCCCCGCCGCGCGCGTGCGCTACCACCTCGAACGCGGCCGCAGCTTCCGCTCAGCCAGCCAGCCCAATCTGGCGCGACCGCACTTCGACCTTGCCATGACCATCGCTCAGGCGGCGGGCGAAGAGGCGTTGGCGCTCGATGCGATCCACATGCTTGCACTGACCGAGACCGGCGACGCGGCGCTCGACTGGAACCGACGCGGCATTGCCGCGGCACGGGCGGCCAAGGACCCGGCCGCGCAGCGCTGGGCCCTGAGCATGCTCAACAACCTGGGCCTGGCCCTGCGCGAGCAAGGGCGCCTGGCCGAGGCGCTTGCCGCGTTCGAGGACAACCAGCGCGAGGCCGAGCGGCTGCAACTGCCCGCGCGCCGCGACCTCGCCCGCTGGCAGATCGCCCGCACCCTGCGCGAGATGCGCCGCCACGAGGAGGCACTCAAGATCCAGCGCCAGCTCGAGGCCGGCAGCGCGCAGGTCGACGGCTTCGTGCTGGAAGAGATCGCGGAGTTGCTGCACGCGCTTGGCCGCGAGGCCGAGGCCCGGCCCTACTTCGCACGTGCCTACACGCTGCTGTCGCCGCTGCCGGCAGCGCAACGCCCGTCGCGCGAGCGACTGGCACGGCTGCGCGCGCTGAGCGGACCGTGACCCACGGCGATCACCGCTTCGGCTGGTCGCGCGACGGCATCCGATACATCCAGATCGCCATCGCCACGCCGAAGCAGGCCAGCAGCACCTGCAACCAAAATACGGGCACGAAGAACACGATCGAGATGGTGAGCGTCAGGCTCATCAGTCCGATGGCCGTCAGCTTGGTGCGATAGGGGATGGAGCGATGGCGCCGCCACTCGAGGATGAGCGGCCCGAAGCTGCGATTGGCCAGCAGCCAGTCGTAAAAGCGGCGCGAGGCACGCGCATAGCACGCGGCGGCCAGGAGCAGGAAGGGCGTGGTGGGCAGCAGCGGCAGAAAGATGCCGAGAACTCCGAGTACCACGCAGAGGCTGCCTGCGACCAGCAGCAAGGCACGCACGATCGGCGAGGCGTGCGGGCGGACCTCTTCACCCGCAGCACCAGGCGGGTGCAGCGAAGGACGTGGGTCGTGGGCGGTAGACACGAGGGCAGCGCAGCGGCCATGGCGACGGCCGGGGTGATTGATGCCGCAGTGTAGGCAAGTGCGCGCCCGCGGCCAGCCGCGATAGCCGCATGATCCGGCGCTGGTCACGGAAGCACAGAGGACAGTCACCGCCGACCGAATCACTTCGCTGTCCTGTGGGCCGCCCCTTGTCTTTTCTTCTGTCCTGCATCGCCCTGTCCTGCAGCAGCCGCTGGTCCGATGTGGCGCTCTTATCTGCAGACCGTCATTGCGCGTCGCCATCCTCTGCGTTCACGCCCGCATCCGCGTCGTCTTCGCTGGACGAGCCGCTGCGCATCTGGTCCGGCAGCTCGTCCTCGCCCACGCCACCAGCGACGAGCTCGCTCGCATCGGCAATGGTGTCGTCTGCCGAGTCAGCCACGTCGTCCTCGCGCTGGGCCAACCGATCCGCGCGCCCGGCGCGGATTTCCTGGTAAATCTCCTCGACGGTGATACCAAGCTGCGCCTCTTCGGCCTGATCCAGGCCCGTTCCCAGCCCGGCTTGTTCGGCACGGATGACGCGGTCCACCCCGATGTCGGCCGCCTCGGCGACCTCCAGGTCGCGACCCGCGGCCATCACCTCGCCGGTGCCGTGTGAATCGGTATCGCTGTCCAGATTGACGTCGCCCAGGGCGCGTCCGGTTGGCGTGATGACGCCACCGTCATCGCCATCGCCCTGCAAGTCGGAGCCACTGTCCGAGCTGTCGCTCGGTCCCAGCGCGGCTGTGCCGTGCCCCTTGCCCGTCGTTGCCGGTCGCTCGACCGGCAGGTCCAGTGTGCTCGATGCCATGCGTGCTCCTCGGGTGAAGCACACGGTGCGGCAAGGCGGATGCCCGCGTCAGCGGCGCATGGACTCCCACACCTTCTGCAAGCGCTTGACGCTCACCGGCATCGGCGTGCGCAGCTCCTGCGCGAAGAGCGAGACGCGCAGCTCCTCGAGCAGCCAGCGGAACTCCGCCAGGCGCGCGTCCGCGACACCCTTGCGCGCCGCCAGCTCGCGCGTGAGCAACGTGAGCAACGGGGCCAGCTCGCCCAGGCGCTGCGCATCGCGCGCCGGGTCGGCCTTGAGCCTGTCGAGCCGCAGGGCGACCGCCTTGAGATAGCGCGGATAGTGCGCCAGCTGCGCGGCCGGCGTGCCGCGGATGAAGTGGCGCGGAAACAGTGCACGCAACTGCTGCTCCACATCGGCCACCGCCGCCGTGAAGCCGCGCAGCCCATTGAGCTTCTTGGGCAGCGCCGCCGCCTCCTGCACGATGGTCGTCACCAGCCGCGCGACTTCCTGCGCGATCAGGTTGAGCTTGCCGCGTGCGTCCTGCTTGCGCGCGGTGAAGCCCGCCTCGTTCGTGGGCAACGGCTCGGCCAGCGCCACGCGATCGAGCGCCGCGCTGACGATCTCCTCCCGCATGTCCTCGAAGCTGGGCACCGCCGCGGCCAGCGCCGGCACCGTGCTCGCCTGCATCTGCGTGGTCTGCAGGCCATTGAGGCTCTTCTCGAGGAACTTAACCTGCTCGCGCAACTGCAGGCGGAACAGGCGCCGCAAGCCCTCGCGGTGCTGCGCGCGCGCCTCCTCGGGGTCGTCGAAGACCTCGATCTCGCAGTGATCGTCGCGGTCCACCAGCGCTGGAAACCCGATCAGCGTCTGGCCCTTGCGGCGCACCTCGAGCAGCTCCGGCAAGCTGCCAAAGCTCCAGTCCGTCAACGCACCATCGACGGCAGCCGTGACCACCGGGTCCGACGCCTGGCCCACGCTCTGCGCCGCGGTCCTCTGCACGACGTTCTGAAAGGTCTTCTGCGCCTCCTGGCCCAGCTCCGCCCGCAGCGCAGCCAGGCTGCGACCCATGCCGAACTGCCGCCCGTGCTCGTCGACCACCTTGAAGTTCATCGTCAGATGCGCCGGCAGCGTCTCGGGCTTGAAGTCCGCTGGCGCGGCGCTGATGCTGCGCTGCTCGCGCAGATCCTCGATCAACGCCACCACCAGTGGTCGTGCCGGCGCGCTCCGCCGGCTGGCGTGCCGGTCAACGAAGCCCTGCGCGTACTCGGGCAATGGCACCGCGTACCGCCGCAACTTCTGTGGCAGCGACTTGAGCAATAGCTGCACCTTGTCCTTCAGCATGCCGGGAACCAGCCACTCGCAGCGCACGGCATCGACCTGGTTCAGCGCGAACAGCGGCACGGTGAGCGTGACGCCGTCGCGCGGGCTGCCGGGCTCGAAGTGGTAGGTGAGCGCCATGCCGACGCCGCGCATGGTCCAGGTCTTCGGGAAGAGCTCGGTGGTGACGCCGGCGGCCTCATGCCGCATCACCTCGTCGCGCGACAGATACAGCAGCTTCGGGTTATCGGCCTCGGCCTTGCGGCGCCAGCTGTCGAACTGCGCGGCGGTATTGACCTCCGCCGGAATCAGCTGGTCGTAGAAGGCGAAGATCAGCTCATCGTCGACCAGCACGTCCGGGCGCCGCGTCTTGTGCTCGAGCTCGCGGATCTCGCGCAGCAGCTTGCGGTTGTGTTGGAAGAACGGCGCCTGCGTGTCGAGCTCGCCGTCCACCAGCGCGGCGCGGATGAAGAGCTCGCGCGCCACGCCAGGGTCTCTGGGACCGAACGGCACGCGCCGCTGCGCGTAGACCGTGAGGCCGTACAGCGTGGCGCGCTCGAGCGCGATCACCTGCCCGGCGTTCTTCTCCCAATGCGGCTCGCTCCAGGACTTCTTAAGCAGGTGCGCGCCGACCTTCTCAAGCCACTGCGGCTCGATGCTGGCTGCGGTGCGGGCAAACAGGCGCGAGGTCTCCACCAGCTCGGCCGCCATGACCCAGCGGCCGCCCTTTCTCGCCAGCGGCGAGCCGGGCCAGACGAAGAACCTGATGCCGCGCGCACCGCTGTACGGCGGCTCGCCGCGGTTGCCAACCGCGTCCGCGTCGAGCTGCTTGAACCCGATGTTGCCGAGCAAGCCCGTGAGCAGCGAAAGATGCAACTGCTCGAAGGTGGCGGCGCTTGTGTTCACGCGCCAGTTCAGTTCCTTGACCCGGCTTGCCAGCTGGCCATGCACGTCGATCCACTCGCGCATGCGGCGCGGCGAGATGAAGTGACTCTTCAGCTCTTCGGCCAGCTTCTTGTTGGACTTCTTGTGCTCGATGCGCTCCTGCGCAAACGCCCACAGCTTGAGCAGCGCGAGAAAGTCGCTCTTTTCATCCGTGAACTTTCTGTGCGCCTGGTCGGCGGCCTGCTGCGCCTCGATCGGCCGCTCGCGCGGGTCCTGCACCGACAGGCTGGCCGCCAGGATCAGCACCTCCGCCAGCGCCCGGTTGTCGCGGGCGGCGAGCAGCATGCGGCCCACGCGCGGATCGAGCGGCAGGCCCGCCAGCTCCTGGCCGATCGGCGTCAGTTCGTTGCGCTCGTCCACCGCGTTCAGCTCGGTCAGAAGGTCGTAGCCGTCGGCAATCGCGCGCGCCGGCGGCGGCTCGACGAAGGGGAACGCCCGCACGTCCCCGAGCCCGAGCGACTTCATGCGCAGGATCACGCCCGCGAGCGAGGCCCGCAGGATCTCCGGATCGGTGAAGCGCGGCCGCTTGGCGAGATCGGCTTCGTCGTACAGACGGATGCAGATGCCGGCGGCCACCCGGCCGCAGCGGCCGGCGCGCTGGTTGGCGGCCGCCTGCGAGATTGGCTCGACCTGCAACTGCTCGACCTTGTTGCGATACGAGTAGCGCTTGATGCGTGCCAGCCCCGTATCGACCACGAAGCGGATGCCCGGCACCGTGAGCGAAGTCTCGGCGACGTTGGTCGCGAAGACGATCCTGCGTGCCCCGCCGGGCTTGAACACGCGTTCCTGCTCCTCGGCCGACAGGCGCGCATAGAGCGGCAGGATCTCGGTGCCGGGAGGATGGTGCTTGCGCAAAGCCTCGGCCGCCTCGCGGATCTCCCGCTCGCCGGGCAGGAACACGAGCACGTCGCCGCGTCCGGCCATCGCGCACTCATCGACCGCTGCGACGATGCCGTCCATCAGGCTGCGATCCTCCGCGTCGTCCTCGTCCTTGTAGGGGCGGTAGCGCAGCTCCACCGGATAGGTGCGGCCGGAGACGTTGATCACCGGCGCCGGCGTGCCGGCGCGGCCGAAGTGCTGCGCAAAGCGTTCGGCATCGATGGTGGCCGAGGTGATGATGACCTTCAGGTCCGGCCGGCGGCCCGAATCGAGCAGCTGCTTCAGATACCCCAGCAGGAAGTCGATGTTCAGGCTGCGCTCGTGCGCCTCGTCGATGATGATGGTGTCGTACGCACGCAGCAGCGGATCGCTTTGCGTCTCCGCCAGCAAGATGCCGTCGGTCATCAGCTTGACCGCCGCGCCCGGCTTGGTCTGGTCGGTGAACCGGACCTTGAACCCCACCACCTCCCCGAGCGGCGTGTCCAGCTCCTGCGCGATCCGCCGCGCCACGCTTGAGGCCGCGATGCGCCGTGGCTGGGTGTGACCGATCTGCTTCACCGCGCCGCGCCCGATCGACATGCAGATCTTCGGCAACTGCGTGGTCTTGCCTGAACCCGTTTCGCCGCTGACGATGACTACCGGATGCGCTTCAATGGCGCGCGCAATCTCCTCGCGCCGCTCGCTGACCGGCAGCTCGGGCGCGAAGTTGATGGGCGGGAACGCGCGCGACGCACTTGGCTGACGGGGCGGGCGCGCGGAAGACGGTGGCTTCGTGGCAGACATGCGGCAGGCGCGATTATCCGCGAGAGAGCGCGTGAACCAGAGCACGCCGAGCACACCGAGAGCACCGACAGACAAACCCGCCGAGCGAGTTCGTCACCCCGGCGCAGGCCGGGGCCTAATTTGAACGTGTACTGGGTGGTCAGATTGGGCCCCGGCCCGCGCCCATTAGCGCCAACTTAAATTTTGAGTATTTTCGTGAAGGCGCCGTTACTTTCTTGGTGTTCACGGATGGACCTGATGGGATGCGCGAATCGAGCATGGAGTTGGATCCGAGCGAGCGCTTGGACGAAGACTGGCGGTTGGTCCAGGAGTTGTTGCCGCAGGGCTGGGAGGCCAAGGCGCGCGAACTGGGGGCGCTGAGGCGCGGGCGCGGCATTGTCGATGCAGCCACGCTGCTGCGGGTGAT
>JADCGX010000078.1 GCA_020248785.1 Burkholderiales bacterium | reverse complement strand
TTTCGCCTTTGCAACAACACGCTGGTCAACCGCAAGATCGAGCGTAGCCGCGTGCTGCCCGAGATCAACCTCGTGACCTCCGGCATGGCCGAGGCGGCGCGGCTGCAGGCGCACGAGGCTTTCGTTTACCTGCGCCCCTAGAGGCGCAGCCCATTCAGGAAACGACAAGGAGACCCGATGAATCGCGGAGCATTCAAGCTGCTGCTGGCCGCCTGCCTGGCCGGCGGCAGCGCTGCGGCCTTGGCGCAAGCCAGCGTGGCCGACGAAATCGCGCGCTACCGTGCGATGCTGCAGGACGGCAACCCGGCCGAGCTCACCGCCATGCGCGGCGAGCAACTCTGGAAGACCCAGCGCGGGCCCAAGCAGGTCTCGCTCGAGCAGTGCGACCTCGGTCTGGGGCCCGGCGTGGTCAAGGGCGCGTATGCGCGGCTGCCGCGCTACTTCGCCGATGCCAACCAGGTGATGGACTTCGAGACGCGCCTGGTCCACTGCATGGTGACCCTGCAGGGCATCCCGCGCGCCGAGGCGGTACGTAACCCGTTCTCCGGCGCGGGGCAGCGGCAGACCGATATCGAGGCGCTGACCGCCTACGTGGTCGAGCAATCGCGCGGCGCCACTATCAACGTACCGCAAAGTCATCCGATGGAGCGCGACGCCTATGCGCGCGGCCAGCAAATGTTCTACATGCGCGGCGGCCCGTACGACTTCGCCTGCTCCACCTGCCACGCCGTCGAGGGGCAGCGCATCCGCCTGCAGGACTTGCCATTTTTCGACAACAAGCAGTCGGCCCAGCGTGCCTTTGCGACCTGGCCGGCGTACCGCGTTTCGCAGGGCACGCTGCGCACCATGCAGTGGCGCGTGTGGGACTGCTTCCGCCAGCAGCGCTTTCCGGAACTGGTGTTCACGTCGCAGGCGTCGGTCGACCTGATCACGTTCCTTGGCGTGCGCGCCAACGGCGGCAAGATGGACTCACCGGCAATCAAGCGATAAGGAGCCCGCGATGAAACGACTGACCAAGGCTGCGATGGCCGTCGCGGCGGTGACTTCCCTCGCTGGCTGCGCCTCGATGATGTACACGCCACCCACCGCGGAAGAAGCCATGCAGGTCATCCGCGCCGGTTTTGCCGAGCGCGGCGTGGCCAAGCTCGACCGCATCCAGCAGACCGAGCTGCAGGCCGCGTGCAGCAAGCATCCGAAGGGGGACCTGCCGAAAGAGTTGCGCGCCCGCCTCGAAAAAGCGGCCGAGGCGGCCATCCGCTACCCGGCCGACGGCAAGTGGCTCGGCGACTGGCGTCAGGGCGAACGCATCGCGCAGTCGGGCGTGGGCCTGACCTTCACCGATGCGCCCAACGTGGCCGCCGGCGGCAACTGCTACGCCTGCCACCAGATCACCCAGGAAGAGATTTCCTACGGCAACATCGGCCCCACGCTGTTCCACTACGGCAAGCTGCGCGGCAACTCCGAGGCGATCATGCGCTACACGTGGGCGCGCATCTGGAACTCGCACGCGTTCAACGCCTGCTCGTCGATGCCGCGCTACGGCGACGCCGGCATCCTGACCGAGGAGCAGATCCGCCACGTGATGGCGCTCCTGCTCGACCCGCAGTCGCCTGCCAACCGCTGACGCCGCGCCGGGCGCCGCCCGTTGTCGCGGGCGGTGCCACCCCTGTCCCATGGAGCCTCTGCGTTCGCGCCGTCGCCTGCTGTTCGCCGCGACAACTGCTCTGCTGCCGCTGGCGCTGCACGCCCAGGGCAGTGAGCCGCTGCGCTGGGGCGACGTGCGCCTGCTCGACGGCCGCACGCTGACGGCAGCGCAGCTCAATGGCCGCACTGTGGTCGTCTACATGTGGGCCTCGTGGTGTCCATTCTGCGCCCGGCAGAGCCCGATGATGCAGGCGCTGCACCATGAGCAGTCACGACGGCCCGACGGCCTGATCGTCCTCGGCTTTACGATCGATCGCACCGAGAAGGCCGCCACCGACTACCTGGCCCAGCATGGCTACAGCTTCGCCAATGCGATGGCCACGCCGCAACTGGCGCCGTGGTGTGGGCCGCGCCGCACGCTGCCCGAGGTCTACGTGGTGCAGGGCGGCCGCGTCGTGTTCCGCGAGAGCGGCGAAATGTTCGCGGAGGACGTCGCCGCACTGGCGCGTTTCGGCTCCAGGTAAACGTTCCCGGACTAAGGAAGGACCAGCGACCATGTCCATGAGTCGTCGAGAGTTCACGCAGGTTCTGGCGCTGGCCGCCGCCGCTGGCATGCCGCTGGCGAGCCGAGAGGTGCTGGCCCAGCAACCGGCCGCAGCCGCGCGTCTGTACGACGTGCCGCGCTTCGGCAACGTCAGCCTCCTGCACTTCACCGACTGCCACGCGCAGCTGCTGCCCGTCTTCTTCCGTGAGCCGAGCGTCAACATCGGCATCGCCGACATGCAGGGGCGTCCGCCTCACCTGGTGGGCGAGCATCTGCTGCGCCACTTCAAGATTGTGGCGGGCACGCCGGAGGCGCATGCCTTCACCTTCCTTGATTTCGAGGCGGCGGCCAAGACCTACGGCAAGGTTGGCGGTTTTGCCCATCTGGCGACCCTCGTCAAGCGGCTGAAGGCTGGCCGTCCCGGCGCCTTGCTGCTGGACGGCGGCGACACCTGGCAGGGCTCAGGCACCGCGGTGTGGACCAACGCGCAGGACATGGTCGACGCCTGCAAGCTGCTCGGTGTGGACGTGATGACGCCGCACTGGGAGATGACCTACGGCATGAAGCGGGTCACCGAGATCGTAGAGAAGGACTTCAAGGGCAAGGTCGACTTCGTGGCGCAGAACATCCAGACCACCGACTTCGGCGATCAGGTGTTCCCGGCGTACACGATCCGTGACGTCAACGGCGTAAAGGTGGGAATCGTCGGCCAGGCTTTCCCCTACACACCGATCGCCAACCCGCGCCACATGGTGGCCGACTGGGCGTTTGGCATCAAGGACGACCTGATGCAGAAGCACGTCGACGAGGCGCGTGCCAAGGGCGCGCAGGTCGTCATCGTGCTCAGCCACAACGGCATGGACGTGGACCTGAAGATGGCCAGCCGCGTGCGCGGCATCGACGCCGTCATGGGCGGGCACACGCACGACGGCGTGCCGCAGCCATCGGTGGTGAAGAACGCCGGCGGCCAGACGCTGGTCACCAATGCCGGCAGCAACGGCAAGTTCCTCGGGGTGCTC
>JADCGX010000077.1 GCA_020248785.1 Burkholderiales bacterium | reverse complement strand
CAGCGCAGATCGAGTGTTGGCGCGGCTTTCCGGGCAATTCCCGCGACTGCGGAGCAGTTCCAAACCGGTGATCGACCGCCGCTCAAATTGTTCAGTCGCGACAGCGACTTGGTGCGTCTTGCGGCCGTCAACTGCGGTTTTTTGGCTGATTGATCCGACGAACACTGTGCTTTGCCGCTTGCACGCTGCCAACGAGCCAATCCTGTACAGCGTCTCGCAGGTTGACAAATTGATGGCGAGATCACGGGTGTACTCGGTGTGGACGACACGCTGCATGTGCGCGTTCGTGACCTGCACGGACGCGACGTCCGCCTGACCCTTCGAAACCTTCAGATCGTCCGAGACCTCGCGCGCGCCTTTCGCGGCGGCCCCATTCGGCTTCACGTGCACGGCCAGTGGAATCGGACAGAGAGCGGCTGGACGCCGGACAGCAACAAGTGCTTCATCGACAGGTATGAAACGCTGGACCCCGTGCCGCCCGGTCAACTGTTTTGCCAAATGCGCGCCATCCCTGGTAACGGCTGGGCGCAGGCGGCGGACGCGATGGCCGCGTGGGCGGACTTGCGTGGACTTCCTGCAACGGAGCGTCAGTCTTGAGCGCTCCACGCAACGCCCCGATCCTCATCGACCGCAATGTTTTGGTCGCATGGAGCGCAGACAGCACCGACGCGGATACCCGAGCGAGGCTTGAGCACCTGCTCGCTCAAGCCGGTGCGGAGGGGCAGCGAATCATCATTCCCACGCCAGCGTTGGCCGAGTTTCTGGTCAAGACAGACGAAGCCACTGCGGGCAGCAAGAGCGCCGAGCTGGCGCGGGCGCTGCGCGACACCAACCAGGACGGCGCGTTCCCCGTGCTCTTCGACACCAGCCCCTATGCATATCGCATGAAGCGCTACCTCGCAGAGCACGGCATTGATGGGATGACCATCCTCGACCCCATCGAGGCTCTGCATGACCTCCTGCTGCCGCGCCTGCCCCTGCGGCCCGTGGCCGAGCGCATCGCGGTGCATCCGGTGTGCAGCCTGCGCAAGCAGGGGCTCGATGGCAAGCTGCTGGCCGTGGCGCGCGCCTGCGCCACTGCGGTGGTGCAGCCGGCAAGCATCGGTTGCTGCGGCTTTGCGGGTTCGCTGGGATTCACCAATCCAGAACTGAATGCGCACGCGCTGCGCGACCTGCCGGAGGCCGTCAGTGGCTGCGGCAGCGGGGTGTGCAGCAGCCGCACCTGCGAGATCGGCCTGTCGCAGCACGGCGGCATCACCTATCGTTCGATCTTCGATCTGGTCGACCGTGCCAGCGGGTAGCCCGGATGTTTCATCAGGGACGCGGGAGTTGCGCGGATGCGTGCGCGATGCAGATTGGGCGAGAGGGGCGCAGCCGATGCCCATAGGCATCGGCGAGCACTTGAACCCAAGCTGGCCGCGCGGGCGCCGCGCAAGCCCGCGTAGCCCCGACGGGCCAAAGTGGCTTCGATGAACAAGACACGCACGCAGATCCTTACCGAGCGAGGCCGGCCGGCCACGGGGGCGACCTGGTGAAACATCCGGGCTAGAGGCGCGAGCGCAGCCGCCCGGCCTGCTACTTGCAAGGCAGCGCAACGTCCTCCGACGTCATCCTTCATCCCATGCCCATGCCGACCTCCCGCACCCGCGCCGCCCCGACCAACGCCATCTACGCCCAGTCGGGCGGCGTGACCGCTGTCATCAACGCCTCGGCGGCGGGGGTGATCGAGGCCGCGCGGCGCAGCCGCCGCATCGGTAAGCTGCTGGCCGGGCGCAACGGCATCGTTGGCGTGCTAGAGGAAGATCTCATCGACACTTCGCGCGAAAGCGATGCGGCCATCGCCGCCTTGCGCAACATGCCGGGCGGTGCCTTTGGCTCGTGCCGCTTCAAGCTGGGGTCGCTGGAGAAAAACCGCGCGCAATACGAACGCCTGCTGGCGGTATTCAAGGCGCACGGGGTCGGCATGTTCTTCTACAACGGTGGCGGCGACTCGGCCGACACTTGCCTGAAGATCGCGCAGTTGGGCGAGGCGCTCGGCTACCCGCTGCAGGCGATCCATGTGCCCAAGACCATCGACAACGACTTGCCGCGTACCGACACGTGCCCGGGCTTCGGCTCGGTGGCAAAGTACGTGGCGATCTCGACGCGCGAGGCCAGCATGGACGTGCGCTCAATGGCCTCTACGTCCACGCGCGTATTCGTGCTCGAAGTCATGGGCCGGCACGCAGGCTGGATCGCTGCGGCCGCAGCACTCGCCTCGGACCGCAAGCTGCCGATCCCGCTCGTGCTGCTGCTTCCCGAGGTGCCCTTCGACACGGCGCGCTTTCTCGCCGCGGTGCAGGCGCGCGTACAGGCGCACGGCTACTGCACGGTGGTCGCCAGCGAAGGCGCCCAGACGGCCGACGGTAAGTTTCTGGCCGACCAGGGCACGACCGACGCCTTCGGCCATGCGCAGTTGGGCGGCGTTGCGCCCTTGATCGCAAGCCTCGTGAAGCGAGAACTCGCGCTCAAGGTGCACTGGGCCACCGCCGACTACCTGCAACGCTCGGCGCGCCACATCGCCTCGGCCACCGACCTGGAGCAAAGCTACGCGGTGGGCAAGGCGGCGGTGGCGCTGGCGCTGCAGGGACGCAACGCGGTGATGCCCACCATCGAGCGCGTGCGCCAGCGGCCGTACACGTGGCGCATCGGCGAGGCGCCCTTGCAGGAGGTCGCCAACGTCGAGCGCAAGATGCCTCGCGAGTTCATCGACGCCACGGGCTTTGGCATCACGCCGGCGGCGCGCGGCTATCTCGCGCCGCTCATCCAGGGCGAGCCGAAGACGCCGTTCGAGGATGGCCTGCCGGCATACCCACGCTTGAAACACGTCGCGGTGAAAAGGAGGCTGCCGGCTTTCTCCGCCGCGGGCAAACCGACGCCAGCTTGAGGCGCGGCTGGGGACGCGCGCCGGCTCGCCGTTGGCCGAGAAAGCCATCTTCGGCGTCACTCACTGGCAGACGTGCCGCGGCATCTGGTGGTCGGACCACCCGGCCTGCGCCACGAAGTGATGCAGCGCCTTCCGGGCGCTGGCGCCCGGGCACAGTAGGACGAGGGGCTATGGACGCTTGGCTCGCGCATACGCTCGCCCGCAGGCTGATCTTCCGGAACGCTCGCACGCGTCGTTGCCCTGCCTTGACAAACAGCCGCCCCGACTGTGGCAGCGCGCCCGGATTGCAATCGCTCTGGAGGTCACGCCTGCGTGGTCCAAGCCTCCTCCGGGGCCGGGCAAGTGCCAGTAGCCGACCGTGGCAATCTCCTGCAATCTGCGCGCACATCGCAGCTTGCGTCGTCGGCCGCCCGCCGACGCTTCACTCACTCAAAGCCATGTCACGCTGTTTCGCTGTTGCCTTTGTCGGTCTCCTTGCGGCGAGTCCCGTGAGCTTTGCGCAGTCGCCATCGACTGCGCCGATCCAGACCCGCGAGCACGCTGTGCGGCTCGTCACACTGACCGAAGGGCTCGAACGCCCCTGGGGCCTGGCCTTCCTTCCTGACGGCCGCATGCTCGTCACAGAGAAAGCCGGCCGGCTGCGTGTGGTCGGCAAGGACGGCAAGCTCGACTCAACGCCGGTCGCTGGGCTGCCCAGGGTCGATGCGCAAGGCCAGGGCGGCCTGCTCGACGTGGCGCTGCATCCGGACTACGCCGCCAACGGCTGGGTCTACTGGACCTACTCGCAGCGCGATGCCGAGGGTCGCAACGGCACCGAGCTCGCGCGTGGCAAGCTCGCCGGCACGCCGGGCGCGCAGCGCATGGAGCAGGTCGAGGTGCTATTTCGCATGGCGGCGAAGACCGACCGCAGCCATCACTTCGGTTCACGCATCGTATTCGATGCCAAGCAGGGCCAGCCGGTCACGCTGTACGTAACCCTTGGCGACCGTGGCGAGATGCAGCGCGCGCAAGCGCTCGATGACCACGCCGGCAAGATCCTGCGGCTGACCGACGACGGCAAGCCGGCGCCGGGCAATCCGTTCCTCAACGATCCGAAGGCGCGGGCCGAGATTTTCTCGCTCGGCAATCGCAACGTGCAGGGCGCGGCGCTACACCCGCAAACGGGCGTCCTGTGGGCCCATGAGCACGGCCCGCAGGGCGGCGACGAACTGAACGTCATCAAGGCCGGCACCAACTACGGTTGGCCGGTCATCACTTACGGCGTGAACTACGTCACGGGCACCAAGATCGGCGAAGGCACGACCAAGGCCGGCATGGCGCAGCCGGTCAAGCACTGGCCCTCAGGCTTCTCGCCATCAGGCATGGCGTTTTACACCGGCGAGCGCTTTCCCAAGTGGCGTGGTGACGTCCTGATGGGTGCGCTGCGTGGGCAGGGCGTGATGCGCGTGCGCCTCGACGGCGAAAGGGCGATCGACGAGGAGATGATGCTCACCGGCTCGATCGGCCGCGTGCGCGATGTGCGCGTGGGTCCGGACGGCTTGGTCTACCTGCTCACGGATCTGCCCAACGGCGGCATCGTGCGGATCGAGCCCGTCCAGTGACCCGAGCGGGCCGATGAACTTGCTGCAGACTGCGAAGGCACTGGCCGCAAGCGGTTTCGTTGCGCTTACGGCGACGGCGCAGGCGCAGGTGCCCGGCGCGGCGCCGCGGTTCGCCGGGTTTGATCTCGTGCATGCCGGCGTACGCGCTCGCGTCGGCGGCGAGCGCGTGATCGGGCGCGAGCAGCCGGAGGCGTTCCGGCAATGGGATGTGTGGGTGAATGCGCGCCTGCCCTGGCTGCGTCGCTACGAGGTCAGCGGCTTGGGCGTGGAAACTCGCTTGCTCTGCGGCGCGGGGGTGATGCAAGGCGCAGAGGATCGCGCGCTCGTGCTGTCGCTGCTGCCCACGCTGGCCTTCGGCAGCGTGGATGCCGCCTGGAACTTCGACCTCGGCGCCGGGCTTGCACTGCTCAGCCGGCACACCTACGCGCAACAAGACTTCGGCGGTCACGCGCAGTTCGCGCTCACCGCCGGCCTCAGTGCCCCGCTCACGCGGCGCCTGGGCATCGGCTACCGCTTCATGCACTACTCGGACGCCGGCATCTATGGGGATACCATCGGAGCTGATTTTCACATGGTCGAGCTCTTCTGGCGCTACTGATCGTCAACTCGCCGGCAACAGCCGCCCGAGCAGCGCGTCCTTCTCGGACCACAGCGCGTTGATCCACTGTTGGATGCGCTGGCGGTGCGCGGGATCGGCGCTGTAGTCGCCCACGGTGAACTCATGCGGGATCGGCACTGCGGACACGCGCACGATCACGTGCTGTAGGCGGCCAGAGAGCAATTGCCAGAACGTCGGCGGACCGTCCGGGTAGGCAATGGTCACGTCGAGCAGCGTCTCAAAGCGGTCGCCGAGCGTGGACATTGCCGTGGCGATGCCGCCGACCTTGGGCTTGAGCAGATGCGTGAACGGAGAGCCCTGCTCGCGATGCTTGTCGCGCGTGAAGCGGGTGCCTTCGAGGAAGTTGATGACCGTGGTGGGCACGCGGCGGAACTTCTCGCAGGCCTTGCGCGCGCGTGCGAGGTCCTCGGCGCCGCGCGCGCCGCCGCGCCGCTGCATGAAGGGAAAATCGAGCGCCCACCAGGCCAGGCCGATGACGGGTACCCAGATCAGTTCCTTCTTGAGGAAGAACTTCAGGAGCGGGATGCGACGCGAGAACACGCGCTGCAGGACTAGAATGTCGACCCAGCTCTGGTGATTGCTTGCCAGCAGGTACCAGCCATCGGGCCGCAGGTCTTCCAGCCCCTCAACGTCCCAGCGCGCGTGGCCCACCGCCGCGATCCAGGCGTTGTTCACCGCGATCCAGCCGGTGGCCACGGCATTGAGCCAGCGGTCGCACAGCGCGCGCACCGGGTGCCAGGGAACGAGCAGCTTGACCAGCGCGACCGGCATCATGAGCGTGAAGCCGAGCAGTGTATTGAGTACGAGCGCGAGCGTGGCCGCCACGCCCTTCACGAGTTCCATGACTTGCCTGTCCTCCGTGCGGTTGGCGCACGTCTCCGGGGCCAATGGTAGCGAGGACTGGCGACCACACCGCTAGCGCAAGAGCTTCCACACTCTGGCGTCCACGCTCGCCGCGGCCATCAGGCCGCCCATCAGTGCGCCGGTGACGCCTGGCATGCACGCGTCCTGCCCGGCGAGGTACAGGCCGCGCACGGGCGTGCGCGGGCGCAGCGCCTGCGACAGGAAGCGCGCGGGGGTGGTCGCCAGCCCGTACATCGCGCCGTGTTCGGCGCCAGTGAACGTGGCCACCGACAGGGGCGTGGACAGTTCCGCCACGCGCACCAGCGGCGCGAGCTTGGGAAAGTGGCGGCCAAACTGCGCGAGCAGGTTGCGCTGGAGCAGGTCCTTGAAGGCGAGATAGCCCTCGCTGCGCACCGCGGCGACCGAGCCGCGCTTCATGCCACCGTCGTCGTCCGAGCGGTCCCACTGGCCAAACACGCTCCAGTCCACGAGCGCCACGACCTCACACGTGTGGCGCTGCTGCGATCCCGGCGCGTGCGCGGGATCGCGCAGCGATGGGAACGAGACGAACAACGCCGGCGCGGTGGCCTCCGTAAACGGGTCGCGCCAGAGCCGGTTCACGTCCCAGCTCTCGTAGAGCCAGGTGTTGGCGGTATCGGCGCCAAGTGCGGCAATGTCGCCTTCGAGCCCGACGTACAGGCCGACGAAGCCGAGCGAGGGCTCGATCGACAGTGCATCCTGCGCCCAGCTGTAGTCGATTTCGGCCGACGGCAAAAGGCGAAGCGTGTTGTGCGCGCCGGTGTCCGAAATGACGCAGCGGACGCTCATCGGCCTGCCTTCGCGCAGCCGCAGTCCGCGCACCGCGCCAGTGTCCACATCAATGCCCACCACCTCGGCGTTGGTGCGGACTTCGCCGCCGGCCGCTTCGATCGTGCGCCCCAGTTCGCGCGCAAAGCTGGCCGAACCGCCGACCGGATACCAGGCGCCATCGAGGTAGTGCGACATCACCTGCGCGTGCGCGGCGAACGAGCCCTCCAGCGGCCGACTGCCGTAGTCGCCCCACTGCGCGCACAGCACCGCCTGTAGCCTCGGATCGTTGGTGCATTCGCGCACCACGTCCCAAGTGGTGCGCTCGACCCAGCGTGCAATGGCGCGGCGCTCGATGAAGGCCAGCGGCTTGGCGATGAGCGCCGGCGCGCTGTGCGTCATGAACAGCGCGCCGAGCGCATTGCTCGCCGCATCGAGACACTCGAAGTAGCGGTCGATGCCCGCGGTCTCGGCCGGAAACGCGCCTTTCAGTGCGCGTTGCAGCTCGCTGCACGGCGGCGTGAATGGCAGATTGAAGTCTGGAAAGAACACGCGGTCGTACACGCCGGCAATGGGCGCCATCGCGATCCGCCCGCCCGCCAGGAGGTCGAAGATCCTGCGGTTGGACTGGCCCGGACCGAAGCCGCCCAGATAGTGCACACCAACATTGAACTGAAAGCCGGCTCGCTCGAAGGTCTGCGTCAGGCCGCCGGGCTGCCAGTGGCGCTCCAGCACCAGCACGCGCTTGCCGAGGTTGGCCAGGGCAGCCGCGGCGCCCAGCCCACCGATGCCCGAGCCGATGACCACGAGGTCGAAATCCTGTGTCATGGTGTTCTCCACTGCCGCGATGCTCGAGGACCGATCACAGCAGCGCAGCGCCTGCCCCGCTTGATGGCCATCAAGCACAGGGGTGCGCAGCACCAAACAGGCAGGGTCGGAGGACCGGCTGCCGTCGGCGCGTGCCCACGCAGCGCCGCGACCTCACTGTGCCAGCAAGGTCGCAGTGCTAGCGCGCCGAGTCCCCAAGTCCTCCAAGGCCCCCAAAGCCGAGTGCCAGCAGCGCAAACGACGCCAACCAGTGCGTTCCGACGTAGTGTCCGGCGGTTGCCGCCCGCAGCGAGACGGCCAGGTGCGCGTCGACCGCGACCTGGGCCGCGGGCTGCAGGACCGCCGGCAGATGAGGCGCCAGTGCGCGCCAGCACCAGGCGCGTGAAAGGTTGAGGCCATGCAGATGCACGATCTTCGGGTCCGTGGCATCGGACACCTGCACTGGAGTTAGCCAGGTGGCAAGACTCGCGGCGTCGGGCGCGAAGGCCTCCCACCAGTCGACCCAGTCGCACGCGTCCAGCACGCGCTGCATCAGCAGCGCCTCGCACAGGCCGCCGGACAGGAAGTCATCGCCACTGGGCTCGAAGTGCGCCGGGTAGCGGCGATCGCTGCCGAACCAGCGTTGCGCTCGCTCCACGATTGCGCCGCGCAGCGCCGGGTGCTGGGTCAGCACCGCCCAGTCGAGCATGAGCACGAGGGCAAAGGCCGTGTTGCCGTGGGTGCCGGCGCGCACCGGGTAGACGCTGCGCGGAAGAAACTCGATGCAGCGCGTGGCCAGCAGGTCCGCCAGCGGCGCGACCGCATCGCGCCAGGTGGCCGCGTGCGGGGCTGTTGTGGCAGTGCGAACGAGCGCCGCATGCAGCGCCAGAAGCCAGCCCCAGCCGTAGGGGCGCTCGAAGGACGCGCGCGGCAGAAAGTAGTGCAGTTCGCCGGCGATGCGTTCCCGGGTCAGACGAGCGGTCAGATGAGCCTCGACCTGCGGGCGGGCCTTAAGATCGGATGCAAGCGCCCATAGGCGCACCAGCGTCCAGTGCATGTGTACGCAGGAGTGCCAGTCGTAGCTGCCGAAGAACGCCGGATGCAGCTGCTCAGGCGAGACAAGATCTTCGGCGTTGCGTGCAAAGTGAACCAGATGAAACGGATAGACCGCCTGGACATTGGACAGCGCGGTCGCCGCGAAAGCCTGCGCAAGTTCGGCGCGAAGTAAGGGGGCTGTGGTCACTTGCGCACCTTAACGCAGATGCGCATCGCGGGCGGCGCGCTCGGGCTCTGAGGCACGCAGGCGGCCGGGCCGCTCCTCCGCCTAGCGCGACTCTGCGCTGACGCCGAGTGCAGGGCGGCCGGCGATCTCGTTGCTGGCGTCGAACACGAGATGCTCGTCCAGCCGCAGCTTGAGAAGCAGCGGATAGCTGTAGCGATAGCCGCTGAGGTGGTCGACCGCAACCATGGCCGTGCCGCCGGGCATCAGCAGGGCACCGGTGCCGCGCAGCCCACCACGCGAAACTGCGGTGCCGCGTGCCTCTTGCGTCCCGCGGCGGCACTCGATCTCTAGGTCAGTGGCCGAGCGACGCACCTGCAGGCCGTGCATGGGCGAATTGCCGACCCAGGTGTTGCGGCCATTGGTCGCCACGCAGCGCAAACCTTCGACCGGCTGGCCCTGCGCATCGATCGTCATGATCGTCAGGTCCTGCGTTGGCTCGCCCGTGACGGTGGCACAACCCGACAGGGCAGCGGCGAGTAGAAGGAGGAGGCAGACGGTTCGCGGCACGGGCTGCTTGAGCGTGTTGTCGATCGAAGGCATGAACAAGACGTCCGCGCATGGTACGAAGCAGGTTGGCACTGTCGTAGTCCCGCATCGACATCTTGACGGATGAGCAGACGCCGGAGATGAACGAAGGATCGTGCGACAGTGCGTGAACGGCAGGCGCTAAGTCATTGACTTGCAGGGCCTTGGCTCAGCGCGTGGCACGCCTGCAACCGCCTGCGCGCGTGCGGGCGAAAGCGGCGAACTGACCGGTATCCAGGGCTCTTATTCGTGGCGACCCCGGCGCATTGTTCTCGCCGGTGACCCGGGGGCGGGCAAGACGACCGCGCTACGCAGCGGCAGCACATGGCCATACCGTGCCCAAGACGACGGCCAAAGTACGGGCCGACTTCATGCTGGCCATGCGTGAGTCGGACTGACCCGCACGCACCAGCCGAGGCCACGCGTCTCAGCGGCACGCGGTCTCGTCCGCTGGGGCCACGCTGACTACGCCCGCGCTCAGCGACTCCATGAACGCAAGCAAATCGTCGATCTCGCCGTCGCTCAGCTTGAGCGGCCGCAGCAGGCGCTCGCCGTCGGCATGCACGCGCTCCACGTTGAAGTCGGAATAGTGGCGCAGCACGTCGCGCAGGCTCGCCACGCTGCCGTTGTGCATGTAGGGCGCGGTCAGCGCGAGGTTGCGCAGGCTGGGCACGCGGAACTGACCCCAGTGGCGATGCTCCAGCCGCACCTGACGCGTGGCGATGCCGCTGGCGCCACCATCGTCGGCAAAGCGGGACAGACGGTTGAATTCGCTCGCGCGCACCGCTTCGAGGCCGCCATGCCGTCCGCTGTCGACCACGCCCGGGGCGAGAAAGTAGGGCACGCCGATGTCGTGAAACTCGCCATTGGTGAAGTTGGGCCCGCTGTGGCACACGAAGCAGTTGGCGCGGCCGACAAAGAGCCTGGCGCCACGCGCGGCCGCCGCCGGATAGCGTGCAATGGCCGCCGCGTCGTCGCGCTCCAGCGCATCGCGAAAGTCGTCGAAGGCGCTGCGGCCACTGGCCATCGTCGCGATGAAGGCGGCCAGCGCCTTGCCCACGTCCACCAGCGGTTGCTTGCTGTCCTCGGGCATGGCACCGAACGCGCGGCGATAGCAGGCACGCAGTTGCGGGTCCTCCGCGAGCAGCCGGCGCAGCTTGTGCGGGCTCGTTTCCATCTCGCGCGGATCGAGCAGTGGCCGCAGGCTCGCCAGCCACAGGCTGTCACTGGCGCCGCCCCAGCCGAACCAGCGCTGCAGCCGCACGTCGATCAGCGTCGGTGTGTTGCGCTCAACCTCGGCGATGCCCATGGCGCGCGGTCGGTCGTCGCTGAACCGCAGTGCAGGCTGATGGCAGCTGACGCAGGCGACCTTGCCCGAGCCCGACAGCCGCGCGTCGGCAAACAGGCGTCGGCCAAGCTCGATGGCCGCCGGGTTGCCGGAGACACGGTTGCTCGGATCGGGTCGAAAGGCGACCGGCCAAGGGCCGTGCGCCAGCAGGCGCCTGCGCTCTTCCACGCTGACCGTGAGGGCCGCTGCGCTCGGCTGCGCCGCGTGCTCAAACTGCGCGCTTGCGCGCACAGGAGCGACACAAGCCACGGTGCCGAGCGTGGTCAGGGCCAGCAACGCGCGCCACGCGCGCATCAGTCGACCTGCAGGTCGCCGGTCAGCACTTCGCGCTGGGCGCCAACATTGATTTCGAAGCTGAACTGCCACCGCCCCGGCATGTGCAGCAGCATGCCTTCGGCGACGAATCGACCGGGACCGCGCGGCCGCACGCTGGCGCGGTAGTTCATGCCGTGCTGGTGCTCGGGCATGGTCGCCTCCACGCGCAGGGTGCGCGCCTGCGGCTGGCCGGCGGCCGCGCACACGGCAACCTCGAGCGAGAAGAACTCGCTCACGCGCACTTCCGGTTGCGCGATCCAGGCCAGCGCGTAGCGGGTGCCAGAGATGGTGTGCGCCTCGAGCCGTCGGAATTGCGGATTGCTGAAATGCGGATCGCACGGCGTGGTCGTGGGGGTGGCGGCTGGCCGCGGTGCTGGTTGCAACTGCGCGCTGGCCGTTTCCGCGCCCGCCGCCAGCAGCAGCGTGAGCAGCAACGGTCCCAGCGACGATGCAGAGTGCGATCGAGGACGCATCATTGCCGGCTCGCCGCGGTCTGCGCCGAGCCGGCGCGTGCCGCCGCGGCGAAGAGTGCCTCGCCGTTGCGCCAGGCGATTTTCTCGGCCGCTGCGCGCGGCAACTCGGCCAGCCAGAGCCGAGACCAGCGCGCGTGCTCGACGATGTACGGCCAGCGCTCGGGCGTGAAGGTGTCGGTGCCCACCAGAAAGCGGTCCGGAAACTCCAGCAGCAGCTTTTTCCACTCGGAATCGAGCCGCGCCTCGGGCGCGAAGTCGGTACGGAAGGCCAGATCGCACCAGAGCCGCGGGTACTTGCGCACCATGGCGCGCACGCGCTCGGGACTGTCGAACCCGGCATGCGCCCACAGGATGCGGGCCTGCGGCCACTGCGCGAACTGGCGCTCGATGGCGTCGGCGTCGGAGTGCGAATGCAGCACCAGGTTGTGCTGCCGCGCCAGCTCGATCATCCGGCGCGGTACGGGCAGGTCGACATCGGCGCCAAAGATGTGGAACTCGCCGATGGCGACATAGCGGTACCTGGCCAGCCGCTCTTCCAGGTACGGCACGATGCCCGGGTCGCGCCACCAGCCGTTCTGGTCGCCGCGCTGGCGATACGGCCGCAGCGAGGGCAGGAACACCTCGGGCGCAAGCCGAACCAGCTTCTGCTGTCCATCGTCGTTGCTGCTCGACACCAGCACGCGCTTGACACCCGCCCGCCGCACCAGCGCGAGCGCGACCTCAGGCGGTACGTTTTCCCACGCGTCGTGCGAGTAATGCACGTGCGCGTCGAAGATCGGCAGTTCGCTGGTCGTTTGCGCGTTGCTCGCGCCGCCGACCGCCGCAGCCAGCGCGGCCAACAGCCATCGTCGTCGTTGCATGTGATCCCCTCGCTTCGGTAGGCGATGTTACGGGCCGCCGCCGGGCCTTGTCCTGTCCGATCCACGTCTGTCGATTGCGTTGTTGGTTGCACGGTTGTTTGCGCTGCCGCCTGCGCTGCCGACGCTGCCGCGCGCCCGCGTCGTGCTGGCACGGGCCAGATCGCGTCGACGCGTGCTCGGCCGGGGCACCACGTTTGCCGCCAGTGCGCCGCGCATCGCGTGATGCACAACCGAGCCCGGGAGCGTTCATGAACAAGGATCAAGTGAAGGGTCGTATCGAACAGGCGACAGGCAAGATCAAGGAGGTCGCAGGCAAGGCCACCGGCGATCGCGCGATGGAGGCCGAGGGTCGCGTCGACAAGAACGTCGGCAAGCTGCGCAGCACCGTCGGCGGTGTCAAATAGGACGTCAAGCGCGGCACGCGCACGACGACGAAGGAATAACGCCCGGGGTTGCGGCGCCGACGGCGCTGGCCGCTCGGCCCTGCAACTCGGTGCTTGGCGACCTTGCGCATCAGGCGCCGGCGGCGCGGGTGCTGGTGCGCAGGCGCTTCACCGCGCTGAGCACGGCGACCACGAGAGAGCCTGCCACCAGGCCGACGAGGGCATCGATCAGCATGGCGCCCAGCGTGCCGACCGTGCCGGCACTGCCCGCGAACATGGCCTGCACTGCGTGATGCAGCGGTGGCACGCCGTGCACGAGAATGCTGCCGCCGACCAGGAACATCGCCGCGGTGCCCGCGATCGACAGTCCCTTCATCAGCCAGGGGGTGGCGAGAACGACGCCCCGGCCCACAGTTGCGGCGCCGCCGCCGCGCTGCGTCAGATAGAGGCCCAGGTCGTCGAGCTTCACGATGCCCGCGACCAAGCCGTAGACACCCACCGTCATCAGCAGCGCGATGCCCACGAGCACGGCGATCTGCGTCATCTGGGGCGCCTGCGCCACCGCGCCAAGCGTGATCACGATGATCTCGGCCGACAGGATGAAGTCGGTGCGAATGGCGCCCTTGATCTTGTCCTTTTCAAGCGCAACGAGGTCCACGGTCGGGTCGATCACCGCCTCGCGCAGCCGGGCGGAGCGCTCGGCGACTTCTTCCTTGGAGTGGATCAGTCGATGCAGCACCTTCTCGGCACCTTCGTAGCATAGGTAAAGACCCCCAGCCATGAGCAGCGGCGTGATGGCCCCGGGCGCGATGGCGCTGATCACCAGCGCCGCCGGAACCAGGATCGCTTTGTTCAGCAGCGAGCCCTTGGCCACCGCCCACACCACCGGTAGCTCCCGATCGGCCTTCAGGCCGGTCACCTGCTGCGCATTCAGCGCCAGATCGTCGCCCAGCACCCCGGCCGTCTTCTTGGTCGCGACCTTGGTCAGGGTGGCGACGTCGTCCAGGATCGTCGTGATGTCGTCGAGCAGGGCAAACAGGCTGGTGGCCATGGCGGCACTCTGTAGCGGGTCAAGGTCGTCGGCAAAGACCGCCGAGGTTAGCGCCAGCAAGCATTCTGCGCGGTGGCTTGGTGCGGGGCGGCGCTGTGCTCCCTCGGCGAGCGCCGACACCCGACACGCAAGGCTGTCTTCACGGTCCCCCGGGGGCAGGACCCGAGCCGGCTGGCCGGCGCCCGCCGTGAGCATGACGACCGCACTGATCGCCGCCGACTCCTGCGGTTGGCGTCACTGCAACACGCCAACGCATGGAGCGCGCTGGATCGATCCGCGCGGCGCGGTTGTCCCCAGCAGGCTTCAAGGCTGCCCGGTGTAGATGGGTCCCCTCTTAAAATGGTGGCATGACCACCTTCACACAGAAGCTCCGACAGCGTTGGAGCGCCGCCGACAGTCTGCTTTGTGTCGGCCTCGACCCCGACCCAAGACGCTTTCCCGCCCACCTGCGCGAGCGGAACGACGCGATCTTTGCCTTCTGCGCGGCAATCGCAGATGCCACGGCCGAATACGCCTGCGCTTTCAAGCCGCAGATCGCGTACTTTGCCGCCAACCGGGCCGAAGAGCAGCTTCAGAGCCTGATCTCGCACTTGCACCGCGTGCACCCGGACGTGCCGGTCGTGCTCGATGCGAAGCGCGGCGACGTGGGCGCCACCAGCGAGCAGTACGCACGCGAAGTGTTCGAGCGCTACCAGGCCGACGCCGTGACGCTGCAACCCTATCAGGGACTCGACGCGATCGCGCCCTATCTTGCCTACCCTGGCCGAGGTGCCTTCGTGCTTTGCCGCACCAGCAACAGCGGCGGCGACGCCTTGCAGAACCTGGACGTCGGCGGCGAGCGCCTGTACGAGCGCGTGGCCCGCTTGGTCAGCAGCGAGTGGAACACAACGGGCCAGTTGGGCCTGGTGGTCGGCGCCACCTACCCGGCCGAACTTGCCCGTGTACGCGCGCTCGTTGGAGACATGCCGCTGTTGGTGCCGGGTATCGGCGCCCAGGGAGGCGATGTCGACGCCACGGTTCAAGCCGGCCGCACAGCCAACGGCACCGGCATGCTGATCAATTCCTCGCGCGCCGTTCTCTATGCAAGCGCCGACGAAGACTTCGCCGAGGCCGCGGCCAAGACAGCGCGCGCGACAAGAGATCAGATCAGGGCGGCGCTGGATCGCTAGGGCCGGCCAGAGTTCACAAGGACACAGTCCGACGCCGCCGCCGCGCGGTACGCGACAACTGACCGCCGACGCGCGAAACCGGTTTGCGCGCGCCAAGCGCGCAGCGCATTGTTCGACGTCCTGTGGCTCGGCGACCGTCCGTCCCGCCGCGGTGAGGCGCAAATCGGCGCAGCGGGCGCGAACTGCGGGCGCCCGGGACTGACCAATTGGAACCTACGCATCGCGGGCGGCGCACGTGCGTGCTTAGGCGGTCACGCGCACCGCGAACGCTCACACGCGAGTGCGCGGCTTCTCTTCCCGCGGCCAGTCGGGCTGCGCCCGGCGCGAGGCCCCGTGCGAGACGGTCCGCGGTGACATACGTGCGACGTACTCCGGGATCAGGCTGGAGGCCGCACTCTCGAGCACGATGCGCAGGTGCATGAGTTGCAGCGGCTTGCGTATCGTCATGGGCGGCATGCTGTCGCCGTGCGGACGCGCCACCAGGAGTTTGGCATCGGCGGCCAGCCGGAACACAGCCAGGTGTCGCGGATCGCTGGCGGGCGGGCCGCGCTCGAGCAGCAGGGCGTGAAAGGGCCTTTCGTCGACCACGCGCCATGGCAACTGCTCGCTGGCGACCCAACGCACGATGGCCTTGACCACACGCGCAGCAACATCGTCGAAGAACAGCAGCCCCAAACCAAACGGCGGGGTCAGTGTGACGGTCGGCGAGGACGGCGCCAACGGTGAACCTAGAAACCGCAGTTGTCATTGCTGTGGAACCGCGCAGATCGCGTATTGGCGCGGCTTTCCGGGTGATTCCCGCGACTGCGGAGCAGTTCCAAACCAGTGATCGACCGCCGCTCAAATTGTTCAGTCGCGACAGCGACTTGGTGCGCCTTGCGGCCGTCAACTGCGGTTTCTAGGGT
>JADCGX010000076.1 GCA_020248785.1 Burkholderiales bacterium | reverse complement strand
TGGGCACCGCCACCCAGTGGCTGGAGCCACCCACGTCGATACCCGCCGCGTTGGGGAACACCAGATCATCATCTCGCTTGCGCATCGCCATCGTCTGCTCCAAGATCGTCAACGAACGGCAGCGCCATGGGAGTCGTCGAATTCTCGGCGCCGCCGTTCACCTCGTAGCGCAAGACCGTTTCTCCGCGAACGCCGGGTGCCGCCAGGCGCCTGGGATGCTCTCAGCTCGCTTCATGGACAGCACCCAAAACAGCCTTCAACCCCACCGCAGGCGCGGTCGCTGGCCTGCGTGGATTGCGAGCGCCGCCGCTGCGGCCGTCGCGGCAAAGTTTGGCTGGGACTTTGGCGTGCAGCTATCGGGGGTGCTGCTCGGCGTGATCACTGCCGCCAACTTCGCCGTCATGAGCGCGCTGCTTGTGGACACCGCCGCGGAGAAGCTCTGGGGCCTGCTGCGCGGCCGATAGCAGCTGTGGCGGCCGAGGCAGCCACGCCACATCGATGGACGACCGCGGATCGATGGCCGCTCACCGATGGCCGCTGACCAGCGATTCGTGCGCTCGCGTGCTCGAGTCGCGCAAAAAACAAAGCGCCGGCAGGGCCGGCGCTTTGCAGGCACAGCCGGGCTGCGCCCGGCTGTTGGTGGTGAGCCCTACTTCTTCTTTTCGGCCCGCCTGTTGGCCTCGCTGAACTGCTTAGGAAGCCACAGCGCGAACACGATCAGCCAAAGCAAGAAGAGGATCTGATAAACCTCCATGATGCACTCCAAACAGTAGGTTGATGGTGGTGCGGCAACTTTGTGCTGACCTTTGGCCTTACTCGCCGCCGAGCCGCGCGGCCATCGCCGGCAGCTGCGGAACATGCGAGCGTGCCCCCTCGCTCGTCAGCTGACGCATGACGATGATCGTGCCGATGAGCAGCACGATCTCGACCGCATAGACAAAAGCATACCCGGTGGCCGGCTGTGCCAGTCCGGCGCCCAGGCGGCCGCTTTCGGCGATGGCGCCAAAGGCATCGCGCAGCAGTCCCCC
Source organism: Burkholderiales bacterium (assembly GCA_020248785.1). Taxonomy (GTDB): domain Bacteria; phylum Pseudomonadota; class Gammaproteobacteria; order Burkholderiales; family Burkholderiaceae_F; genus JALHMQ01. The sequence goes on along the minus strand of JADCGX010000076.1, from coordinate 9,069 downwards.
GCTGGCCATGCCAAGTCCGGCGGCAGTCGCCTGCACCGCACCCCAGACGCCCAGCGCGAGCCCGGTCCGCTCCCGCGTCGCATGGCTCATGGTCATGGTGAGCGTGCCGTGTCCAAATAGGCCGCCGCCCACGCCAATCAGCAGCGCGCCCAGGACGAACAGCGGCACAGAGTGCAGCGCGGAGGCGAGGATGACGGCGCCAAAGGCCGGCAGACCGACCCACGCGCCAACACCGGCCATACGCGCCGGGTCGAAGCCGCGGCTGAGCACAGCCGAAGCCACGCCAAAGCCGAACAAGCCGCCAGATGCCAGCGCTGCGGTGAGCCAGGTCGTCTGCCCGACGCTCATGCCCAGGACGTGACCTCCGTAGGGCTCGAGCAGCACGTCCTGCATCGAGAAGGCCAACGTGCCCAGACCGATCGCCGCCAACCGCAGCAGCGCGCGCCGGCTCTGCCGATAGTGCTGCCACGCCTCGCTGAAGGTCGGGTCGGGCCGGACCGGACGCGGCGCACCGCCGAGGACGATGCGTTCCTGCTTCCACAGCGCGACCGAGTTGACGACAAGGGTGGCGACGGCCGCAGCCTGGATCACCTGCACCAGCCGCGCGGGACTGAACTCCGCGAGCAGCCAGCCGAACAGCAGTGCACTGACAATCGTGCCCACCAGCAGCATCACGTACATCAAGCCAACGACCTTCGGCTGCCGCTCCACCGGAGCAAGATCGGTGGCCAGGGCAAGGCCCGCTGTCTGCGTCGTGTGCAGCCCCGCGCCGACCAGCAGGAAGGCCGCGGCAGCACCCGCCTGGCCGAGCCAGCCTGGATACTGCGCGGCCGCGCCGCCGCCAGAGAGCACCAGCAGCGCGAACGGCATGATGGCCAGCCCGCCGAACTGCAGCAGCGTACCCATCCAGATGAATGGCACCCGGCGCCAGCCGAGAGCACAGCGATGTGTGTCCGAGCGATGCCCGATCAGCGCGCGAAACGGCGCATACATGAGCGGCAGCGCGAGCATGACGGCCACCAGCGCGGCCGGCACGTGCAACTCGACGATCATTACCCGATTGAGCGTGCCCACCAGGAGCACGAGCGCCATGCCAACCGACACCTGGAACAGCGCCAGGCGCAACAGGCGCGACAGCGGCAGCTCCGCCGACGCGGCATCCGCAAACGGCAGGAAATGCGGCCCCAGGCTGACCCAGCCCGCGACGATGGAGCGCGTCAGGGGTTTCACGCTCGATTCTTCACGCTCGATGCGTCAGGCTTGTGCGTTTCAGCGCGCACGCGACGCCGGCCGCAAGCCCGGCGCTCGCCCGCGAGCGCGAACAGGGCCGGAGACTCGCGCTCCAGCCCCCACGCGCAGCACTGACGCGGTTGCGCGCGAGTGCTACTTCTTGACTGCGGCTGCCGGTGCCGCCGCCGCAGGTGCCGCTGTATCGGCCACTGCCACGACAGCCTCCTTGCCGTTCAGAAAGCGCTTAACCCAAGTGGTGTTCGTGAGCAGCGCGACGTGCACTGCGAACGAACCGACGGCCACCGCCGCCAGGAACAAAGGAATGCCGACCGTGGGTTTGACGACCAGCCAGAGTTTTCCGTAGATCATGATGGTTCGCCTTTACTTGAGCCACGGGGAGTAGATGTATGCAAGCAGATGCGCCAGCGCCGCGATGAACCCGAAGATTTGTGTCCCCTGGATCAAGTGGCGGTGGATCTCTTCTGATTGCTCTTCGGTCAGGCCGGTGGGCCACACCTTTTGGTCTGACTTCATTTCTGACATGGGCCCTCCTTTGGGGAGCGTGAATGCGCCGATCGCAGCGCGTAAGAACGGTTCAGGCAGCACCGAATCGGGGCGCCTAGCTGTAATTTCCTCCTGACACTACGCATTGTCAAGTAAGCGCGACAACAATTGTCTTGGTCGTTGCGCGACCGCAGCCTGCGGGGCTGCGGCGTTTCCGGTGCCACGGGGGTGGGCGCAAGAACGGTGCCGCGGGCATCCGTCTAGGTCAAAGGCAAGGCCGCTCTCGCGCCTCTCCACCGCCAACGGTGGTCACGGGCGAGTCACGGGCGAAACGGATGGCCGAAATCCGAGGATCCGGCTGGACCGAGGCAGGGGCAACGCGACGCGCGCCGCGCAGCAAGGGGGTCGACTCGTTTTCGGTGCAATAAGTGACGGTACGGGAAGCCAGCAACGACGCGGGGTCGGATTGGTAAGTTTTTGATTTGTCATGTGTTCCTGTTCGCTCTTCAACCCGCGTTTGGTGGCGTCATTGCGAGGTCGGTTTCAGCCGGCGGCGCTTGTTTTCGCTGCAGTTTGTGACGGCAGGAGCTGATCGGCCTAGCGCTCGATGGGGAAGCGGAAGACGCCCCGCAGGTTGATGCCCTCCAGCCGGGTCGGCGCGACGCGGCCAATGAGCTCCGGCGGGATGACCTGGCGCCGATTGGCCCACCGGTTCAGCACGGCCTGCATCTGCGCCGCGTTCCAAGCCATCACGATGTTGGCCAGCAAGCTCATCGCATCGGCCACGGCTTGCATCTCGTCAGGTCGCTTGGCCTGCGCCGGGCTCACGCGGCCGGTGTAGATCGCGCGCTTGAGCGCATTCACCGCCTCGCCGCGGTTGAGCACGCGCCGCAGCTCCCGGCGGAAGCCAGCGTTGACGAAGTAGTCCGCCAGGAAGGCCGTGCGCAGCAAGCGACCGAGCTGCACCCCGGCCTCGTAGATCGGGTCGCCCCTGGCGGCCGAGCCGAACCGGGCCAGCGCCGCCACCGCGCTGGCATGCCCGCTCATCACCGATGCGGTGAGATGCACCTGGGCGTCCCAGTGCGCTTCGACCAGCGACGTGTCGACGCTGGCCACGCACACGGTTGCGATCTCCGCCGGTACCTCCATGCCGCGCGGCACGTAGAGTTGCCGCTGCTTCAGGTCCTTCAGCCGTGGGCACAGATCGAACCCCAGGAGGCGGGCCAGCGCCATCGCGAAGTCGGTAAAGCCGTGCGTGTCCACGGCCAGCTGCGACGTCTCGATGCGTTCTTGCCGCACCACCCCTTCGATGGCCACGCCCGCCTGCCGCTCATTGAGTACGAACGGCTGTGCGTGGCAGATGCCCCACCGGTCGCGCACATGGGAGTAGATGCCGATGGACGGCGTGTTGCGGCGCGGGTCGAGCCGGGCCTGCCACACCCGCTTGGTGGTCTCCATGCTCATCATGTCCGAGGAGGCCAGATCGGAGCGGCCCCGGGTCGTGGCGATGGCATGCCCCTGCATGAACTCCAGCACCGCCTGGCAGGCCATGCCAAGGCGGCGTTCGTCGCCGGCCCAGCGCATGGCCTGGCGGATGCTCGTGGCCGACAGCTGCGGCATCATGCGCGCGCACTCGGCCGCCGTCAGGCTGGTGCCGTGCGCCAGGATGCCGGCATAGGCCATCAGCAACTCATCGGCCGAACGCGGCTCGCGCCCCAGCATGATCCAGCTGAAGCGCACCTGGGCGTCAACGGCCAGGATCACCTCGGGCAACTGCACCTCGCCAATGCGGTGATCGAGCTTGGCGCGCAGCTTGGTGACCTCGGGGTCTTCGTCGTCGGCCGGCAGCGCCGGCAGATGCAGTTCGTCGTCCACGCGCAGCACACCGGACCGGGCGGCTTGGGCCACGGCGTCCACGCCAGCCAGAACGCGCGCCAGCAGCGGCGTCAGGAACTGCGCCGGCTCGGCCGGCAGCGACAGTCGCGCGTAGTGGCGCTTGGCATCGGCCTGCCAGCGCTCGGCCGGGATGAACAAGCGCTCCCGGCCGCGGAAGGTCAAGCTGTGCTCGATCCACACCGAGCCGTTGCGCACCGATCGGCGCAACGTAAACAGCGTGGCCACTTCCAGCGCCCGAAACGCCCGTTCCCGGTCGCCGCCGACGATGGTGGCGCTCCACACAGGGCCCAAACCTTGCGCGGTGGTTGTCATTCAGGCAAGGTCCTGGCGCCACGGGCGTACAGATCGCGCAGCGTAGCCAAGGCCTGGATGGCGAGGTGATCGCCCGTGGCCTGCCAAGGCAGCTTGGCAATCGCCAAGAGCAATGACCGCACGGGGCGGACCGCTTCGATCAGCTGCTCGCGCACGAGGGAGGCGCGGCTGGGTGGGCGACGCTGCTGACTCGCCGCCAGCAAGGCCGCCAGCCTGGCGCGCAGTTCGGTGTCGGGGACGGCGCCTTGGGCGCACAGACCCGCCAGTTCGCCCAGCAGCGACCGGTACATTTCAGCCCAGTTCACGGTGTCGCCCAGGCTGGTGGATGCCTGACGCCATAGATCGGCCACACGGCGCTGCAGCATCAGGATCAGCTGATCGGTGGCGATGAGCAAGCAGTAACGCAGGACGCACGCCACCTCCACCGAGCGCGCCGGCTCCTTGATCTTGGCGCCGGCCGAGGGCGGTCTGGAGGCCATGCGGCGGGCATAGCGCCGCACCAGGAGGTCGGGCAGCTTGCTCAGTGACTTGTGAACCTCCTGGCCATACAACCAGTCGATGCGTTCGAGCACCTCGCTGATCTGCCGTGCCGAGTGTTTGGCCGGCGCTGCCCACAGCCAACTCTGGCGGGCCTGGCCAGTGGTGTGGGGTTGGGCGATGGCCTGGCACCACCGCTCAAGGGCACCAGGCTGCACTTCGGCGCGAATCTGAGCCGCCGTCTGGGCCTCGAGGTGGACCAATGCGGCGGCGATCAGGGTGCGGATGGCGCGGTCATGCACGATCAGCAAGCGGCGCTCGTACAACCAGTGCCGCGCAAACACCAACAACTGGTCTCGGTCGGCGCAGCGCGAAACCTCGTCGCCCAGCAGCCTGACGAGGGCGCGGCGCTGGTGCTCGCTCATCCAGCGGAACCCCAGGGCTTCTCAGGCGACTTGCTGGTGGTCGAACAAGGTGCGGCCGCGGCCGTAAAGCACCCGCAGCGAGGCCAGTTCCGGGGCATCCACGCCCAGCGCGTTGCCGAGGTGACGCCACAGTCCCGGCGGCACGATCCGGAACGCGTCGAGCAAGCGGCCGCTCGTGCGCAGGAAGCCGATGTGCAGCGCCAAGCCGAGCTTGTGGGCGTCGCCACGACGTGCGTCGATCAGGGCTCGCTCAGCCGGGCTGAAGGTGAAGAAGATCTGCAGCTCGAAGCCGCTGATGTCGCGTGGCAGCTCGCGCATGCCAGGGTACGTCGTCTGCCAGCCTTGCATCGCGCGCCTCACTACGGTGGGCCAGGCTCGATACACCTCGCAAAAGTGAACAGCGATCCCAATTAGATCAACAACTTACCGATCTGACCCCGCGCCGTTGCTGGCTTCCCGTACCGTCACTTATTGCACCGAAAACGAGTCGACCCCAGCAGGTCACGCGGGGCCGAGAACCGGGCCCCAGAGAGCCCTAATACTTCCCGTGCTGCTTGTAGATGTAATTGGCCAGTTCGCTCTGCTGCATCGACAGGCGGTACTGGATCTGGTGCACGGAGCGGACGATGGCGCGCATGACGCGGTAGATGAGCCGCGCGTCCTTGTCAACGAGCGACTCGAGTTGCGCACGCTCCAACCCAATCACGCGCGTGGGCGCCATGGCCACGAGCGAGGCGTAGCGCTGGGCGCCGTCGAGCCACGACAGCTCGCCGGCGAGGTCGCCCGCCGAGAGCGTGTTCATCGTCACCTGCTCCGCGGCGCCCGCGTTTTTCACAACGCCGAGCACGCCGCTGACGATCACGTACAAGTGCTCATCGGCCACGCCCTCGCGCACCAGCACCTCGCCCTCCTTCAGGTCCTTCAGTTCCATGACGCCCGCCAGTGTCTGGACCTGGGCATCGCTAAGTTCGGAGGCCAGCTTGGTGCTACGCAAAACGTCGGCGAGGTTGGCGGAAGATGAGGTCATGGTGGCGTCGGTCGGGGCAGGGGATTGTGGGGCGGGCGCGGCAGGCGCTGGAGCGGCGGGTGCAAGGCTCGATGTCGTGTCGCCAAGCACGCGATCGGCGCGCTGCACGAAGGCGTCGACCAGCTTGTCCGCCAGTCGATCGAACGCGGCTTGCGCAACGCGCGCCACCGCGCCATCAAGTTCATAGGTTAGAGTGAAATCGATGCGGCAGGCACGCGCATTGAGCGGGGTCAAGCGCCACTCTCCGCGAAAGCGGCGCATCAGGCCGTTGCCGCCTGGCTGCATCTCGATCAGCATCCAGGTGGGGCGTTGCTTCGGATTGCGTGTCTGCATGGTGACTGCAATGCCGGCGAGCCGCATTGTGATGCGCGCGGCCACGACGCTGTCGGTGCGTTCCAGGATCTCGGCCGCGCTGCAGCCGGGCACGAAGGCCGGATAGTGCTCGGCAGCTTCGATGAGGTCGAACATCCACTCGGCGCAGTGATCCACCAGCACGCTACGTCGAACCTCCATCCTTAGCCACCCTCCGCTTTAGCGCGCATCGTCGTTCGCGCGCCGTGTACTGGCGTGGATTGTGCCCGCGCGAACGCACGGCGCCGGCGCCCTTGCCGACACTTCAGGGACGCACGCGAGCGAGCAGAATCAAACTGCTGCTGTCGGCCTGCCATGAGCCACCGGCCCAGTCGCCCCAGCGTGACTCGACCTCGAAACCGTGCGCTTGCATCAGCACGGCCAGTTCGGACGCACTGGAAAAGCGGCAGACGACACGTCTTGCCGTCCGGCGTGCACGCTCGCCGTCGTGCCAACTGCGGTGGACTTGCCAGTGCATCAGCCGGGTTGCGGGGTCGAAGCGCTGCGCCACCGCAAAGCACACGTCCTGCCCAAGCGCGTTGCGGTAATTGAACCATGGACGCGGCGCGGCGTGATCTCCCAGATCCCAACCGGCCGGGTTGCGCGTGTCGAACATGAAGCGGCCGCCGGGCAGCAGATGGCGGCGCACATTGTCCAATGCGGCGCACTGGTCGGCCTCGGTGAGCAATGCCTGCCATGCGTTGCCCGACATGAGCGCGAAGGCGAAGCGCTCGGGCAGCGCGAAGTCCTGCGCCCGACCTTGCAGCCAGCGCGCCGGCAGCCCGACGGACTTGCGGGCCGCATGCGCCAGCATGGCCGGCGCCGGATCGATGCCCACGACCGACAGGCCGGCGCGCGCGATCGGAATCGAGGTGAGCCCCGTGCCGCAGCCCAGATCGAGCACCGGCCCGCCGCAGCGCAAAGCCTGCGCCAGATACAAGTCCTCGCCGGGATGGCCGCCGTTTTCGAGGTCGTAGGTCAGCGGGTCATCGAACTCCTCGAGATTGTCGTGACCCACGAGCGCTTCGTCTGCCCGTTGCATCGCGCGCTACTTGTTCACCGGCATCATGAATTCCGGCCCCTTGCTGGCGCCACCGTCGGGCCAGCGCTGCATGACGCTCTTGTAGCGCGAGTAAAAGCGCACGCCCTCCTCGCCGTAGGCGTGATGATCGCCGAACAGCGAGCGCTTCCAGCCGCCGAACGAGTGAAATGCCATGGGCACGGGGATCGGCACGTTGATGCCGACCATGCCGACCTGCGCGCGGCGGGAAAACTCCCGCGCCACCCCGCCGTCGGTCGTGTAGCAGGCCACGCCGTTACCGAACTCGTGCGCATTCACCAGCGCGAGCGCGGCGGCCAGATCGGGCACGCGCACGATGACCAGCACCGGGCCGAAGATTTCCTCGCGATACACCACCATGTCCGGCCGCACGTGATCGAACAGCGTGGCGCCGAGGAAAAAGCCATTATCCCGGCCAGCGACGAGGTGCCTGCGGCCGTCAAGCACCAGTTGAGCGCCCTCGGCGATGCCCTGCTCGATGTAGTCGAGGATCTTGGCGCGATGCGCGGCCGTGACGACCGGCCCCATGTCCGCGTCGGGCTCCATGCCGTCCTTGATGCGCAGGCGCGCGATGCGCGGCTCGAGCTTCTCGATGAGCGCATCGCCCACCGACCCCACCGCCACGCCGACCGAGATCGCCATGCAGCGCTCGCCGGCGGAGCCGTAGGCGGCGCCGACCAGCGCGTCGGCCGCCTGGTCGAGATCCGCGTCCGGCATCACCACCATGTGGTTCTTGGCGCCGCCCAGCGCCTGCACACGCTTGCCGTGCGCCACAGCCTCACGCTGGATGTATTCGGCGATCGGCGTCGAGCCGACGAAGCTCACCGCTTCCACCAGCGGATGCCGCAGCAGTGCGTCGACCGCCAACTTGTCGCCCTGCACGACGTTGAACGCCCCGTCGGGCAGCCCGGCCTGCTTGAGCAGCTCCGCGATCAGCAGGCTGGCCGATGGGTCGCGCTCCGAGGGCTTGAGCACGAAAGTGTTGCCGCACACCAGCGCCAGCGGAAACATCCACATCGGCACCATCGCCGGGAAATTGAACGGCGTGATGCCCGCGACCACGCCGAGCGGCTGGCGCAACGAGAAGTTGTCGATGCCGCCGCCGACGTTCTCCGAGAACGGCGTCTTCAGCAATTGCGGCGCGCTGCAGGCAAACTCGACGACCTCGATGCCGCGCTGCACTTCGCCACGCGCGTCCGACAAGACCTTGCCGTGCTCACGCGTGATGAGCCTGGCGAGCGCTTCGTGGTTCTTCTCCAGGAGATCCTTGAAGCGGAACATCACGCGGGCACGGTTCAGCGCCGAGGTCTCGGCCCAGGCGGCAAAGGCGGTGCGCGCCGCTTGCACGGCACGGTCCACGATGGCGGCGTCGGCGAGCCGCACCAGCGCGGTCACCTCGCCGGTCGCAGGGTTGAACACCTCACTCGTGCATGCGTTGGTCGCGGCGATCCGCGCGCCATTGATGTAGTGCCCGATGCTCGTCACGGCCATCGCGCCGCCGATCTCCGTCTTGCCCATCGCAATCTCCCTGCTGCTTGACCCGAGCTTGGATTGTCCCCCCGGCGGCTTGAGCCTGTTGCGTCAGGTCTTGTGCGTCGGCCTTGTGTTCCGACGCCCAACGACCCCCGGCACGTCCGGCGAGCGCAACCAGTCTTTTCCAATTCAGGTATGAGCCTGGAGCGGACGGCAGTGGATGTAGCGAAGCGCGTCGATTTGTTGATTGGGGATGCAGTGTAGGGCCGCCTGCGCAGAGCGGGCGGTTGGTGGTTTTTCATTTCCTTTTCAGC
>JADCGX010000075.1 GCA_020248785.1 Burkholderiales bacterium | reverse complement strand
GCTGGGCGATTTGCGACCGGCTGCCGTCATCGGCGACAAAGCCTACGATGCCGATGCGCTGCTGGCTCGGATCAAGGACATCGGCGCCCGCGCCGTCATTCCACCCAAGAGCAATCGCCTGCATCAACGCCGCTACTCCAAAGAGTCTTACCGCCGTCGCAACCGGATCGAGCGCTGGTTCTGCCGCCTCAAGCACTTCCGCCGTATTGCCACCCGCTACGACAAACTGGCCGAGCGCTTCGTCTCTTTCATCTGCCTGACCGCTGCCTTTTGCTGGATCGCTTGAATGTCAACAGACCCTAGATCTTGTTCGACTTCGCTGGCGGAGCCAGACGAAGTCGAAGCAGGTCGCCGCTGGCGTGTTACTTCGCGGCGACTATGGCGCGGTCGCGCTCCTGAGTCGCTTGACCGCGCCTTGGTCCCCTGTCGGACCGCCTAGCCTCGTTGGCGAGGCTGCTGCCAAGTCATCCGCAAGCTCCGCACGTAGCCTGGTCTTCCAGGCGGGTGCCAAGCGAGAAAAAGCTCGCGGGCGCTCGCCGTTCGTCGAGCGTGAGCAACGCGGCAAGCGAGACCCATTTTTGCGATGATCCGGCTGCGCCGCGCCCCGCGAACAAACTAATCGCGAGTGATGCACGTGCGATTGCCAACGCCGCGCAGCGGCGAGGCAATCGCGTACATCGCGAGCGCTACGACTTGCCGAATACTTCGTTCACCTGCTGCGTCACCCGGATGAACGTGGTGCGCTTGGTGAGTTCCTTCAGGCGACGTGCGCCGACGTAGGTGCAGGCGCTGCGCACGCCGCCGAGGATCTCCTGCACGGTGGTGGCAACCGGGCCGCGGTGCGGCACCAGCACGTCCTTGCCCTCGGCGGCGCGATACTCGGCCACGCCGCCGGTGTAGCGGTCCATCGCGGCCTTGCTGCTCATGCCATAAAAGCGCTTGAACTGCGCGCCGTCACGAGTCACCACGTCGCCGCCCGACTCATCGTGTCCCGCCAGCATGCCTCCGAGCATGACGAAGTCCGCGCCACCACCGTAGGCCTTGGCCACGTCCCCCGGCGTGGTGCAGCCGCCGTCGGCGCAGATGTGGCCGCCCAGGCCATGCGCAGCATCCGCACACTCGATGACAGCGGACAGCTGCGGGTACCCCACGCCGGTCATCTTGCGTGTCGTGCACACCGAGCCCGGGCCGATGCCCACCTTGACGATATCCGCGCCGGAGAGGATGAGTTCCTCGGTCATTTCGCCGGTGACCACGTTGCCGGCCATGATCACCACCTCCGGGTACGCGGCACGCATCTTTGCCACGAAGGTGGCGAAGTTCTCGTGGTAGCCGTTGGCCACATCGATGCACAGGTAGCGCAGGTGTGGATTGCCGGGGCCGCCGGCCGCGTCCATCACGCGGCGCAGCTTGTCTTCGTCGTTGCGCGTGATGCCGATCGACAGGAACGCCGCTGACTTGCGCTCCAGCGCCTGGAAAAACGCCACGAGTTCGTCGACCCCGTAGTGCTTGTGCAGGGCGGTGGACAGGCCAAAGCTTTCCAGGGCCCGCGCCATGTCCGTGGTGCCGACCGTATCCATGTTGGCCGCGATGATGGGGATGCCCTGGTAGGCATCCTTCGCGTGCCGGAACTTCAGTTCGCGCGAGATATCGACGTCCGAGCGGGATGTCAGCGTGGAGCGCTTGGGCCGGATCAGGACATCCTTGTAGTCCAGCTTGACCTCGTGCTCGATGTGCATCGGGGACCTCCGTGCTGTGGCGGGCAAGCGCTGCGCAAAAAAAGCGCCGGGACCGCGTGGGCGGTCCGGCGCAAGACGCAAGTGTACGTCGCGTCCGGATGCAACCCGTAAGCTCCGACAGCGTCAAACGACCAAGTGCCATCACAGTCAACCTGGGACCATCATGCTGATCCGCCAGCCCGCCGCCATCGCCCCTTCCGAGATCACCCCTGAGCGGGTCTGGCGTCGGCGCCGTGACCTGGTGCAGGCGGCAGCTGCGGCGGGCGTGTTGGGCAGCGCCGGCCCGGCGTTTGCGCAGAAGCCCGCCGCGCAGCGCCTGCCGGGCAAGCCCAGCCCGCTGTCGACGATGGAAAAAGCCACCGCGTATAAGCTGGTGACCGAGTATTGCAACTTCTACGAGTTCGGAACAGAAAAGGAGGACCCCCCCCAGTACGCGCCAAAGTTTCTCAAGCCCCGCCCGTGGAGCGTGATGGTCGAGGGCGAAGTGAACAAGCCGCGCCGCTTCGACATCGAGGATCTTTTGAAGCTCGCGCCGGTGGAAGAGCGCGTGTACAGGCTGCGTTGCGTTGAAGCGTGGTCGGCGGTGGTGCCCTGGGTCGGCTATCCTCTGGCGGCGTTGATCAAGGCGGTGGAGCCGACCGGCAACGCCAAGTTCGTCGAGTTCACGACACTGGCGGATCCCAAGCAAATGCCGGGGCTGCGCTCGTCGGTGCTCAAATGGCCGTACACCGAAGGGCTGCGCATGGACGAAGCGCTGCATCCGCTGACGCTGCTCACCTTTGGTTTGTACGGCGAGGTGCTGCCGCATCAGAACGGCGCGCCGCTACGCATCGTGGTGCCGTGGAAGTACGGCTTCAAGAGTGCGAAAAGCCTGGTGCGCGTTCGTTTCGTCGAGAAGCAGCCCGTGAACAGCTGGCAGGAATCCGCACCCCACGAGTACGGCTTTTACTCCAACGTGAATCCGACCGTCGATCACCCGCGCTGGAGCCAGGCCACCGAGCGCCGGCTTGGTGAGGATGGCCTGTTCTCCAAGCGGCGGCCAACGCTCGTGTTCAACGGCTACGGCGAGCAGGTGGCGCAGCTCTATGCCGGCATGGACCTGAGGAAGAACTACTGAGCGGATCGCGTGGCAGCGACGTCCACCTTTGCCGGCCTGCCGGCTGCGCTGCCGGCGGCGACCTTCAACCGCCTGTGGTGGGTGCTGCTTGCCGTGGCGCTGCTGCCGCTGGGGCGTTTGGTCGTCTTGATCGCGACCAACGACCTCGGTGCCAACCCGGTTGAGTTCGTGATTCGCTCGCTCGGCACCTGGACGCTTGTCCTGCTGTGTGTGACCCTTGCAGTGTCGCCGCTGCGGCAGTTGACTGGCTGGACCTGGCTGGTGCGCCTGCGGCGGATGTTCGGCCTCATCTGCTTTGCCTACGCCACGCTGCACATGCTGGCCTTCGTGGGCCTCGACCAAGCCTTCGACTTTTCCGCGGTGTGGACCGAGGTGGTGAAGCGGCCCTACGTCACCGCCGGCATGGCGGCGTTCCTGCTGCTCGTTCCGCTCGCAGTGACGTCGACCAACGGCATGGTGCGCCGCCTCGGTGGGCGCGCCTGGCAGCGGCTGCACCGGCTCGTGTACTTGATCGCGCTGCTGGCGATCCTGCACTACTGGTGGCACAAGGCCGGCAAGAACGACTTTTCCGAGGTGATGGCCTACGCGGCCGTCATCGGCGTGCTGCTAGGCTTTCGGGTGTGGCGCTGGTTGGGAACGCGCGCCGCAGAAAACTAGGGTAGCAGCGACTCGCCCGCGAAAAGCGCTTCGACCGTCTCGCGGCGGCGCACCACGTACACCGTGCTGCCATCGACGATGACCTCGGCCGGGCGGCCGCGCGTGTTGTAGTTGCTGGCCATGCTCATGCCGTAGGCACCGGCATCCGTGATGGCGAGCAGATCGCCGGGCGAAATGGCCAAGTCGCGGTCGCGCGCGAGCCAGTCGCCCGACTCGCACACCGGGCCGACGATGTCATAGCGCGCCTCGGCCGCTGTGGCCGGCTGCACGGTCTTCACGTTCATCCACGCCTGGTACAGCGCGGGCCGCATCAGGTCGTTCATCGCGGCATCGACGATCGCGAAGTTCTTTGTCTCGCCGTGCTTGAGCAGCAGCACGCGCGTGAGCAGCGCACCGGCACGCCCGATGATCGAGCGGCCCGGTTCGACCATGATCGTCTTGTTGCCATGGCCGCGCGCATCGACGCGTGCCAGCAGGGCGCGGATCAGCGCCTCCGGCGCCGGCGGCGTCTCATCGCGGTAGGCGATGCCCAGGCCCCCGCCGAAGTCGATGTGGTGCAGGTGGACGCCCTCGTGCTCGAGGGCATCGACAAGATCAAGGAGGCGGTCGGCCGCGTCCACGTACGGCCGCACCTCGGTGATCTGCGAGCCGATATGGCAATCGATGCCAACCACCGTCAGGTGCGGCGAGGCGGCCGCGCGGCGGTACAACGCCAGCGTGTCGGCATAGGCCACCCCGAACTTGTTGGATTTCAGCCCCGTGGTGATGTAGGGGTGCGTCTTCGGGTCGACATCCGGGTTGGTGCGTACCGACACTGGCGCACGCTTGCGCAGGCGTGCGGCAACGCGCTCAACGGTCTCCAGCTCCGCGATCGACTCGAGGTTAAAGCTCAGGATATCCGCCTTCAGCGCGGCCTCGATCTCGGCCTCGCTCTTGCCGACACCCGAGAACACCACCTTGGCCGGGTCACCACCGGCGGCAAGCGCACGCGCCAGTTCGCCGCCCGAGACGATGTCAAAGCCGCTGCCTTCGCGAGCCAGCAGGTTGAGCACCGCCAGGTTCGGGTTGGCCTTCATCGCGTAGCACACCAGCGCGCGCCGGCCTTGCAGCGCCTGCGCATAACCGCGGTAGGCGGCGAGCAGCGCCGCTTTGGAATAGACGTAAGTTGGGGTGCCGAAGCGCGCCGCGATGCTGGCAAGCGCGACCTCCTCGCAGTGCAGGTCGCCATGGCGCGCGTGAAAGACGTCTGCGCGGGAGTTGAAGGACATGCTGGTTATCGTTCGGGGTCGGACGTGGGCGGCATGTCAGGCGCCTTGGGTGGTGGCGGCTGACGTTTAGGTGGATCGGGATACGGCCATGACGCCTCGCGCGGAATGCCAGGGACGAACAGCGGCCCCTTCTGCCCGCAGCCGGCGAGCAGCACGGCGCTGGCGAGGGTGGTCCCTAGAATGAACAACAAGCGACGCATATTGTTGCCAGTCTACCGAGCATCAGCACGAGAATCAGCACGAGCATCTGCATGACCGAAACCGAGTTCATCGCCCTGGCCGAGCACACGCTCGACGCGATCGAGGCGGCCATCGAGGAAGCCAACGCGAGTGAAGCGACCGATATCGAGATCGAGCGCAGCGGCAACGTGCTCACCCTGGAGCTCGTGGACCGCAGCAAGGTCGTCGTCAACAGCCAGACGCCGATGCAGCAACTGTGGGTCGCCGCCCGCAGCGGCGGTTTTCACTATGCGCTGAACGACGGACGCTGGCGCGACACGCGCGATGGGTCGGAACTTTATGCGTCCCTGTCGCGCATCATTTCGACGCAAGGCGGACAGGGCATCGTGCTGAAGCCGGAGTGACGCGCGCGGGCCGTGACTCGCCTTTTTCGTCCTTGATGCCTTGCTCATGAGAAACAAAACCGGTTGAGGGGGTTTTCCCTGCCGGCACGGGCGTCGGCGTGACTGCGAACCCGAGCGCGGCGGCTCGTCGCTTGAGGGCTGCGATGCTGCGCTGGCGCTGCTGCTCTTCGTCGTGCTGCTGGCCCTGATCGACGCAGGCTTCACCGCGCGTGAGCATGAAGTACACCATCCGGGCCAGCTTG
>JADCGX010000074.1 GCA_020248785.1 Burkholderiales bacterium | reverse complement strand
GACGCCACCCTCCTCGCGCGGCAAGCCGGTCAGCCTCGACCGCAAAGCGGCCGGTCGACCATGGCGGTCCAGTTAAATGGAGAGCCCTGGATTGTTCAATTGCGGCAGCGACTTGGCGCGTCTTGCAGCCGTCAACTGCGGCTTTTAGGGTCAGCCGGCCGCGTGATGCGGCGAGCGGACAGGTACTCGAGCCGCCGTTCGGCCGCCACCCCGTCGAACACCGGGGCGTCGGTGGCCGGCAGGAGACCGCCGGACAGCAAGGCGGGGTCGCCACGCGCGCCCGTGTGCTGGTTGTTGCCGCGGCCAAGGTACAGGCACCAGCCGGGCTGCAGCTCCTGTGCTTCAGTCAGCGCCTCGTCCAGGCCAACCGCAAAGTCGGGCGCGAGCAGCGCATCGTCCTCCAGCACCAGCACGCGCGCCAGGTTGCGCTCCCGCATCAGCTCCCAGCTGCGGATGTGCTTGAGCACGAGCGACTGGTGCGCGCGCTTCATGTCCGACGGCGCGAAGCGCTGGTCGATCACATCGTCTGGGATAGCATTCGCGTCGTACTCGAACACGAACTCGAACCTGATCGCCTTGCGCGCCAACTCGGACCGGATGTGCGCGATGCGGTCGGCAAAACTGCGCACTGACAGCACGAACGCGGCGTCGACGAGCGCGTTCACGGCCGGCGCGGGCGCGTCACGCGGCGCAGGCTAGGCAACGGGCGCGGCGGACGTCATGCGTCGCAACGGGATGAAGTGAGAGCAAGGCGCGGCACGTCAGGCAGTCTACCGACCTCGGCATTCCAGGCAGCACAGCAAGCGGCCCATGAAACTCTCGGCGATCGTCATCACCAAGGATGAACAACGCGTCATCGAGCGCTGCCTGCGTTCGCTCGCCTTCTGCGACGAGATCCTGGTGATCGACTCCGGCAGCACCGATCGCACGGTCGAACTCGCCCGCGCCTGCGGCGCGACCGTCCAGTTGCATGTGGACTGGCAGGGCTTCGCGGTGCAGCGCAACCGCGGGCTGGCATTGGCGCGCGGCGAGTGGACGCTGATGGTCGATGCCGACGAGTGGGTGCCCGATCTTCTGCGTGAGCAGGTGCTGCTCGCGGCGCAGGACCGGCATCACGCAGCCTATCGTATGCCGCGGCTGTCGAGCTATTGCGGTCAGTTCATGCGTCACGGTGGCTGGTGGCCCGATCACGTCACGCGGCTCATGCGCACGGCCAAGGCCCGCTACGAAGGCGCGGTGCATGAACGCGCGCTCATCGACGGATCCGTCGGCACGCTCACCCAGCCGCTGATGCATGAAAGTTTTCGCGACGTCGAGCAGGTGCTGGGAAAGGTCAACACGTATTCGACCTGGGGTGCGCAGACCCTGTACGACCATGGCGCAGCCCCGGGACTTGTCACCGCGGTGGCGCACGGCCTGTGGAGCTTCATGCGCACCTACGTCGTCAAGGCAGGCTTCCTTGAGGGTAGGCGAGGCTTCATGCTGGCGGTGTCCAATGCCGAAGGCGCCTACTACAAGTACGTCAAGGCGATGCTCCTGGCCGAGCAGGCGCGCAAGTGAACCATCGGCGCCACGCTGCCCTGCCCCCGTGCTGATCTCGCTCGTCGTTACCACCTACAACCGGCCCGATGCGCTGCGCGCGGTGCTCGACGGTCTATCGGCGCAGGTCGACCGCGGCTTCGAGGTGCTGGTGGCCGATGACGGCTCAGGCGACGATACGCGCGCAGTCGTGACAGCGTCGTCCGCCAACTCGCCGGTCCCGACCGAGCACGTCTGGCAGGAAGATCGCGGCTTTCGCGCCGGTGCCGCACGCAACCGCGCCGCCGCGCGTGCGCAAGGCGAGTACCTCATCTTCATCGATGGCGATTGCATCGCGCGGCCGGACTTCATCGCGCAGCACCGCGCGCTGGCCGAGCCGGGCTGGATGGTGGCGGGCAACCGCATCCTCCTGTCCGAAGCCTTCACTCACCGGGCGCTGGCCGACCGCTGGCCGCTGCACGAGTGGCGGCTTGACCAATGGGAGATTGCGCGGCGCGAGGGCGCGATCAACCGCAGCCTGCCGCTCATGCGGCTGGGCCTCGGTCCGCTGCGCAAGCTGCAGGCACGCCGCTGGCAGCGCGTGCGCACCTGCAACCTCGGCCTATGGCGGCGCGACTTCGAGACGGTGAACGGTTTCGACGAAGCCTACGAGGGCTGGGGCTTCGAGGACTCCGATCTGGCCGTGCGCCTGCTCAACGCCGGCATCCGCCGCAAGGAAGGCGCCTTTGCCACGGGGTTACTGCACCTTTGGCACAAGGAGAACGACCGCCGCTTCGAGGCCAGCAATCAGGAGCGGCTGCAGGCGCGGATTGCTTCAAGGGACGTGCGCGCGGCAATCGGCCTGGCGCAGTACCTACCGTCCTGAACTGCGCCCAAGGCCCGTGCCGAGGGAGGGTGCTGGCCGGCGGAGTGCAACGCTATTTCTAGTGAGCGTTCAAGTTGAGCCTATTTATCCACGGCCATTCCGTGATGCTGCGCAGGGTCTCATGGCTTGACGCAAGCCTGGGCAGCCCCGCTTCGAGTTGTTCCCGGACGCTTCGCAGGTCGGCGTACACGCGATTGGGAAACTCTTTCTCGCGCAGTTCGTCCCAGACGTGCTCCTGCGGATTGAGCTCCGATGCGTAGGGCGGCAGCCGAAGCAGCCGCATGGTC
>JADCGX010000073.1 GCA_020248785.1 Burkholderiales bacterium | reverse complement strand
CTTGAGCTTCAGCTCCACCTGCCCGGCCGCGTTGAGCTGCACCCGCTCGTCCGACAGCGCCGGCCGGGTGATGGTGCGGCACAACTGTTCCAGCCGCTTGCGGTCATGGGCCTCGACTCGCACCGCGGCGTGCAGGCTGAAGCCGTCGATGTCGGCGCACAGGGGCTGGCGCGCCGTAGCCTCGCGCGGCACTGCACCTCGCAGGGTCAGCACCTTCTGCCCGGCGCGGGGCCCGAAGGCGATGCGATACGTCACAGCCGCCGCCTGCAGCGGTCGCAGCGTGCGTGCCTCTTCGCCTTCGGCTTGCGGCTCGGCCAGCCAGGTCTGGCCCATGTCTTCCACCAGCACGCCCCGGCGCGTGAGCAGCGTCATCAGCCGGGCGATGACGGTCTGCAGCAGCGCGTGCAGCTGGTCGTCGGTCGGGGCACCCGCCTCGACGAAGGTTGGCACACCGTCGGCGCCACAGCGGTACACGCCGTCCAGCACCAGGCAATGCAGGCAAGCGCGTCAGCTACTACCCGAGCGCGCGCGAGGAACTCGTCGAGCACGCCTTGCGCAAAATGGCGGCCGAACAACAGGCCGGCTTCTTTCACGCCAAGACGTATCGGAGCGGAGTGCGGTTTTCACTACACCAACTGCGCCAAGAGCTCGCGCGCGCTGGCCACAGCCTGCGCTTCGATGAGCTCACCGAGGCATTGGACATCCTGTCCCTGAGCGCGATCGAGATCAGCGCCGGCGCCGGTGATGGCGACGAGGGCTTTGCACGATCGACCTACTTTCCTGCCATGACCGGCGTGCGGCGCAAAGACATCGAAGCGGAGCGCGATGCGCGCTGGGCCGTGCAGTTTCATCCGCTGGTGACGCGAGCAATCGATCAGGTCGCCTATCGACAGTTCAACTATCAGCGGCTCATGAAGGGCAAGACGCAGCTGGCGCGCTGGTTGATCAGCCAGCTGGTCCTCAAATACACGCAGGCGGCAATGCTCAACACGTTCGCCATGCGCTACAGCACGATCCGGCGCGATAGCGCGTTGCTCAACGGCTACAAGCGCGAACGCGACGCGATCGCGGCGCTCGATGCAGCCTGGGCTGAGCTGCAGGAACACGGCGTCATACACTCGATTGACAAGATGCGTCATTGCAGCGCGCGCGGCCGGCTCGACGACGTGACTTACACCATCTGCCCGACCCCCGAGTTCGCCGCCGAGCAGAAGGCCGCGAACCGGCGTCAACGCGACTCCAAAGACGACGCGGGCGCGTACCAGGCGGGCTAAACCACGCGCGGTGCCGCCTGCGCAGGGGGAATAGGTCGCGGCTGCCAGGGGGAATAGGTCGCGCGTGCTACTCAGGCAGGGGGAATAGGTCGCGGCTGGCGCGAAAGGCAGGGGGAATAGGTCGCGGGGCGTGCTCGACACTCGCTGATGTTCCGGCAAACTGTGGATAACCTGCTCCGACACGCATCATCCAACGCATCGAGCAGGGGGAATAGGTCGCGGGTGGCCTTTCCTAAGCGCCTGATTTCACGGCGTAATGCGTCGCGTGCGTGTGGGTCTATTCTTTTATCCCTTCCTTATCCTTCAAAGTCTTATCCGTGTTTTCGCAGGGGTACTTTGAACAGCCCCACCGCCTAACGGCGGCGGGGTTCAGCGCGCCTACGGCGCTGGACTGCCCCAACCCCTCTGCTAACTCACACCACGACTGGACAAAGCTGAGCCAAAATTCAGCTCAGAAGTCCGCGGGGGCGTGCCGCCCCCCTGTCCGCGCTGCGCGCGCGGACTCGACCCCCCCGTGGGAGGGCTACGCCCTCCCCCCGCCCTACGGGCGGCACCCCCCTCCCAGCGTCTACGGCGCGGCTTGCAAGAAAGGGGGTCCGGCAAGGAGAAACGTGCTGTTACGGCGTGCCAGAACGGCCCCAGACCGACGCCCCTTCCCTGGCGAGGGGTCAGCTGCCCCGGACGCCGTATCGGCCACTGGTCGTCGCTGGCCGCGCTGGTGCTTGGCTGCGGCATGAACAAAATCGTCCGACTGTACTTCGACGAACCTGATCGCCAAGCGGTGCAAGACGCGGTGACCAGCGCCGTCGAGCGCGACCCCGAGCGCTTTATCCGTGCCTACCTGGCCGATCCGCGGTCGCACGGTGGCCGCTACATCGGCGCGGATCTGTTCAAAGAGACGTTCGAGGAGTTTCGCGCGTCGCGCGAAGCACGTAACCGCTACAACGCACCGGTGCATAACCGCGCAGCGGTCCTGTCGGCCGAGCTTTTCGATCGCCGGCTCGCGCTAGACGATCCAGCCACGAGAATCGCTCTTTTTGTGACCGGCATTCCCGGCGCCGGCAAAACGACCTCCATTCTGGAGTCGGACGCCTCGTTCCCGAAGGGAACCAGGCTCATCTTTGAAGGTCAGCTCGTAAGGCCAGAAACAACGCTGGACAAGATCGGCAGAGCATTGGACGCGGGACTACTGCCAAGGATCGTCGCAGTGCATGTGCGTCCGGAAACAGCGCTCGAAAACACACTCAAGCGCTTTGAACATCACGGGCGCGGCGCGAGCATCAATCTCATGGCGCAAATTCAAGGCAATCTTCCGATCGGGCTGCAGAAGGTCCGAGAAGCCTTCGGTGACCGCGTTAGCCTGCGCATCCAAGACAACCGTGAGCGAACAAACGCCAGGACTCTTGTGGGCTGGGACCATTTGGAAACACTGCGATCTGAAGGAGG
Organism: Burkholderiales bacterium; assembly: GCA_020248785.1. Classification (GTDB taxonomy): domain Bacteria; phylum Pseudomonadota; class Gammaproteobacteria; order Burkholderiales; family Burkholderiaceae_F; genus JALHMQ01. The sequence goes on along the minus strand of JADCGX010000073.1, from coordinate 5,129 downwards.
CCGCGATGCAATCAGACAACGACTTGCCGACGCCCTCGAACGTCGACGTCCAACACTCCCAGACGCTGCCTGGCGACAAGCTGCAGGACAACCGCCCCGAGCCCTCGATGGACGAATGGATGGCGAAGATGTGCGTACTGGCCAAGCGCATGGCCGAGGAACCGGCGTACGCGGAACAGGTGAGCAAGAGGTTGTTCTAGCTTTTCCCGCCGCAGCGGCGGACCCAGCGAGCGCGCGGACAGTCGACAGGCTGCGGGAGGCCGCGCGAAGCATGCCGGCGGCGGACCAACAAGAGGTGACGACGATGTTGCGTGCCTTACAGGCCGGCGACAAGGACGAGGTGGCTCGCGCGCTTGCTCGCTCAGCTGCTGTGCGCAACATGCTCGATGGCCTGATGAAAGAAGAGCGCAGCAGGGCGTCCCCAGGCTCACAGCGCACCGATCGCACACCTGGCGAAGACAGGAGCCGTTGATCGCTCCATCCGTCTGGTCGGCTATGGCATGGCGCGCGCGGCCGCGCTGGTGCATCCCACGTCGTCCCGGGTCTTGTCGAGGCTTGTTTGCTACTGCCGTCCCGGGTAGCATTGCGCTACCTGCTTGAAGTTGTGAGGTTGCCATGAGCGCCCAGCTGTCGTCGATCAAGCTGCCGACCGACCTTGTGGACGACGCTCGACGCGAAAGCAACGTGATGTCGCGCTCGATTGCGGGCCAGGTTGAACACTGGGCGCGGTTGGGCCAAACATTGGAAGCTCTGCCCGGATTCACATCAGATCGCGTGCGTGCTGCCCTCGAAGGCCGCATGAATGTGGACGACTTGTCCGACGATGAGTGGGAGCTGTTCCACGATCAGTTGTTCGCCGAACCGTCGGCGGCCGAGATCCGCGCTTTCGCAGCACTGGGTTTGCAGGCGGGCGCGGTAGGCGTCGATGACAGCGGGAACGTGGTGCGGGTCAGCGGCAGTGGTGTGACAGAAGCTGCGCAAGGCTGACGCTCATCGTGGACGAGGACCGGCCGGTGATGCACGTGATCGCTGGCCCGAACGGCGCCGGCAAGACGACGCTGTATCAGCTCTCCCTCAAACCTCGCTTCCCCGGCCTTGAGTTTGTCAACGCTGACGATCTAGCGCTGAAGCGCTTTGGTCACCCCGCACAGAACCTACCGGAGTCTCAGGAGGGCCAGCGGCTCGCCGACGAAAGGCGCGGCGCGCTGATGGCGGCGCGCAAGAGCCTGATCACGGAAAGCACGTTCTCGCACGAATCCAAGCTTCAGCTCGTGCGCGACGCGAAGGAACTCCGATACGCCGTGCACGTGTATCACGTGCACGTCAGAAGCGCAGAGCTGTCGGTGTTGCGCGTACAGCAGCGAGTCGAACGTGGTGGCCATCCCGTGCCCGAGGACAAGATTCGCGAAAGATACGTGCGAAACCAGGCGCTCATCCGCGAAGCCGTTCGCATGGCCGATCGCGCGTATGTACTGGATAACTCGAAACTTGGCGAGCCTCACAAGCTGGCCATCAGCTTGCAGCGAGGCGAAGTCATCAAGCTGGGCGCCAACGTGCCGGCATGGGCGCGGGATCTCTACGCGGCCGAGCTACAGCGCTTCTCGCCCTTGCGCGTCAACGCCGGTGCCGCCAGCTTTGAACAGGCCAAGCAGCTTGTGAAGGATCACATGGGCGAGCAAGCGAGGCTCTACATCGCACGGCCCGGCCCGCGCTACAACGGCGAGATCATTGGCCAAACCTCGAAGCACATCGTCCAGAAACTGCGCGAGGGCGTGGCCGTTGCGCATTTCAGTGACAGGCTTGCGCAGGCTCCGGCGATCGGCGACAAAGCGCTGATCGCCTACCCGGACAAGCGTGGGCAGACGGTCAGCGTGCAGCTACGAGCGCGCGCGGCGACTGAGCCACTCGAAGAACTCAGGCGCTTGGCGATGGCGTTGCCGGAAGGCGAAGGCAAGGCCATGGCTGCGATGCTTGAAGCGCTTCGCGCGGGTCAAAGGAGCAAGGTGCAAGCGTTGTTAGAGCGGTCGCCGGCAATGAGAAAAGCTGTTGGCGACATGATGAAGGACCTTGATCTCGCGTCCACATCCGGCGCCATCAAGGACAAGAGGCGGGACCGATAGCCCGTTTCTCGCGGGAAACGGGCTATCGGCCGATCGCAGCGCTACTGGTAGCGCGCAGCTCATCGAGCTCGCACAGGTGCTGTTCGGCCAGCTCAAACTGCTCCGCGAACCGATACGCGGCGGCGAGCGCAAAGAGGGCCGTCGCGAGCAACGACGGCAGGACGTCGCGGGATGCTTCGACTGCGTTTCGCAAGAGCGCGATGCCTTCCGCAGTCTTCCCGTCAGCGAGCTGCGCCCAACCACGACTCAGGGTTGCAGGCAACAGACACCGGTAAAAACCACGTTCTTTGGCTGCCGAAACTGCTGCGACAGCGCATTGACGCGCGTCATTCGAGCGTCCGAGTCGAACGAAGACTTGAGCGGCGAGCGCGTGCACCAGCTCAAGGTCGCCCAACTCACCCGTTCGCATGTTTGAATGGCTTACGCAGGATACTGACTTCTCCGCGAGCGCTAGAGCCGTCTCAGCCTGGCCCGCAGCGTCCACCGCGACACTGGCGCACGCGCGCCGATCCGCTCAGCGAAGTGTGGGACGCCGAGGTCGTGCCGATGCTCAGCGCCGCGCCGACGCTGATGGCCATCACGGTGCTCGAAGAGCTGCAACGCCGCCATCCCGAACGCTTCGATGAGTCGGTACTGCGGACCCTGCAGCGCCGGGTACGGCAGTGGCGAGCCGAGAACGGCGACGAGCGCGAGATCTTCTTCGCCCAGGAACATCCGCCAGGCAGGCTCGGCCTGTCCGACTTCACCGTCGCCGACGCGCTGGGCATCAGCATCGCCGGCATCGCGTTGCCGCACCGGCTGTACCAGTTCACCTTCGCCCACAGTGGCTGGCGCCACGCTCGTGTGGTTCTCGGCGGCGAGAGCTTCCAGGCGCTGACTGCGGGGCTGCAGGACGCGCTGTGGATGGCCGGCGGCGTGCCCGAGGAGCACCGCACCGACAGCCTGTCGGCGGCGTTCAACAATCTGGCCGAGCACGAAGAGCTGACCAGACGGTACCGCGAGCTGTGCGAGCACTACGGCATGCGCGCGAGCCGCAACAATCTCGGCCAGAGCCACGAGAACGGCTCGATCGAGTCGCGTCAAGGCAGTCTGAAGCGCGCCCTCGAGCAGGCCCTTCTGCTGCGCGGCACGTGCGAGTTCGCCGACCTGGCCGCCTACGAACACTTTGTCGCCGAGACCGTGCGGCGTCTGAACGCGCGTTGCGCCCGCGCCTGGGAGGGCGAACGCGCCAGCTGCAAGCCGCTGCCTGCGCGGCGCACCGTCGACTTCGAGGAGATCGACGCGAGGGTCAGCAAGTTCGGCGTGTTCAGTGCCAAGAGCGCGCTGTACAGCGTGCCCTCGCGCCTGGCCGGGCATCGGCTGAAGGTGCGGCTGTATGGCGCGCACCTGGAGGCGTGGCTGGGCGGAGTAAAGGTCTTCGAGTGCGAGCGGCTGTATGGCAGCGTCGAGGATCGCCGCCCCAAGCGCATCGACTGGCGCCACATGTTGCCCTCGCTGAAGCGCAAGCCTGGCGCGTTCGCGCGCTGGGTGCTGCGCGATGCGATGTTTCCGCGCAGCGAGTACGCCCAGACGTGGCAGCACATCAGCCAACGCCTTCCCGAACGCGCCGCCTGTCGCCTGATGGTCGATCTGCTGGACCTGGCCGATCGCGTCAACGTGGTGGCGGAGTTGGCCGGCGCGTTGGGCGCATTGCACGAGCGCGACGAGCTGCCCGATATCGATGCGCTGCGTGAGCGCTTCGCGCCGCGGCCGACGTTGATGCCCAGCGTGCACGTGGTGATGCCCGCGGCGGCGGTGTACGACGAACTGCTGGAGGCTGCATGAACACGGCCACCACGCTCACGGCGGCCGACGCGGCAGCCGTGCCGATCATGCTGACCGAACTCAGGCTGCCGACGATCAAGCGCTTGTGGTCAGAGCTGGCCGAGCAGTCCAACCGCGAGGGTTGGCCCGCCGAGCGCTTCCTGGGCGTGCTGCTCGGCCACGAGCTGGCCGAGCGCGAGACACGGCGGCTGGCCCGCGCACGCGCCGACAGCCAGCTGCCGCCCGGCAAGAGTTTGGCCGAGTTCGACTTCGCGGCGGTGTCGATGGTGTCCAAGGCGCACGTCATGGCGTTGGCCGAGGCCGACACATGGATCGCGCAAGGGCACAACTTGCTGGCCTTCGGTCCGCCCGGCGCGGGCAAGACGCACATGATGGCCGGCATCGGGCACGCGTTGATCGACCGTGGCTACAAGGTGCTGTTCGTGCGCACCAGCGACCTCGTGCAGCGCCTGCAGGCGGCGCGACGCGACCTGCGCTTGCCCGCCGAACTGGCCAAGCTCGACCGCTTCGATCTGCTCATCCTGGACGACCTGAGCTACGCGCGGCGCGACCAGGCCGAGACCTCCGTGCTGTTCGAGCTGATCGCCGAACGCTACGAACGCAAGAGCATCGCCATCACGGCCAACGCGCCGTTCTCGCAGTGGGACCAAGTCTTCCCCGACAAGGCCATGACGGTGGCCGCGGTGGACCGCCTTGTGCATCACGCGACGATCCTGGAGATGAACGTGGACAGCTACCGACGCCGCGCTGCGTTGCCGGCTCGCCGGCAACGCAGCGCAACCCAAGCTCAATGATCAACGCCCGACCGCATCGCTCAAGATAGTTGTCGTTGAGCGCTCAAGATAGTTGACGCCGGGCACCCCAGGCCGAGCGCCGGCGCGCGCTGCTGGGCGTGGGGCCGATCACCGCCAGCGCGGTGGTGGCCACGGTGCCGGATGCCAGGCTGTTCCGACACGGCCGCCTGTTCGGCGCCTGGCTGGGGCTCACGCCCAGTCAGCACAGCACGGGCGGCAAGACGCGGCTAGGCGCCAGCTCCAAGCGCGGCGATGCCGACCTGCGGGGGCTGCTGGTCAACGGCGCGCGCTCGGCGCTGCAGGCTGCGCTGCGGGCCGCACCGGACAAGGCCACCCGGTTGCAGCAGTGGATGGTGGGGCTGGCGGGACGCTGCGGTTACCAGAAGGCGCT
>JADCGX010000072.1 GCA_020248785.1 Burkholderiales bacterium | reverse complement strand
TGCCCGAGTTTCCGGCGGCGGCGAGTTGGGCTGGGCGCCGGGTGCGGCTGGTGGACGGCACGATGGTCAGTGAACCCGGGGACACCGGCTCGCAGTGGCGGCTGCACTACGCGATCGGGGTGCCGGCGCTGAACTGCGACGAAGTCATCCTCACCAGCCCACGCGAGGGTGAGACCCTGAAGCGCTTTTCGGTCACCAAGGGCGACATCCTGATCGGCGATCGCGGCTACGCGCACCCGGCGGGCATCGCCCATGTGGTGGCGCGTGGCGGTGACGTGATCATCCGCACCAATCTGGTGACGCTGCCGCTGTGTGACGCCCGCGGCGCGCGGCTGGACCCGCTGCGGCACCTGCGAACCTTGCAGGCGGGTTGCTGCGGCCAGTGGCCGGCCTGGGTGCGCACCGGCAAGCGCTTGGTTGCCGGGCGGCTGTGCGCGGTGAAGAAAAGCGCGGCAGCGGCCCACAAAGCGCGCCAGCGGGTGCTGCGCGAGAGCCGGCGCGGCGGCCATCAGGCGCGCGTCGAGACGCTGGAGGCGGCCGACTACGTGTTCGTGTTCACCACCCTCGCCGACCAGATCGCCCCGCAGGCCGTGATGGAACTGTACCGAGGGCGCTGGCAGATCGAGCTGGCCTTCAAGCGGTTGAAGTCCTTGGTGCAACTGGGGCATCTGAAGAAGCACGATCCGCTAGCCGCCTGCGCTTGGTTGCAGGGCAAGCTGCTGGTGGCCTTCCTGCTGGACGCCTTGCTCGAAACCGCCGAGCGAATTTCCCCCTGGGGCTACCGTTGCAGCGGCGCCCCGGCGCAGCCGCTGCCGTTGGCGCGAGACCTCGTTCATGCTTGAGCTGCTGTCGCGCGCGGTCTTGCCGCATCTGTCGCTGCACGATGCGCTCGAGCACTGGGATTCGATCTGCCACCAACTGGCCGAGCCGCCGCCTCGACAACGGATCCGACAAAGCCTTCGTCTCCACGACACTATATGTTAGCGCTTATGGGCCTGCGCTGGGGTGACGGGCCTGCGAGTTTCGTTTCCCTCACTGCACTCCGTGGACTCGATGGTTCCAATTGCCGTTCCAATGCTCGGCACCGACCGCGGCTGCGCGATAATCGCGCCGCCCATGAACGACTCTGCCCCTCAGCCCGCGCTCGACGCGGCATCGACGACGAGCGTTATCTCCGGCGCGAACGCCGTGCCGCATGCGCAGTTCGTCACCTGGCTGAGAGACGTCGCGCCCTATGTGCACGCCCACCGCGGCAAGACCTTCGTGGTGGGCTTTGGCGGTGAGCTGATCGCCGCCGGGCGGCTGACGGCACTAGTGCAGGACGTGAGCCTGCTCTACGCCATGGGCATCCGCGTGGTGCTCGTCTACGGCTCACGGCCGCAGGTGCAGGAGCAGTTGCGCCTGAAGGGCCTGACCTCGCGCTTCGGCCAGGGCGTGCGCATCACCGATCCGGCGGCACTCGAGTGCGTGAAGGAGGCCGCGGGCGAGATCCGCCTCGACATCGAGGCCGCGTTCTCGCAGGGCCTGCCCAACACGCCGATGGCCAACTCCAAGGTGCGCGTCATCAGCGGCAACTTCATCACTGCGCGGCCGATGGGGATCATCGACGGCGTGGACTTCCAGCACACCGGCGTGGTGCGCAAGGTCGATGCCGAGGCGCTGCGCTTCACGCTGGCCAACAACGCGCTGGTGCTGATCTCTCCACTGGGCTTCTCGCCGACGGGCGAGGCCTTCAACCTCACCTTCGAGGACGTGGCCACCAGCGTGGCCAGCGCGCTGAAGGCCGAAAAGCTCATCCTGCTGGCCGAGGAAGACGGCGTGCGCACCGTGGACGGCGATTTGAAGACCGAGATCACGGTGCCCGAGGCCGAGCGGCTGATCGAGGCCAGGCAAATCGACGAAGCCGGGCTCGACGAGCTGCGCTTCCTGCTGCGCGCCTGCAACACGGGGGTCAAGCGCGGCCACCTGCTGCCCTTCGGGCTGGACGGCAGCCTGCTGATCGAGCTCTTCACGCGCGATGGCGTGGGCACGATGGTCGCCAGCGAAAACCTGGAGGCCCTGCGCGAGGCCATGCTGGATGACGTCGGCGGGCTCATCAAGCTGCTCGAGCCGCTGGAGGCCGATGGCACGCTGGTCAAGCGGCCGCGCGAGCTCATCGAGCGCGAGATCGATCACTTCACGGTGCTGGAGCACGACGGCTTCATCTTTGGCTGCGCGGCGCTGTATCCCTTCCCGCAGGCAAAAATGGGCGAGCTCGCCTGCCTAACGGTCCATGCGCGGTACCGCGAGTACGGCGACGGCGAGCGGCTGATGAAGCGCATCGAGGCGCGCGCGCGCGCGGCCGGGCTCAGCAAGCTTTTCGTGCTGACGACGCGCACGGCCCACTGGTTCCTCAAGCGCGGCTTCTCCATCGCCAACGTGGAGCACCTGCCGATCGAGCGGCAGCAGCTCTACAACTGGCAGCGCCGCTCGCAGGTGCTTGTGAAGACATTGTGAGGATGGAGGATCGAGGTTTGAGCAGCTTCGCGCCCTCGATCCTCAATCCTTGATCCTCGATCCTATGGAGTGAACATGGCAAGAATGGTGAATTGCGTGAAACTGGGCCGCGAGGCCGAGGGACTCGATTTTCCCCCAGCGCCGGGCGAACTCGGCAAGAAGATCTGGGAGAACGTCTCCAAGGAAGCGTGGCAGGCGTGGCAGAAGCATCAGACGATGCTCGTCAATGAGAACCGCCTGAATCTGGCCGATTCGCGCGCCCGCAAGTACCTGATGACGCAGATGGAGAACTACTTCTTCGGCGACGGCGCCGACATGCCGCAGGGCTACGTGCCGCCGAGCCAGTAGTCCATGGGACTGACGAAGTTCGGCATCGGCCAGGCGGTCGCGCGGCGCGAAGACGACCGGCTGCTGTCGGGCCGCGCGCAATTCGTCGACGATGTCGACTTTCCCGGCGCGCTGCACATGGTGCTGGTGCGCTCGCCCTACCCTTACGCGCGCATCACGGGCGTGGATCTCGCCGCGGCGCGCGGGACCCCGGGCGTTGCGGCCATCTACACGGGTGCCGATCTCGCAGCCGCTGGCCTGGGCGCCTTTGCCAATAGCCCGGCCCTGCGGGGCCCCGATGGCAAGCCGCTGCAGACGCCCGCGTACACGCCGCTGGCCGCCGATGTCGTGCGCTATGTCGGTCAACCCGTGCTGGCGGTGATTGCCGCCTCGCGCGCGCTGGCCGAGCACGTGGCGAGCGAGATCTTGGTCGACTACGACCCGCTGCCCGCGGTCACCGCGCTGGATGCTGCCATGGCGCCTGGGGCACCGGCCGTCTGGCCAAGCGCGGCGCGCAACGTGATCGCCACCAATCGCTTTGGCGACGCGGCAGCGTGTGACGCCGCCTTCGCGCGCGCAGCGCATGTGAGCCGCATCCGCATCGACAACCAGCGCCTGTCGCCCGTCACCATGGAACCGCGTGCGGGCGCGGCCGAGGTCGATGCCGCCAGCGGCCGCATCACCGTGCACGCCAGTTCGCAGAACCCGGCCGGCTTCGCCAAGGGCATCGCCGCGGTGCTCAAGCTCGACCCCGCGCTGGTGCGTGTGAAAGTGCACGCCGTGGGTGGCGGCTTCGGCATGAAGGCCATGGTGCATCCGGAAGACGTGTTGTGCGCCTTCGCGGCGAAGGCCTTGCAGCGCAAGGTGCGCTGGCGGGCCAGCCGCAACGAGGAGTTCCAGGCGGCCAGCCATGGCCGCGACCAGATCACTGAGGCCGAGCTCGCCTTCGATGCCGACGGAAAGATTCTCGGTCTGCGGGTGCGGCTGGCCGGCAACGTGGGCGCCTACGGCACCGGCGCGGGCGTGGCGATCAATCTGGCGATCGGCCCCAAGGTGATCACCGGCGTTTACCACGTGCCTGCACTCGATCTGCAGGCGCGGGCGGTGATCACCAACACCAACATCGTCGGGGCGTATCGGGGTGCCGGCCGACCGGAGTCGATCTACACCATCGAACGGTTGATGGACCGAGCGGCGGCAGAGCTGAAGATGGACCCGGCCGAGTTGCGTCGGCGCAACCTGATCCCGCCGACGGCCATGCCCTACAAGACGCCGATGGGCGAGACCTTCGACAGCGGCGACTTTCCCGCCCTGCTCGCCAAGGCGCTCGAGGCCAGCGACTGGTCTGGCTACGCGGCACGCAAGGCCGCCACCGAGGCCAAGGGGCTGCTGCGCGGCCGCGCCGTGTCGACCTTCCTCGAGTGGACCGGCGCGATGTTCGAGGAGCGCATGCGCGTGGAAGTCACCGGCGAGGGCCAGGTGCGCGCCTACACGGCCCTGCAGGCGATGGGCCAGGGCATCGAGACCAGCTTCGTGCAGATTCTGGCCGAGACGCTGCAGATCGACGCCGCGCAGATCGAGATCGTGCAGGGCGACAGCGACATCGGGCCCGGGCTGGGCAGCATGGGCAGCCGCTCGCTCTACATCGGTGGCTCGGCGCTGCTGACGGCCTCCAAGCAGATCATCGAGCAGGGCAAAGAGCTCGCAGCGAAAGCGCTGGAGGTGCCGGCCGCGGACCTCGACTACGCCAACGGGCGTTTTCGCGTCGCCGGTACCGATCTCGGCATCGATCTGGCGCAGCTGGCCGCGCAGCAAGGCAACGCGCATCTCGCCGCGGACACGACGCAGAAGGTGGCGGGTCCATCTTGGCCCAATGGCGTGCACGTGTGCGAGGTCGAGATCGACCCGGCCACTGGCGAGACCCGCATCGACCGCTACCGCACCTTCGACGACGTGGGGCGCGTGATCAACCCGATGATCGTTGCCGGGCAAGTCCACGGCGGCATCGCACAGGCCCTTGGCCAGGCGCTGATGGAGCGCGTGGTGTACGACGCCGAGAGCGGCCAGCTGCTCACCGGCTCGTTCATGGACTACGCCGTGCCGCGCGCAGGTGACCTGCCGAGCTTCGACACCAGCACGGACGAATCGCAGCCCTGCAAGATCAACCCGTTGGGCGCCAAAGGGGTAGGCGAGTTGGGCACGGTGGGCGCCACGCCCACCGTCATCAACGCCATCGTCGATGCGCTGCGGCCGCTTGGTGTGCAGGACATTGCGATGCCGGCCACGCCGGAACGCATCTGGCGCGCGCTGCGCGAGGCAAGCCGCGCTTGACCGCGACGCGCACTCAGTTCGAATCCGGGTAAACCCGAACGGAACCCCTGGTTGTGACGCACGTGCCGCCCGCTTGCTTGGCACCAACGCCTGCACAACATAGACTTCTCATCGTCATCCTTGGAGGAGACCCGTCATGACCGAGATCGTCCAACGCGGCAGCCACACCGATGTCGTTGTCGCCGAACGCAACCGCGTCCTGCGCAACACCTACGCCCTGCTCGCGCTCACGCTGATTCCCACGGTGATCGGCGCCTGGGTCGGTGTGGCCAGCGGCCTCAATACGCTGTTTGCAGGCCGCATCTGGCTGAGCCTGCTAGTGTTCTTTGGCGGCGCCTTTGCCTTCATCTGGGCCATCGAGCGCAACAAGACCAACGGCTTCGGCGTCGCGCTGCTCCTGGGCTTCACCTTCTTCATGGGCCTGATGCTGTCGCGTCTCATCGGCGCAGTGCTCGGCATGAAAAATGGCGGCGATCTGATCATGATGGCCTTCGGTGGCACCGCCGTGATCTTTGCCGGCATGGCCACGCTCGGCACGGTCATCAAGAAGGATCTGTCGGGGATGGGCAAGTTCCTGTTCGTCGGCGCACTGATCGTGATGATCGGCGCCGTCGCGGCGATCTTCCTGCAGACCCCGGCGCTCACGCTGACGATCCTGGTGCTGTGCCTGGCCATTTTCTCGGCCTACATGCTGTACGACATCAACCAGATCGTCACGGGGGGCGAGACCAACTACATCTCGGCCACCCTAGCGCTGTATCTGGACATATTCAACGTGTTCCAGAGCCTGCTGTCGTTGCTGGGTATCTTCAACAGCGGCGATTGAGCATCATCGTGTCCCGGCGCCCACGTCGGTCGGACCAGCGGCGCTGCTAGCGCCGCTTTCCACTTCTGGAGCCTCCTTTTTGTCGCAACTCGCTCGCTGGGTCTTTGGTCGGAGGGCGCCCGCTGGTCTAACAGACGCGCGCCGTGCCCCTTGGGCCGTCTTGATCAGCCAGCGCTAGAACATCCGTCTACCACGCACCCGGGCCTGTCGCACGACGGGGAACTCCGAGTCACTCAGGGCGACGCGCAAGACGTCGGCACGCTGGCCAATGCGCAGCGCGCCCCGATCGGTCAGGTCCACGGCCCTGGCCGGCGTTTCTGTCACGGTCGCGATTGCCTTGGGAAGTGGCCAGCCCTGCGAGGTGTGCAGCGACATCGCCGCTGGCAGCAAGCTCGCAGGCACGTAGTCAGACAACAGGATGTCCAGCACGTCGCGCTGCGCGAGCTCCGCCGCAGACACGTTGCCCGAGTGCGAGCCACCACGCACCAGATTGGGCGCTCCCATGATGATGCCGATCTCCAGCGCCCGTGCCGTCTGCGCCGCGGCGACGGTCGTTGGAAACTCCGAGAGCCTGATGCCTTCGCTGTGCGCCTCCTGCAGCACGTGCTCGACATCGGTGTCATCGTGCGTGGCCAGTGGAATGCCACGCTGCGGAGCTGATGCGATCACCGCGCGGCGACGCCTGCTGGCAAAGGCCTCGTAGTCCTCGCGCAACTGGCCCAACAGGGTCTTGAACTTCTCATCCGTGTAGCGACCGTTGCGCTCGGTGTACTGACGGCACTTGGCCAGATCGCGCCACTGGCGCTGGCCGGGCGTATGGTCCATCGCCGATGAAGGGCTTCATTGCGACGTGATGCGGATGGTGCTGGTAGGCATCGAGCGACCCGGCGCTGTCGAACACCGAGTACAGCATCAGGTCGCAGGTGGCCTCCAGGCCGGGCTCGGGCACGACCACCTGCCAATCGAGCATGCCCGGCACGAGACCGCGGCAGGATTCCAGCAGCTCGCGCACCTTGAGCGCATTGCTGCGGCTGTCGGCACCTTCGGCCTGCGGTTTCATGGCCCACATGACGACATGACGGATCACAGCGCATCCTCCGGGGTGTCGATCAACAACGGGTCGCGGGCCCGCGCCGGGGCCAGCCATGCGGCCACGTGCGGCAGCTCGTGCGAATAGAAGTAGCGGCAGGCGGCCGTCACGCCCGTCGCGGCCGCGCTGCTGCGCTGCGGGCGCAGGCGGTGACGCGCAGGTCGAGCCAGATCCAGGCCAGAAACGTTTGACCGAAGGCCTGCAGGTATCCGCTGGCGTGCGCCAGCGACAGCGCCGGCGAGCCGCTGGCCCAGAGCGCCTGGGTGGCTTCGTGCACGGCGCCCGCGGCCCGCTGCAGCGGCTTGCTCAGTGCCTTTGCCTCGGCATCTCCGCTGGCAGCTGCGCGGGCGCACGTGGCGGCCATCTCTTGTGCCAGCCGGTGCAGCGGCGCCCCGCCGTCCTGCACCACCTTGCGCCCAAGCAAATCGAGCGCCTGGATGCCATGCGCACCCTTGTGGATCATATTCAGGCGGTTGTCGCGCCAGTGCTGCTCCACCGGGTATTCCCGCGTGTAGCCGTAGCCGCCGAGCACCTGGATCGCCAGGCTGTTGGCCTCAAGGCACCATTGCGAGGGCCAGCTCTTGGCAATGGGCATGAGGATGTCGAGCAGTTGCCACGCACGCTCGCGCTTGGCTGGATCGGCCGCCGTCTTCTGCTCATCAACCAGCCGCGCGCAGTAAAAATTCAGTGCCAGTGCACCTTCGGCGTAGGCCTTCGGCGCGAGCAGCATGCGCTTGACGTCTGCATGGTGAATGATCGGCACCTGCGGCTGCGTTGGGTCCTTGCCGCTCGGGCCCAGCGGACGTCCCTGCGGTCGCTCCTTGGCGTAACGCAGCGCGCAGCGAAAGCCGGCGTAGCCCAGCATCGCGGCGCCCAGGCCAACGCCGATCCGCGCCTCGTTCATCATGTGGAACATGATTGCCAGGCTTTGCCCCGCCGCACCGATGCGATACCCAATGGCGCCCGCCCGTCCCTCGGGCTTGAACTTGCCTTCACCGAAGTTGAGCAGCGTATTGACCGTCGCGCGGTAGCCGAGCTTGTGATTGAGTCCCGCAAGTGCGACGTCATTGCGCTCGCCGAGCGTGCCGTCCCCGTTCACCATGACCCGCGGCACGATGAAGATCGAGCTGCCCTTCGTTCCCGCAGGCAGGCTGCCGTCGTCGTTCGGAATCTTGGCGAGCACCAGATGGACGATGTTCTCGCCCAGTTCAGGCTAGCCGCCGGAGATCCCCATCTTGCTGCCGGTCAGCCGATAGCGCGAGCCAAGCACGGACTGCCCCTCGAACACGGCACGCGTGGCAATGTCCGACAGCGACGAGCCCGCCTGTGGCTCGGACAGGCACATGGTGCGGAAAAAGCGGCCAGCAATCTACGGACGCGCAAATGCCTCGACTTGTTCCGCCGAGCCATGTGCCGCGATCAGGTTGGCGTTGCCGCTGGACAAGAACGGATAGCCCGTCAGCGCGATGCGGGCGCAGGTGAAGTGCGCAAAGCACGCCTTCTCGATCACCTCGGGCAGTTGCAGTCCGCCAAGCCCGGCGTCTGCTGCCATGCCGGCGAACCCGCCCGCGACGAACGCATCGAGCGCCTGCCTGATCTCCGGAATCAGGGTCACGCGCTCGCCGTCAAAGGCGGGCTCGATGAGATCGGCCTTGCGATTGACCGGCGCGAAGGCCTTGAGAGCCAGCGCGTTGGCGGCATCGAGCATTGCCTCGAAACTCTCGCGTGAATGCTCTGCATAGCGGGGGCGCGCGGTCAGATGGTCGGCCTGCAGCCAGTCGTACAGCAGAAAGCCGAGCATGCGGCGATCGATCAACTCATTCATCGCGACCCCCGTCGTGCGCTCACTTGGCGGCTGTTTTCTCAGCCTGGCGCAGCAGCCATGGCGCCGGCTGCCAGAAGCGCGAATCGACGGCGGGGTTGACCGCAAAGCCGTGCATGGCCTCGATCACCTGCGACAGTCCAACGAGCTTTTCTGCGTAGAACATGGGCCCGCCCTTGGCCACGGGAAAGCCGTAGCCCGTGAGATAGACCACGTCGATGTCGCTGGCGCGCAGGGCGATGCCTTCTTCCAGGATCTTCGCCCCTTCGTTGACGAGCGCGAAGACGCAACGCTGCACGATCTCCTGGTCCGAGACGGTGCGCGGCGTGATGCCTACCTCGGCGCGGTGCGCCTGGATCAGCGCATCGATCTCGGGATCAGGCCGCGGGGTGCGGTCGCCGGGCTCGTAGCGGTACCAGCCCTTGCCGCTTTTCTGGCCCAGCCGGCCCAGCTCGACCACCTTGTCGGCGATCTTCGAGTAGGTGATGTGCGGCTTCTCCACATAGCGACGCTGACGGATCGCATAGCCGATGTCCATGCCGGCCATGTCGTACATGGTGAACGGGCCCATCGCCATGCCGAACTTCAAGAGAGCGGCGTCGATCTGCTGCAGGCTCGCGCCTTCGTCCAGCAGGAACAGCGACTGGCGCACGTACTGCTCGAGCATGCGGTTGCCGATGAATCCATCGCACACACCCGAGACCACGGCGACCTTCCTGATCCGGCGCGCCAGTTTCATGGCGGTGGCCAGCGCGTCCTTGCCGGTCTTCTCGGCGCGCACGACCTCGAGCAAACGCATGACGTTGGCCGGGCTGAAGAAGTGCAGGCCGATGACATCCTGCGGGCGGCGCGTGGCCGCCGCGATCTGGTTGACGTCGAGCGTGGACGTGTTGGTGGCAAAAATGGCGCCGGGCTTCACGACCGCATCCAGCGCCTTGAAGACCGACTGCTTGACGGCCATGTCCTCGAACACGGCCTCGATCACGAGGTCGCAGTCCGCCAGGTCCTGCATGCTGGTGGCTGGCTGCAGCAGCGCCATGCGCTGCTGCACCTCGGCCGCCGTCATGCGCCCCTTCTTGGCAGTTGCCTCCCAGTTCATACGGCAGGCCGTCATGCCCCGTTCAAAGGCCTCGGGCTTCGTCTCCAGCACGCGCACCGGCATGCCCGCGTTGGCAAAGCTCATGGCAATGCCACCTCCCATGGTGCCGAAACCGATCACGGCAACACGGTCGATCCTGCGCGTCGGCGTGCCGTCCGGCACGTCCGGGATCTTGGCGGCGGTTCGTTCAGCGAAGAACGCGTGCCGCAGGGCCTTGCTTTCATCGGCCTGCACGCGCTCGATGAAGATCTTGCGCTCATAGGCCAGGCCCTCGTCAAATGGCAGCCGCGCCGCCGCCTCGACCGCGTCGACGCACGCCAGCGGTGCCTGCAGGCCGCGCCCGGTCTTGTGCAGCTCGGCGCGGGCCGCAACGAAGAGCGCGCCCATGTCGCCTGTCAGCGTGACCACCCGCTCGCGCAGCTTCGGGCGCTGCCCGCGCACCGCGATCTCCTCACAAAACGCGAGCACGTCATCGAAGCTGTCGTTGACCACGATGCGCTCCACCAGCCCGTGCCTGAGCGCGGTGTCGGCGTCGATCGGGTCGCCGGTCGTGATCATTCGCAGCGCGAGTTCCGCGCCCACGGCGCGCGGCAGACGCTGGGTGCCGCCGGCACCGGGGATCAAGCCAATCTTCACTTCTGGCAGCGCCATCTGCGCATCGCGCGTGGCCAAACGGTAATGGCAACCGAGAGACAACTCGAGGCCGCCGCCCATGCAGACGCCATTGATCGCCGCCACGACCGGCTTGGTCGCCGTTTCCGTCGCCTCAATCAGCTGGGCGAGGCTGGGCGAGGCCGCCATCGCGGCCGAGTTGAACTCGCGGATGTCGGCCCCACCCGAGAAGGTCTTGGCGGTGCCGGTCAGGACCACGGCCTTGACTTGCGGATCGTCGAGCGCGCGCTCGAGCGACTCTCCCAGCGCAGCGCGAACGGCATGCGACAGACCATTGACCGGCGGGTTGTCGATCTGAATCACCGCCGTGCCACGCCGCACCTCGTACCAAACAGCCACGGTTCCTCCGGACTCGCAATCGCAGCAGCAGCTAAACCTCTAGCCACTCCTGCCGGATCAACTTGTTCGACCGCAGCTCCGCTGGCGTGCCCTGAAAGACCATATGGCCATGGCCCATGACATAGACACGCTGCGAAATCTCCAGGGCGATCGTGAGCTTCTGCTCAATTAGCAGGATGCTCACACCCTGCTCCTTCAGCGCATGCAGGAACTCGCGCACCAGCGCTACGATCCTCGGAGCCAAGCCTTCGGTGGGCTCGTCGATGATCACCAGTTTCGGGTCGCCCATCATCGTACGCGCGAGCGTGAGCATCTGCTGCTCGCCGCCGGAGAGCACGCCGGCCTGCGTATGCGCGCGCTCGCGCAAACGGGGAAACAGCGCGTACATGTCATCGAACGTCCAGCGGCCCGGCTTGCTTCCCTTCAGCGCCAAAAGGAGGTTCTCGTGCACGGTGAGCTGGCCAAAGATGTCGCGGTTCTCGGGCACGTAACCAATGCCCGCATGGGCAATCGCGTAGGTCTTGCACCCCATCAGTTCGCGGCCCATGAACACGACGCTGCCGGTGGCATCGACCAACCCCATGATGGCCTTGGCCGTGGTCGAACGCCCCACGCCATTGCGGCCGAGCAGGCTCACGATCTCGCCCTCGCCCACGGTGAGGTCCACGCCATGCAGCACGTGGCTCTTGCCGTAGTAGGCCTGCAGGTTGTGGACTTCAAGCATGGCTTTCATTGCATCAGTGTCGGATTACCCGCAGGGCACGAAGCCCGCGGCGCGCAGGGAGCAAGGACGTGTCATGGCACTGCTCCGTGCTGTCTGCGCTTTGCGCTCTGCGCGGGAGACACCGCGGCACAGGACGCGGGACAGGTCGCGGACCACCTCGTCGCTCATGCCGCCTCGGCCGCGGTGCCCAGATAAGCCTCGCGCACACGCGCGTCGCCACGAATCTGCTCCGGCGGCCCACTGGCGATCACCTCGCCATAGACGACCACCGAGATGCGGTCGGCCAGCCCGAACACGACGCTCATGTCGTGCTCGACCATGAGCAGTGTCTTGCCCATCGTCACTTCACGGATCAACGCCATCGCCCCGGCCGTCTCCGAGCGGCTCATGCCCGCGGTCGGCTCGTCGAGCAGGATCACCTCCGCGCCGCCGGCGATGGTGATGCCGACCTCCAGTGCGCGCTGCTCGGCGTAGGTCAGCAGTCCGGCCAGCGTCTTGCGCCGCCGCTTCAGCCCGATGCGCAGGAGGATCTCCTCGGCGCGGTCCTCGGCATCCGCGAGCTTGTTGAGGTTGCGCCAGAACGCATAGCGGTAGCCGAGCGACCACAGCACGGCGCAGCGCAGGTTCTCGAACACCGACAGCCGATGAAAGATGTTGGTGATCTGAAACGAGCGGCTCAGCCCGAGCCGGTTGATCTCGAACGGCTTGCGCCCCGTGATGTCCTGGCCCTTGAGCACAATGCTTCCGCTGCTTGGAGCGAAGCGCCCGCTGATGAGATTGAACAGCGTCGACTTGCCGGCGCCGTTCGGTCCGATAATGGCGTGCCGTTCGCCAGCCGCGATCGACAGCGACATGCCACGGATGATCTCCGTCTTGCCGAAGCGCTTGGTGAGGTCCTGCAGTTGAAGGGCTGGCGTCACCTCAGTCCTCCGGGTTGTCGCGGATCCAGTCTTCGATTTCCACCTGGATCCGGTCCCACTCGTCCTTGAAGCGCTGGCGCATGGCCTCGAACGCCGCCGCGCTCGTGGCGACCAGCGTCAGCGCGAACACCCAGGCCTGCGGCGACTGCGTGTCAAATGGAAAGCCGAAGAACTTCACCGTCGAACCCATGGCGATGTCGAGCGTCAGGTGATAGGTCATCTCCACCATCAGCGCCACGCCCAGGGCCAGCGCAATGCCGCTGACGATCACGCCGAAGTACGGGTCCAGCAGCCGGCCGAACTTGCGGAACTTCATCACACGCAGGTTCATCAACAAGAGCGCCGACAGTCCGCCGGGCGCGAACATCACCATGAGTACGAAGAATGCGCCCAGGTAGAGCTGCCAGGCCTTGGTGTAGTCCGACAGCGCGATCGAGAAGAAGATGAAGAGCACCGCGCCCAGGATCGGCCCGAAGAAAAAGGTCACCCCGCCGATGAACGCGGCCAGCAGCACGCCGCCGGAACGAATCGCGCTCACCGCCTCGCTGCCAACGCTTTCGAGGTTGATCGCCATGAGCCCGCCGGCGATCCCCGCGAAGAACGCCGACAGCATGAGCATCAGCCAGCGCACCCGCTGCGTGTTGTAGCCGATGAACTCGGCGCGCTCCGGGTTGTCGCGCACCGCATTGGCAATGCGCCCCAGCGGCGTGTGCGTCAGCGCGAACATCGCCACCATGCACGCAAAGCACCACACGGCGATCAGGTAGAAGACCTGAATGTCGGGGCCAAAGGTCCAGCCGGGAACACCCAGGAACGGCGGTCCGGCCGTGCGGTTGCCGCTGATGCCCGCCTCGCCGCCAAAAAAGCCCGGAAACATCAGCGAGGCGGCAAAAACCATCTCGCCAATGCCCAGCGTGATCATCGCGAACGGCGTGCCGGCCTTGCGCGTCGTGAGCCAGCCGAAAATGAAGCCGAACAGCAGCCCGGCCAGCCCGCCGACCAGCGGCAGCAGCGACACCGGGAAGACGACCTGCCCCTTGCCGATGTGGTTGAGCGCGTGGATGGCGAAATACGCGCCCAGACCGGAGTAGACGGCATGACCGAAGCTCAGCATGCCGCTCTGCCCGAGCAACATGTTGTAGCTCAGGGCAAAGATGATCAGGATGCCAGCTTGCGACATCAGCGCCAGCGAGAACTTGCTGGTGAACATGAACGGGAGCGTGACGAAGAGCAGCGCCGTGAAGCCCCAGAGGACCCAGCGGCCGAATTTCAGCGGCCGATAGTCGATCACTGGCACACCAGTCACTGTGGATGCCGCCGTGCTTGCCGCTGTTGTTGCCGTTGTCGTTGGCGGCGCCACTGTTCAGTCCTCGCGGGTGCCAAGGAGGCCCTTGGGCCGGAAGATCAATACCAGGACCAACAGCAGGAACGGCAGCACCGGCGTGACCTGCGCCACCGTGAGCTTCAGCAGCCCTGCGGCTGGCGTCGCCGCGTCAACCCCAATGCCCAGCGCCTGGGCGCCGCGCGCCAATGACCAGTCGCTGGTCTTGCCAAAGGCGTCGATGAGCCCAAGCAGCAGGGACGCGATGAACGCGCCGGCCAACGAGCCCATGCCGCCAATCACGATGATCACGAACACGATCGCGCCCACCGCGCCCGCCATCCCCGGCTCGGTGACGAAGAGATTGCCGCCGACCACGCCGGCGAGCCCCGCCAACGCGCAGCCGCCGCCAAAGACCAGCATGAACACGCGCGGCACATTGTGACCCAGGGCCTCGACCTGATGCGGATGCGACAGGGCCGCGCGAATCACCAGCCCGATACGCGTGCGGGTGAGCACCAGCCACAGCGTACCGAGCATGAAGACGGCCACCACCATGGCGAAGGCGCGGTACGCGGGAAACGTGATATCCATGGTCGCCTGCAGCCAGCCCACCGGCCCGTCGAGCGCGGCCGGCACCTGGTACGGCACCGCCGCCCGGCCCCAGATCACCTGCACCAGTTCCACGATCATGAAGCTGAGGCCAAAGGTGAACAGCAGTTCGGGCACGTGGCCCCATTTGTGCACGCGCCGCAGGCCGTAGCGCTGCACCAGCATCCCCAGCAGGCCGACAGCCAGCGGCGCCAGCACCAGTGCGGGCCAGAAGCCGACCCAGCGCGAGATCTGGTAGGCGAAGTACGCGCCCAGCATGTAGAAGCTCGTATGCGCGAAGTTGAGCACGCCCATCATCGAAAAGATGAGCGTCAGCCCGGCGGCAAGCATGAACAGCAGCAGACCGTAGGACAGGCCATTCAAGAGTTGAACGAAGAAGAACTCTGGCGCCATGACATGACGGCCGCCGCGCGGCCTAGCCCGGATGTCTCGTCAGTGACGCGGCAGTTGCGCGGATGCCGGTACCCGACGGGCTGCGCAAGAGCGGTGCAGCCGATGCCCGGCTGCAGCGGCGATCACTCGAGCGCGAGACGGCCGCACGGACGCAGAGCAAACCCGCGTCGCCGCCACGGAGCACGGTCGCTACGGCCACTTGCAGGCCTTGTTCGCTGCTTGCAGAGCGAGATGGCGTGAGCATGGGGCAACCTGGTGAAGCATGCGGACTTGGAGGGGCGCGAGGCCGCCCACGGAGGCGCCTCGGGCGCCGATGAGCGGCCGCGCCGCAGGCGCCCCGCGCGGGGCGCGGGGCTCATTCGTCCTTCATCGCGACGCGCAACCGGCGCGCATCACGCCCTCACGGCGCCCTCAAGGTTTCGCGGGCCGCTGCATGTTGCACGACGTCGGCGTCGTCGCGACGAAGGAGTCGATCGCGCGCTCCGTCTTCCAGGTGAAGCCGGTCTTCTCGACGTCATGCCGCAGCGGACCGCCTACCTTGGCCCAGGAGGAGATGAACAGCGGCTGCTGCAGCTGATGGTCGGAGGCGCGCATCTCCACGTCGCCCATGATGCCGGTGTAGCGCATTCCCGAGAGCGTATGCGCGACGCGCAGCGGATCTGCGTTGCCCTTGTTGCGCTTGATCGCCTCGGCCACCATCGCCACGGCGTTGAACGTCGCCAGGCCGTACCACTCGTCGTTGAACTTGGCCTTGAAGCCCTTGTAGAGCTCCTCGCCCGGGAACTTGTCGATGTTCGGGTGCCAATAGGACACCTGGCGCACACGCTCCGCGCCGGCCGCGCCCATGGCGGTTGGCGTGCCTGTGACGCCTGCGTAGTATGTGTAGAAGTTGACATTCAGGCCTGCATCTCGCGCGGCGCGGATCAGCAAGGTGAGGTCCGTGCCCCAGTTGCCTGTGATGACCGTGTCGGCATTGGCGGCGCGGATCTTGGCGATGTAGGGCGAGAAGTCCCGCACCTGGCCCAGCGGATGCAGGTCTTCGCCGACGATCTTCACGTCCGGGCGTTTGCGGGCCAGCAGTTCCTTGGCCACTCGCGCCACCTGCTGGCCGTGCGAGTAGTTCTGGTTGAGCAGGTACACGTTCTTCACCTCCGGCCGGTCCTTGATGTAGGACGTCAGCGCTTCCATTTTCATGTCGGTATTGGCATCGAAGCGGAAGTGCCAGAAGTTGCACTTGCTGTTGGTGAGATCCGGATCGACCGCCGCGTAGTTCAGATACACGATCGCCTGCTCGGGATTGCGCTCGTTGTGCTTGGCGATTGCATCGGCCAGCGGGATCGCCACGTGCGAGCCGTTACCCTGCGCGACGAAGTTGATCTTCTGGTCGATGATCGTGCGCAACAGGGTCAGGCTCTCCTGCGGCGAGTTCTTGTTGTCGAACGGCACGATCTCGAAGCGCACGTTCGGTCCGGCAAGCTGGCGCTGGTTGGCGATCTCTGCCGCGTACTGGAAGTGCTTGAGCTGGTTCTGGCCCACGGCCGCGAATGGCCCCGACAGCGGGTCCATGAACGCGATGCGCACGGTCGTGGCATTGCCGCCCTTGCCCTGCGCAAGGGCGCCCCCGGCAGCGGCAAATCCCATCACGAAGAGCGCGAGCCAGTTCCTCAGTTTCTTGAGCATGGGTGTCTCCTGCGGTTGGTTGTCGTTGTTTTCTGACACGCGACGTTACCCCCGTATCGCGTGCGCGCCAAGCCGAGCGGACCCCAGGACGGGCGGCCTGCCTGCGGGTTCACTGGACTACCCGCGCGTGCGCACTCAGGGATTCGCCCTTGGGGCGGCCCGGCGGCTTCATGGATTCGGCAGCGTGTAGTTCTTGAACTGCTCGCGCAGCTTTGCCTTGAGCATCTTGCCCGTAGCGCCCAGCGGGATCGACTCGACAAAGGCCACGTCGTCCGGGATCTGCCACTTGGCGATCTTGCCCTCATAGTGGCGCAGCATTTCGTCTTTGCCGAGTTCGACGCCGGGCTTTTTCATCACCACCAGCAACGGCCGCTCGTCCCACTTGGGGTGCCGGATGGCGATGCAGGCCGCCATGGCCACCGCCGGATGCGACACCGCGATGTTTTCGATCTCGATCGAGCTGATCCACTCGCCGCCGGACTTGATGACGTCCTTGCTGCGATCCGTGATCTGCATGTACCCATCGGCATCGATGGTGGCCACGTCGCCCGTGGGAAACCACTGCAGGCCCGCATCGTCCACGCGCAGTGGGTTGCCGCCCTCGCCCTTGAAGTACTCGCGCACGATCCACGGACCGCGCACCAGCAGGTCGCCAAACGCCGTGCCGTCCCACGGCAGGTCGCGACCGTCGTCGCCGACGATCTTCATGTCGACGCCGAAAACGCTGCGGCCCTGCTTGTACTGCACTGCCAGCTGCTGCTCGTGTCCCATGGTCAGATGCTTGGACTTCAGCGTGCCCACCGTGCCCAGCGGGCTCATCTCTGTCATGCCCCACGCGTGCAGCACCTGCACCCCGTATTTGTCCTGGAACTGCCGCAACATGGCCGGCGGGCAGGCGGAGCCGCCAATGACCGTGCGGTTCATCGTCGAGAACTTGAGGTTGTTGCTCTCCGTGTGCGCGAGCAGCCCCTGCCACACCGTTGGCACGCCGGCGGAGACGGTCACATTCTCCGTCTCGAACAGCCCATAGAGCGACTTGCCGTCAAGCTGGCCTCCCGGGAACACGAGCTTGGCGCCGACCATGGGCGCGACATAGGGCAGGCCCCAGGCATTCACGTGGAACATCGGCACGACGGGCAGGATCACGTCGCGCGCCGAGAGGTTTAGCGCATCGGGCAACGCGGCAGCCAGCGTGTGCAAGACAGTCGAGCGGTGGCTGTACAGCACGCCCTTCGGGTTGCCGGTGGTGCCGGACGTGTAGCACAGCGACGAGGCTAGGTTCTCATCGAACTCGGGCCAGGCAAAGCGTTCCGAGTGCTGCTCCAGGAGGTCTTCGTAACAGGCCAGCTGCGCCTTGGTGTTCGCGGGCATCCGGCCCTTGTCTGCCATCGCGACCCAGGTCTTGACTGTTGGACAAAGCGGCGCGATCGCTTCGACAATCGGCAGAAAGCTCAGGTCGAAGCACACGACCTTGTCTTCGGCGTGATTGACGATCCAGGCGAGTTGCTCCGGATGCAGGCGTGGATTGAGCGTGTGCAGCACCGCGCCACTGCCCGACACAGCGAAGTACAGCTCGAAGTGCCGGTAGCCGTTCCATGCCAGGGTTGCGACGCGATCGCCGCGGCTCACGTGCAGTGCCTGCAATGCGTTGGCAAGCCGGCGCGCGCGGGCGTGCGTCTCGCGGTACGTGGTCCGGTGGATGTCGCCCTCAACCCGCCGCGACACGATTTGCGCGTCCGGGTGAAAGCGCTCCGCATGCGTGATCAGCGAAGAGATCAACAGCGGGGTCTGCATCATCAGACCGTGCAGCATCGGTGACTCCTGTCGGCCTTTGTCGAGCCTTGTGCGTCGGCCCGGTCTCGCCCGAAGCGGCGGTCGCGCCGTGGGCATCTTAACCATGCCGGCACGCAACGGGCCAGCGGTGCGCAGCACGCGGGGTGTCGCGATGCTCAGCTTGCCAGCGCACGTCGCCACGCGTCGTCCGCCGGCGCCTCGATCACTGTGGTCGGACGCGACCCGACGGCGGGGATTTCCAGGCGCAGCGCATGCAGCCACAGCCGGTCCACGCCCAGCCAAGCGGCCACCGCGCGGTTGTGCGCCCCCTTGCCGTGGGTACTGTCCCCCACGATGGGATGCGCGATGTGCTTGAGGTGGCGCCGAGTTTGGTGGCGACGGCCGCTCAGCGGTTCGACGCCGAGCACGGCATAGCGGCTCGTTGGATGGCGCCCGTCAGCAAACGGCCACTCGATGCGGTGCAACCTCTCGAAGCGCGTCAGGGCCGGCACGCGCGGCTGCCCGGTGGACGGCCGCTCCGGGTCGCGCGCCAGCGGGTGGTCGATCTCCCCGTTTTCTGGCGGCCAACCGCGCACCAGGGCGATGTAGCGCTTGCGCACAGCGCCTGCCTCGAACGCGGCGCCGAGCATCCGCGCCATGTGCGGGTGACGCGCGAACAGGAGGACGCCCGAGGTGCCCTTGTCGAGCCGATGCACCGTCCACACTGGGGTCCCGAGCTGCACACGCAGCAGCGCCAGGGCCGAGCGGGTTTCATGTGCGTCCAGTGCCGACGGATGCAGCAGCAGGCCCGGCGGCTTGTCGACCGCGACGATGTCCTTGTCGAGATGCAGCAGCCGCAGAGGCTCAGGCGCTATCGCACCGCCCATCCGCCACTCATCGGGAACACCTGGCCCACGAAACAATCGGCCACGTCACCGCACAGATAGGCCGCAAGTTCCGCGTCCTCTCGAGCGGACACAAGACGCCCAAGTGGGACTTCGCGCTGCAACCGCTGCTGGAAGCGCCGATCGCGCTGCACTTCGGCGGGAAAGTAAGTCGGGTTGTCGACGAAGTTCTGTGCGATCGCATTGACCTGGATGTTCTGGCGGGCGAGCTCCACACCGACGGCCTGCACGTAGGCCAGCTGCGCACCGCGCGCCGCACTGTAGGTCGAGGACTTGCGCATGCCGCGCAGGGCCGCCGCACTGCCCATGACGAGAACTCTGCCGCCGCCACGCGCGATCATGCCGGGCACCACGCCACGCACCAGACGCGGCAGCGGATCGACCCGCGCCGCGAAGACCGCGCGCCACTCGGCGTCCGTCACGGTCGCGGCGGTGACAGGCGCCGACCATGCAAGGTTGACGACGAGAACGTCGATCGCTGCAAGCGATGCGACCAATGCATCGGCAGCGGCCGGTGACGACAATGATCCTTCGTGCGCGATGACCTAGGCCCCATGTTCGGCCAGCACCGCGCACACGGCGGGACCCATGAACGCCTCGGCCTGTGTCACGAGCACGCGCTTACCCGCCAGACGCCCCGCCATGCGCCGCCACCCAATTTGCCCCAACGCAGTCATTGTGCGCATTGCCGCCGCACATGCCCAGCCGCCGGGTCGGCCGCGGGCGCTTTGACGTAATCTCGCGCACCATGAGACTGCTGGTCGACCTCCTGCCCGTCGTTCTGTTCTTTGTCGCGTATAAGCTCGGCGCCGCGTTTCCTGAACGATCGCTCGCACTTGCAACGGCGACCCTAGGTCCGCTGATCAGCGACGGCACGGTGCCGGCCGACCAGGCCGCAATCCTGCTCGCCACCGCAGTGGCCATCGTCGTCACGCTCGTGCAGGTCGGCCTGATGCTGGCGCGCGGCCGCAAGGTCGAGCCGATGCTCTGGCTCAGCCTCGGGGTGATCGTCGTCTTCGGTGGCGCCACCATCTGGCTGCACGACGAGACCTTCATCAAGTGGAAGCCCACCATCCTTTACTGGCTGTTTGCCGTCGCGCTGGCGGCATCGCAGCTCATCTGGCGCCGCAACCTGCTCAAGACCATGCTCGGCGGGCAACTCAGCATCGACGAGGCGATCTGGCAACGCCTGTCCTGGCTGTGGTGCGGCTTCTTCGCGGCCATGGGCGTCATCAACCTTGCGGTCGCGTTCACTGTCTCGACGGCCGCCTGGGTCAACTTCAAGCTGATCGGGTTGCTCGGGCTGACCTTCGTGTTCATGGCCGGCATGGGCGTGTGGCTCAGTCGGCACATCAAGGAGGCCTGATGTTCGACCCGGCTGAACGCGCGGTCGCCATCGAAGCCCGCCTGCGCGCGGCCCTGGCCCCGCAGGAGCTGACGCTCGTGGACGAAAGCGCCATGCACGCCGGCCACGAGGGCGCGAAGAGCGGCGGCAGTCACTTCAGGCTGCACGTGGTCAGCCGGAAGTTCGAGGGACTGACCAAGGTGGGACGTCATCGCCTTGTGTATGATGTCTTGCACGACTTGATGAAGCGCGACATTCACGCGCTCGCCATGACGCTGCTCTCGCCGGATGAGCCATCAACTGCACGCAGTTCATCCTGATTGCCGGTTCCCGTCACTTCCCAGGACGTCCCCAATGACCAAGACCCTCCTGCGAGGTCTCGCAATCGCCGCCCTCGCATCTGCCTCGACCGCCGTGCTCGCGCAGAACCTTGCCGTGGTGAACAACCGGCCGATTCCCAAGGCGCGCGAGGATGCTTGGGTCTCGCAGCTCAAGCAGCAGGGCCAGCAGGACACGCCGCAACTGCGCGAGATGATCAAGCAGGAGCTGATTCGCCGCGAGGTGTTCCTGCAGGAGGCCTCGCGCCGCGGTATTGCCGAGAGGCCGGACGTCAAGTTCCAGCTCGACGTGCAACGCCAAAACACGCTGATCCAGGCGCTGATGCGCGACGAACTCGACAAGCGTCCGATCACCGACGCCGAGGTCGCCGCGGCCTACGAACAGCAGAAAAAGCAGATGGGTGAGCGCGAGTACCGGGCCCGCCACATCCTGGTGGAAAAAGAGGACGAGGCCAAACAGATCATCGAGCAACTCAAGCGCGGCGCCAAGTTTGAGGAGCTTGCCAAGAAGTCCAAGGACACCGGTTCGGCGGCCAACGGCGGCGATCTCGACTGGGCCGCGCCCGACGCCTATGTCAAGCCATTCTCGGAGGCGCTGGTGAAACTGCAAAAGGGGCAGATCACCGAGGTGCCCGTGCAGTCGCAGTTTGGCTGGCACGTGATCCGCCTGGACGACGTGCGCGATGCGCAAGTGCCTCCACTGGCGCAGGTGGCGCCGCAGATCCGTGAGGCGTTGCAGCAACAGCGCGTCCAAGGCTTCGCCGATGAACTGCGCAAGAAGGCCAAGGTTCAGTAAGGCAACATGGGCGCGGGAGCCGTGGCTTCCGCATCGGACACCGGGGCGCCAAGGCGCCCCGTTTTGTTTTCTGAACGCGGCGCAGCGCCCCAGCTCACATCCAGTTCCGGCACAAGCCCAAGCCTACCTCGAGGCCGACGCGCCGCTGGCAAGTGCCAGATTGGTCCGCGGTGGCATCCGCGGGAGTGCGACCGCGATGACGGGGCAATGGCGCGTTCCGTGACCAAGCGTTGATGTCAAAGCGGATCGACGCGCCGCCAATCACGTGATCCGACCGCTGGCATGCGCCCCGTTACACCGCAATGCAGTCCTTGCGCACCAGTAGCCCAGCTCGCGGCACTCAGCGCCCATGATCGACTTTCCACCTCCAGACCGACGGCCTGTCTCATGTCGAACCGCCTTTCCCTTATCTGTTTTGTCGTCGCCGCCGGCGTGCCGGCCGCTGCCCGCGGCGGCTCGTCCTCGCCGTCACCCTCGTCCCCACCGGGCCCGCTGCCACCGGCGCCGGCTCCGGTCTCCGCGGCGCTGGAGCCCGGCTCGGCCACAACAATCGGTACAGGCCAACGGATCAGCCTCTTCTTCGTGCAGCGCGGCGGTGGTGCGCCATACCCAAGCTATGTCGATCGGGCGCTTGTGACCTGGGCGTCATCGGATCCAAGTCGAGCAACTGTCGATGCAAACGGCAACGTCGCGGGCGTGGCCGAAGGTTGGACGACGATCACGGCGCAGGACCAGGCGTTCTCGCCGCAGTCGCACGTCCAGATCAGCGGTGCCGTGGATCGCCCGGACACTGCCGGTGGCAGGACAGGGCCTGCGCCGCTATGCGATCTACGTTCCTTCCGGTCTCGGCGCAGGCCCGCGGCCCGCGCTGCTGGCGATGCATGGAGGCGCCGGCACGGCCATGGGCATGGCCGCGAGCAGCCAGCTCACGAAGTTCGCCCAAGAGCGGCAGATCTACGCGGTGTTCGTCGAGGGCGGCGGCGCGCTCCAGACGTTCAACGGCGGAGCCTGCTGCGGCACGGCCCAGTCACAGAACATCGACGATGTCGCGTTTGCGCGCGCGGTGATCGCCGACGTCCGAGCGAACTACAGCATCGACCCTGCCCGCACTTTCGCGACGGGGTTTTCCAACGGCGGCAACATGGCGCATCGCCTTGCCTGCGCTCTCGCCGACTAGCTGGCCGGCATTGCGCCCGCGGGCGGCGCCTCGGGCGAGTTTGACGGCGCGGGGGCGCGGTACTACACATGCAGTCCATCGCGACCGATGACGGTGCTGCAGATCCATGCCGCCAACGACCGCAACTATCCATACGTCGGCGGCTTCGGCGGCGATGGCGTAGCCAACCTCCTGGCGACGAACAATTTCTACGGCGTCGAAGCCACGATCAAGGATTGGATCGCGCGCAACGACTTGCCCACCGTGGCCGTCGAGGGGCGCGTCGGTGCATCGACGATCTGCCGACGCTGCGCGACCCCGGCCGATGTCAGTCGTCCAAGTGCACCCGTCGGGATCTGTCGCATCCATCCGCCGGACGTCTACGACCCCGTCAGTCGCATCGTGTTCGGCGGCGGGCATTCCTGGCCGGGCGGTGTGCGATCGCCAGACGGCAGCGGCGATGTGCCGATCCGGGACTTCAACGCCAACGCCTACAAGCGGGATCGGCTGAATCCCTGGCCTTCCGACTGACGCCTGCGTCCAAGCGCATTGGGGTCAGGTTGGAAGCGGAGGTTTCCTCCCTGCGAGTGTCGCCGTCGCCTTTGCGACCGGACGCATGGCGCGGCTCGCACTCGAACAGGAGACGGCGGGCTTTCTCGCCGCTGTGATCCGGCGAGTAATCCCCGTCGTGAGGCAACGTAGCCGGCGCAGCCTCGCCTGGCTGGTCGGCCAGTTGGCGGATGGGCCCGCCGTCGGCGCCCTTGTCACACCGTCGCTGCCGGCGACGACGCTCCCTGCGCGGTACGTCCACTATGCAGCGTGCTTTGCGCGCCCGATGCCGAGATACGTCTCGATGACGCGCGGATCCTGCGCCAGTTGCGCGGCCGGCCCCGCGAGCGCGACCTCGCCCGTCTCCATCACGTAGGCATAGTCGGCCACCTTCAGCGCCGCCCGCGCGTTTTGCTCCACCAGCAGGATGCTGGCCCCACGGCGGCGCAACTCCTCGATGATGAGGAAGATCTCGCGCACGATCTTTGGCGCCAGGCCAAGCGACGGTTCATCGAGCATGAGCAGCGTCGGCTTGGCCATCAGCGCGCGGCCGATGGCGAGCATCTGCCGCTCGCCGCCGGACAGCGTGCCCGCCAGCTGCGCGCGACGCTCCCGCAGCCGAGGAAAAAGCTGATAGACCTCGCCCAGCGTCGTGGCCTGGTCGCGCTTGCCGCACCGGTAGCGGTCAAAGGCGCCGAGCACGAGGTTGTCCTCGACCGTCATCTCCCCGAACAGCTCACGCTTCTCGGGGACCAAGGTCATGCCGCGCGAGACCATCTGCTCGATCTCGAGCCCGGCACAGTCGCGGCCACCAAAGTGGATCTGCCCGCTGACGCTGCCGTTCAACGGCAGTGCCCCCATGATGGCGGCGAGCATGGTGGTCTTTCCCGCACCGTTGGGGCCGATCACCGTGACGATCTGGCCCTTGGGGACGGCCAGATGCACGTTGTGCAGGGCCTCCACCTTACCGTAGGCAACGCACAGGTCGCGCATCTGCAGGACGAGTTCTGCCGACGGCGCGCTCATTCGAGCCCCCCGAGATACGCCTCGAGCACCTTGGGATTGGCCTGCACCTCGTGCGGCAGGCCCTCGGCGATCTTCTGTCCGAAGTCCATCACGTAGACGCGATCCACCAGGCCCATGACGAAGTCCATGTCGTGCTCCACCAGCAGGATCGACAGCCCGTCGGCGCGCAGCTTGCGCAGCAGTTCAGCCAGCGCTTCCTTTTCCTTGTAGCGCAGGCCGGCGGCGGGCTCGTCGAGCAGCAGAAGGCACGGGTCGGCGGCCAGCGCGCGGGCGACCTCGAGAATGCGCTGCTTGCCCAGCGGCAGGCTGCCGGCCTGCAGGTGCATCTGCTCGCCCAGGCCCACGCGTTCGATCTGGCGCGCGGCCTCGGCGAGCAGCCGTGCCTCCATCTTGCGATCCAGCCGCCAGGCTCCCGCCAGCACGCCGGCGAACAGGCCCGGGTTCTCGCGCTTGTGCGCGCCAATGACCACGTTCTCCAGCACGCTCATCGTCGGCAGCAGCTTCACGTGCTGGAAGCTGCGGCTCATGCCGAGTGCGGCGATCTCGCGCGCTTCGCGCCCAGCGACCTGCCGGCCGCGGAAGATGACCTCGCCCTCGGTTGGATCATCCACGCCCGACAGCAGGTTGAAGGTCGTGCTCTTGCCGGCGCCGTTGGGGCCGATCAGCGCCACGATCTCGCCGCTGCGCACTTGAAGGTTCATCTGGTTCACGGCAACCAGGCCGCCGAAGCGCCGCGTGACGTTCTTCAGCTCGAGCAGCAGTTCGCCGCGCGGGGGAACCGGCTTGTGCGACAGCGGCGCTACGTCCGCACGCACCGCGCGCGGCCGCGCCTTGATCGGAATGCGGCTGGCGAGCGCCGGCCAGAGTCCGTCGCGCGCTCGCTGCAGCACGACGATCATCACGATGCCAAAGACGATCACCTCGAAATTGCCGGCCTGCCCGATGAGCATGGGCAACCAGTCCTGCAGCCACTGCTTTGCAATCGAGATCACGCTGGCCCCCAGCAGCGCGCCCCAAACGTAGCCGGCGCCGCCCACCACAGCCATGAACAGATACTCAATGCCGGTGTGCAGCGAGAACGGCGTGGGATTGAGAAACCGCTGCATGTGCGCGTAGAGCCAGCCCGCCGCCGCGGCGTGCAGCGCCGCGAGCACGAAGATGACCATGCGCGACGCCGAGGTGCTGGCGCCCATCGATTCGGCCATTACGCGGCCGCCGCGCAATGCACGGATCACGCGACCCTCGCGCGAGTCCAGCAGGTTGTTGGTGGTGACGATGGCGGCCAGCAGGAACGCCCAGATGAGGTAGTAGATCTCGCGGCCGCTTTCGACCGCATGACCAAAGACGACGATCGGCGGAATGCCGCTCATGCCGGTGAAGCCCCCGAGCAGCTCCATGTTGCCGAACAGGAAGTACAGCGAGATGCCCCAGGCAATCGTGCCAAGCGGCAGGTAGTGACCGGAAAGCTTGAGCGTCATCGAGCCAAGCAGCACGGCCGCCGATGCGGTGAGCAGCAGGCCGGCCACCAGGCCGAACCAGGCGCTCGAGCCCAGCCACGCGATCCAGGAGGGCAGGCTCGCCGCGTTGGTGGTGAGCCACGCGGTCGTGTAGGCGCCGAGGCCGACGAACGCCGCCTGGCCGAACGAGGTGAGACCGCCCACGCCCGTCAGCAGAACGAGCCCGATCGCGACCAGCGCATACAGCCCGATGTAATTGAGCAGCGTGACCGTGAACTCCGGCGCGAACAGCGGCACCACGGCCATCAGCGCGACGAAGAGGAAGAAGACCGTGTGCCGGGTCATTCTTCTTCCTCCACATGGTGTGTGCGCAGGGAGCGCCACAGCAGCACCGGGATGATCAGCGTGAAGACGATCACTTCCTTGTAGGCGCTGGCCCAGAAGCTGGAGTAGGCCTCGAGCAGCCCGACCATCAGCGCGCCCGCAGCCGCCAGCGGGTAGCTGGCCAGGCCGCCGATGATGGCGGCCACGAAGCCCTTGAGCCCGATCAGAAAGCCCGTGTCGTAATAGATGGTGGTGATCGGCGCGATCAGCATCCCGGAGAACGCGCCGATGAGCGCGCACAGGAAGAAGCTCAGTTTGCCCGCCAGCGTGGTCGGGATCCCCATCAGCCGCGCGCCGAGCCGATTGACGGCCGTGGCACGCAGCGCCTTGCCGTAGATGGTCTTCTCGAACAGGACGTACAGCGTGGCGATCAGCGCAATGGAGCAGACGATCACCCAGATGGTCTGCGCACCGACCGTCATGCCGGCGAACTCAAGGCGTCCGTCGGAAAACGGTGGGGTGCGCGAGCCCTCGGCACCGAACACCAGCAGGCCCAGCCCGACCATCACGACATGCACGGCGACGGAGACGATCAGCAGCACGAGCACCGAGGCCTCGGCCAGCGGCTGGTAGGCCAGCCGATACACCATCGGGCCCAACGGGACGACCACCAGCAGCGCCAGCAGGATCTGCGCCGGCATGGGTAGCTTGCTGGCAGTCACGGCGGTCAGCAGTCCCCAGAGCGCCAGCGGCAACGCGAGGTTCCAGCCAACGATGGGGACCAGCCGGCGCCATTGGCCGGCGCGCGCCGCTTGCACGCCGTCGACCAAGGCGACCAGAGCGCCGCAAATCAGCAGCAGCCAAAGCGTGCCGGGCAGCTTGCCGGCCTGCAGTGCCGCCAGCGTCAGCGCGCCATAAGCGACGAACTCGCCCTGCGGGATGAAGATCACGCGCGTGACGGCAAACGCCAGGACGAGCGCGAGCGCCAGCAGCGCATAGATGAAGCCGTTGGTGATGCCGTCCTGCCCCAGCAGCAGGGCGATCTCGAAGTTCATTTGCGAGGCTCGTCGAGCGCCGATCGCCGCGTATCCGGTGTCATCGACGGTTCATGGGGCAACCGCACTCCGATGCTCCTGGTGGCACGCGGCCCTTCGTCTTGGGGACGGACACACGGCAGGGCGGCTCGCGCCGCCCGCCTTGATGGCGCTGGCGCCGCCCCCATCGACGCCAGACGCCCGACGCAAAGCGCCCCCTACTTGAGCAGCTTCCAGGTGCCGTTCTCGATGCGCACCATGACGGCGGCGCGCTGGTCCAGGCCCAGGTGGTCGGTCGGGCTCATGTTGAAAATGCCGTGCGCGCCGGCGACGTCCTTGGCACCTTCGAGCGCATCGCGCAGCGCGGCGCGGAACTCCTTGGTGCCGGGTTGGGCACGCTTGAGCGCAACCGGAACGGCGGCATTGAGCAGCGCGCCAGTGTCCCATGCGTGCGCGCCGAAGGTCGACACGCTGCCCTTGCCGTGCGCCGCCTCATAAGCCTGCACGTAGGCGGTGGCCGACTTTTTCACGGGGTGGTCATTGGGCAACTGATCGGCCACGAGCACCGGGCCGGCGGGCAGCAACGTGCCCTCGCAGTCCTTGCCGCACACGCGCAGGAAGTCGTTGTTGGCCACGCCGTGCGTCTGGTAGATCTTGCCGCCGTAGTTGCGCTCTTTCAGGGCCTTCTGTGGCAGGGCCGCAGGCGTGCCCGAGCCCGCGATCAGCACGGCATCGGGTCGCGCCGAGACGAGCTTCAGCACCTGGCCGGTCACGGACGTGTCAGTGCGTTGATAGCGCTCGCTGGCCACGACGTTGAGGCCGCGGGCGGTGGCGATCTTGTTGAACTCGTTCCACCAGCCTTCGCCGTAGGCGTCGGCAAAACCGATGAAGCCGACGGTCTTCACGCCGTTGGCCAGCATGTGCGACACGATGATCACCGCCATCTGCTGGTCGTTCTGCGGCGTCTTGAAGACCCAGCGGCGCTTGGCATCGACCGGCTCGACGATGCGGCTGGAGGCTGCCATCGAGATCATCGGCGTCTCGGACTCGGCCACCACGTCGATCATTGCGAGTGAATTGGGCGTGATGGTGGAACCGACGATGACATCGACGCGGTCCTCGCTGATGAGCTTGCGCGTGTTCTTGACCGCGGTGGTGGTGTCGGACGCGTCGTCCAGGATGATGTACTCGACCGGTCGCCCGCCAATGGTCTTTGGCAGCAGCGCAAAGGTATTGCGCTCGGGGATGCCGAGCGAGGCGGCCGGGCCGGTGGCCGAGACCGTGACGCCGACCTTCACGGGCTGGGCGAACGCGGGCCCCGCGGTCAGCGCGCCCACCGACAGCGCGAGCGCCGCAATGCTCTTCAAGCTGAACTTCATGGTGTCTTCTCCTTCGTTGTCGTTGACCACGCGGCGGCCCACGCTGCCTCAGGTGCGACGCCGTTGACCCCTGAACCACTGCCGAACGCTATCGGCATCGAACACAACATCACACCCGCTCGACCAGCAGGGCAATCCCCTGCCCCACGCCAATGCACATGGTTGCCAGCCCGAGTCGCCCGCCAGTCGCCCGCAGCTGCCGCACGAGGGTGAGCATCAGGCGCGCACCCGAGGCGCCCAGCGGGTGGCCGATGGCGATCGAGCCGCCGTTGGGGTTCACGTGGGGCGCATCATCGGGCAGGCCGAGCCGGCGCGTGACCGCCAGCGCCTGCGCGGCGAACGCCTCGTTCAGCTCGATCACATCGATCTCGCTCAGCTTGAGCTTGAACCGCGCCAGCAGCCGTTGCGTGGCCGGCGCCGGACCGATGCCCATGATGCGCGGCGGCACGCCCACCGTGGCCATGCCGCGCACACGGGCAAGCGGCGTGAGTCCGTGGCGGGCCGCCGCACGCTCGCTTGCCAGCAGGAGCGCGACCGCACCGTCGTTGACCCCGGACGCATTGCCCGCCGTCACGCTGCCGTCCGGCCGCACCACACCCTCGAGCTTGCCCAGCGCTTCGATCGACGTCTCGCGCGGATGCTCGTCCTTCGCAACGACCGTGTCACCTATCTTGCCCGGCAACGTGACCGGCGCGATCTCGTCACGATAGTAGCCCGCCGCCTGCGCCGCGGCATAGCGCGCCTGCGAGCGCATCGCAAACGCATCCTGCTCGGCGCGGCCAATGCTGAACTCCTGCGCGACGTTCTCCGCCGTCTCCGGCATCGAGTCGATCCCGTGTTGCGCCTTGATCTTCGGATTGACGAAGCGCCAGCCGATCGTCGTGTCGTACACGGCGTTCTCGCGCGAGAACGCCACGCCCGCTTTGGGCATCACGAACGGCGCACGGCTCATGCTCTCGACCCCACCGGCCAGCACGAACTCGGCCTCGCCGGAGGCAATCGCCCGCGCGCCGATGCCGATCGCATCGAGACTCGAGCCGCACAGGCGGTTGATCGTGGCGGCCGGCACGTCG
The DNA here is from genome assembly GCA_020248785.1 of Burkholderiales bacterium. Lineage (GTDB taxonomy): Bacteria > Pseudomonadota > Gammaproteobacteria > Burkholderiales > Burkholderiaceae_F > JALHMQ01. The sequence continues at coordinate 25,260 of JADCGX010000072.1, read as the reverse complement.
GTGGGCAGCCCCGCCAGCAGGCCCGCCATGCGGGCGACGTTGCGGTTGTCCTCGCCGGCCTGGTTGGCGCAGCCGTAGTAGATCTCGTCAAGCGCCGCCCAGTCCGCCCGGGGCAGGCGTTGCATCAGCGCCTTGATCGGATGCGCTGCCAGGTCATCGGTGCGCATGGCTGACAAGGCGCCGGCGTAGCGCCCGATCGGGCTGCGCGTGCCCTCGCAAATGAAAACGTGCTGGCCGTCCATCAGGCCGCCTCTCGGAGAAGTCTTGCGGGCTTGGTTGCGGGCGCGGGTCGCGCGCGGCGTGCGGCCGGTTCGCTTGTCTCGGTCTTGCGTGCCTTGGCGGCGGCGGTTGCCTTGGTGCCCGGCTTCGCCGTCGCCCTCTCCTCGAGCGGCCCAACGCCCCGGAGGAACAGGTCGGCCACGACCCGCGCCATTTGCGGGTAGCTCACCGGCCCGCGCTCATCGAGCCAGGTGAAGGTCCAGTTCATCATCCCGAACAGCGTCATCGTCACCGGCTTGAGCAGGCTGCCGCGCTTGAGCTCCGGCGCCACCGCGGCGGTCGCGTCGGCGAACGCCTGCACGATCGCGCGCTGCTTGGCGTCGATGCGGCGCTTGTGGACGCTGCTCAGGTACTTCACGTCCTGCACGAGCACGCGATGATGCGCGCCGGCGTCGCGATACGCCTCCATGAAGCGCTCGATCAGCCGCCGCAAGTGCGCGGCCGGCGCCGTGGACTCGGCCTTGACCTGCGCCACCAGCGCCAGCAGGCCATCGAGATAGCGGTCAGCGATGTCGAACAGCAGCTGTTCCTTGTCGCGGTAGTAGTGGTACACGAGCGCCTTGCTCATGCCGCCCACCGCGGCGAGCTCGGCGATCGAGGCGCCGGCATAGCCACGCTCGGCGAACACTCGCGCGGCCACTGCCAGGATGGCGCCACGCTGCTGGTCGTAGTCGGCGGCGCGAGTTCTAGGCAATCGCAAATCTCCGTAATGGACTCATCGTGGTGGTGTCGAGGCAACGGCGCGGAGCTTGCGCTTGCGCGACAACGACACGGTCTGCGTGATCGTCGTCATCGTTCATCGAAGGACAGCACCACCCGCTCCGTGAGCGGATACGACTGGCAGGTCAGAACGAAGCCGGCATCGAGATCGGCCTTCTCCAACGCGAAGTTCTTGTGCATCTTCACCTCGCCGTCCAGGAGCTTGGCGCGGCATGTGCAGCACATGCCGCCCTTGCACGAATACGGCAGGTCTAATCCCGCTGCACGGCCGGCATCCAGCAGGCTGCCATGGTGCTTGTGGAACTCCACCTCGCGCCGCACGCCGTCGAGCAAAATGGTGACGTGCGCATCGGCGGCATCTTCGGCCGCGACCACCTGGCCCGCCGTTCCCGGCGTGCCAAAGCGTTCCACGTGCACGTGCTCGGGCGGCACCCCGGATTGCACCAGTGCCTGCTCGACCTCGTCGAGCATCGACGCCGGCCCGCAGACAAACGCTTCGTCGATGTCCTCGGCCGGCACCAGCGCTGCGAGCATCTCGCACACCTTTTCCGCATCGATGCGGCCGTTGAAGAGCGCGACCTCCTGCTCCTCGCGGGAGAACACCGGCAGCAATACGAAGCGCGTCAGATAGCGGTCCTTCAGCGCCGACAGCTCCTCGATGAACATCGTGCCGGCGGCGCGACGGTTGCCGTACACCAGGGTAAAGCGTGAACGGGGCTCGCGTGCAAGCAGCGTCTTGGCGAGCGACAGGATCGGGGTGATTCCGCTGCCGGCGGCGAAGGCGACGTAGTGCTTCCGATGCCTTGGATCGACCGGCACCGTGAAGCGCCCATCCGGCGTCATGACGTCGATCACCTGGCCGGGCTGCAGCGCGTCGTTGGCCCACGCGGAGAACCGGCCGCCGACCACCTTCTTGATCGCGACCCGCAGCTCACCATCATCCAGGCCCGAGCAGATGGAGTACGAGCGGCGCAGGTCCTCGCCATCCAGCACCGTGCGCAGGGACAGATGCTGTCCAGGCACGTAGCGGAACGCCTCGGCCAGCGGTGCCGGCACCTCGAAGGCGAGGCTGATGCACTCGGGCGTCTCGCGCCGGACCTCGGCGATGCGCAGGGAGTGAAAACGCGGGGTCATGGGACGACTCGGCTTGTCAGTGCGGCTTGAAGTATTCGAACGGCTCGCGGCAGGCGCGGCACCGATACAGCGCCTTGCAGGGCGTGGCGCCGAACTGCGACAGGCGCTCGGTGTCGCTGCTGCCACAGCGCGGGCAGCTCAGGGCGGCGGCGCCGCGCGGATGCAATCGAATCGGTTGCTCGCCGGCCGCCCGCGCGCACGGCGGGACGATGCCGTAGTCGCGCAGCCGCTCGCGCGCACCGACGGCAATCCAGTCCGTGGTCCAGGCAGGCGCCAACTGCGTGCGCACTTCGATCCGCGCCGCGCCGGCCGCCCGCAGCGCGGCCTCGATCGAGCGCGCGATGACCTCGGTCGCCGGGCAGCCCGCATACGTGGGCGTCACCGTCACCACGGCGCGATCGCCGTCGATGGAAATACCGCGCACGATGCCAAGCTCGGTCACGGAGATCACCGAGATCTCCGGGTCTGGCACGGCATGCAGCGCGTCCCAGGCCCGTTCGAGCGTCAGGGCTACCGGCGCCGCTGTGACCGTCACCACTTGGCTCCCGGCAGCGTGCGCTGCAAGTACTGCATCTCGGTCAGCAGGTGCCCCATGTGCTCGGTATGGCGGCCCATCTTGCCGGCCGAGACGAACGGCGTGGCGGCGGGAACGTCGAGCGTGGCCTCGGTGAGCGTGGGCAGGACGCTGCGCTCCCAGGCACAACGCAATTTCGAAGGCAGCACGCCAACGCCGCTCGCTGCGGTCTGCTCATCAAAGGGCGCGTCAATGAAGAACTCCGCGGTGTAGGGCCACAACGCGTCCAGTGCGCGCTGCATGCGTAGCCGCGACTCAGCGGTGCCGTCGCCGAGCCGAATCGTCCACTCGCCGGCGTGCTGCAGGTGATAGCGCGTCTCCTTCAGGCTCTTGGCGGCGATCGCGGCGAGCCCGCGGTCCGTGGACTGCTGCAGGGCCTGCCACAGCGGCTGCTGCCAGGCAGCGACCATCAGGTTGCGCAGGATGGTGCGGCCAAAGTCCTGGTTCGGCAGCTCGCAGATCGTGAGGTTGCGGTACTCATGCTCCAACCGCAGGAAGGCGAGCTGGTCCTCGTCCCGCCCCCGCCCTTGCACCGCACCGGCGTGCGTCAGCAGCAGGCGCGCCTGCCCCACGAGATCGAGCGCCACGTTGGTCAGTGCGATGTCCTCTTCGATGACCGGCCCGTGTCCGCACCACTCGGACAGGCGCTGGGCCAGGATGAGCGAGGTGTCGGCCAGATGCAGCAGGTACTCCACTGGCTCGCCTGCCTGCACGGGCGTGGTGGAGCTCGGCGTGGCGGTGTCGGTCGTCATCGCACTCTCACATGTGGTTGACGGCGTCGGGCAACGTGTAGAACGTTGGATGCCGGTAGATCTTGTCGTCGGCCGGGTCGAAGAACTCGGCCTTGGCCTGCGGGTCGGACGCGTGAATGTCCGCAGCCTTCACCACCCAGATGCTCACGCCTTCCATGCGGCGGGTGTAGACGTCCCGCGCGTTCTGCAAGGCCATTGTTGCATCGGGCGCATGCACGCTGCCGCAGTGCTTGTGATCCAGCCCGCTGCGGGAGCGGATGAAGACTTCCCAAAGCGGCCATTCCCGGCGGTTCATCGTCATCACGGATCCTTTCGAACAACGTGCAGCGCGGACAGGCGTGCCCGCAGCAGAAACGCATGGCCGCCAGGCTCGATCATTGCGCGCAATACGCGCAACGGCTGCGCCCCCTTGGAACCGCGCCGATGCCTGAATGCGTTACGCATCGGCTCTACTCCGCCGCCTTGTGCCCACGGGCCGCCTGCTTGGCCGCATAGGCCACCGCGGCCTCGCGCACCCACGCGCCGTCGTCCCACGCCTTGATGCGCTCGGCCAGACGCTCCTTGTTGCACGGGCCATGGCCGTTGACCACGTTCCAGAATTCGCTCCAGTCGATGGGGCCGAACTCGTAGTGCCCGCGCGCCGCGTTCCACTTCAGGTGCGGATCGGGCAGCCTGACGCCGAGCACCTCGGCCTGCGGCACGGTGGCGTCGACGAACTTCTGGCGCAGGTCGTCGTTGCCGATGCGCTTGATGCCCCAGGCGCTCGACTCCGCGCTGTGCTTGGAGACCTTGTCATGCGGGCCGAACATCATCAGGCTCGGCCACCACCAGCGATTCACGGCCTCCTGCACCATCGCGCGCTGCTCTGCGGTGCCCTGCGTCATCGTGAGCAGCAGGTCGTAGCCCTGGCGCTGGTGGAACGACTCCTCCTTGCAGATGCGGATCATGGCCCGCGCATACGGGCCGTAGGAGCAGCGGGTCAGCGGGATCTGGTTCATGATCGCCGCGCCATCGACCAGCCAGCCGATCACGCCGATGTCCGCCCAGCTGAGCGTCGGGTAATTGAAGATCGACGAGTACTTGGCCCGGCCAGCATGCAGCGCGTCGATCAGATCGTCACGCGATACGCCCAGGGTCTCGGCCGCGGCATACAGGTACATGCCATGACCGCCCTCGTCCTGCACCTTGGCGAGCAAGATCGCCTTGCGCTTCAGTGTCGGCGCCCGCGTGATCCAGTTGCCCTCGGGCAGCATGCCGACGATCTCGCTGTGCGCGTGCTGGCTGATCTGCCGCACCAGCGTCTTGCGATAGCCCTCCGGCATCCAGTCCTTCGGCTCGATGAACTCGCCGCGCGCGAGCTTCTCGTCGAACTCGCGCTGGTAGCGCGCCTCGCGCTCGATCTGCTCGACCAAACGCGGCCCCCTCGGCTCGGCCGGCTCGGGCTTCTGTTGCGGGATGTCTAGTGCCTGGGTGTACATCTGAACTCCGTTGTTGCGCTACTTCGGTCGCTTGTCAACGATCCGCTTGGCCTTGCCGATCGAGCGTTCGATGCCCATCGGCTCGGCCAGCCGGACCTCGGCGCTGACGCCGATGGTGTTCTTGATGTGATGCGCCAGCTTGCGGGCCGATGCCTCGCGCGTGGCGCGGTCGGCATGCGCGAGCTGGCTGCCCATTTCCACGTGCACCGTGAGCTCATCGAGCGCGCCGGGGCGGGTGATCTCCAGCGTGTAGTACGGCTCGAGCTCGGGCTGCTTGAGGATGAGTTCCTCGACCTGGGTCGGGAACAGGTTGACGCCGCGGATGATCAGCATGTCGTCCGAGCGGCCCGTGATCTTCTCGATGCGCCGCATGCTGCGGGCCGTCGGCGGCAGCAGGCGCGTCAGATCGCGCGTGCGATAGCGGACGATCGGCAAGGCTTCCTTGCTGAGCGAGGTGAAGACGAGCTCGCCCTTCTCGCCGTCGGCCAGAACGCGACCAGTCTCGGGGTCGATGATCTCCGGGTAAAAATGGTCTTCCCAGATCGTCAGGCCATCCTTGGTCTCGATGCACTCCTGCGCCACGCCCGGGCCGATCACCTCCGACAGGCCATAGATGTCGATGGCGTCCATGTCGACCTTGGCCTCGATCGCCTCGCGCATGGCCGGCGTCCACGGCTCCGCGCCAAAGATGCCGATCGCGAGCGACGTCGTCTTCGGATCGATGCCCTGCCGTTCCATCTCCTCGGCGATCGCCAGCATGTACGACGGCGTCACCATGATGATGTTCGGCTTGAAGTCGACGATCAACTGCACCTGCCGTTCGGTCATGCCACCGGAGATCGGAATCACGGTGCAGCCGAGCTTCTCCGCGCCATAGTGCGCACCGAGCCCGCCGGTGAACAGGCCATAGCCGTAGGCCACGTGCACCAGGTCGCCTGGCCGGCCGCCGGCAGCACGGATCGAGCGCGCCATCACGGTGGCCCAGGTGTCGATGTCCCTCAGCGTGTAGCCGACGACGGTCGGCTTGCCGGTCGTGCCGCTGGAGGCATGGATGCGCGCGAGCTTCTCTCGCGGCACGGCAAACATGCCGAACGGATAGGTGTCGCGCAGATCCTTCTTGGTCGTGAACGGAAAGCGCGCCAGATCAGCGAGCGCGCGGCAGTCCGCCGGATGAACGCCCGCCTTGTCGAATGCCGCCCGATAGTGCGGGACGTTGTCGTAAGCATGCTGCAGCGACCAACGCAGCCGCCTGAGCTGCAGCGCCTGCAGTTCGTCGCGGCTGGCGTTCTCGATCGGCTCGAGCGCAGTGGGTGTCAGAGGGCGTCGCGGCATGGTCTCCTCGTGCTCTCGTCGGCTAGGCCTGCAGCGGTGGCTCGACCACGTGCCGCCCCTTCAGCGCGTGCGACCGGCCGCGCATCACGGCCACCGTCTTGCCCTGCTGATTGGTCACCGCGATGTCGTACACGCCGGTGCTGCCGGTGCGCGAGACCTCCTGCGCGGTCGCGGTCAGCCGGTCGCCCGCGTGCGCTGGCGCAAGGAAGTCGACCACGATCCCACTGGCCACGGTCAGATGGTTGTAGCTGTTGCAAGCGAACGCAAACGCCGAATCCGCAAGCGTGGTGATGAAGCCGCCATGGCAGATCGCAAAGCCGTTGAGCATGTCGGCGCGCACGGTCATGCCAACACGCGCGCTGCCCGGCCCGATCGCCTCGATCTCCATGCCGAGTCCCTTCGACGCGTTGTCCTTGGCGTACATGCCGTCGCGCACGGTCTCTGCCGTGCGCTGTGCCTCGGCCGCGCTCACCTGGCTCATCGGTCTACCCCACTCGTCATCGCAAAGGACTGCGCCGCCAGGCGCCGCTTGATCAGAACCGAGGTGCGATAACGCTCCTCGCCGTAGTGCGCCTGCAGGTGATGCAGCACCTGCGCCACGCGTGGCAGACCAAGATGCGCGCCCCAGGCCATCGGTCCGCGTGCGTAGTTCAGGCCGTGGCGAGTCGCCTGATCGGCCGCGTCTTCACCGCAGATGCCGTAAGCAACGGCGTCGCAGGCCTCGTTGACCAGCATCGTCACGGTGCGCATGACGATGAGACCTGGAACGTCGGCGAGCGGCGTGCAGGCCAGGCCGGCCGCACTCAGGGTGGCGCCGGCCAGGTCAAACGCAGCGCCGCTGCAGCTCGCGGCTCGGGTCAGACCAATCCGCTGCGTCGTCGCAAAGTCGGCCGCAAGGTCGAACAGCACGGTATCCGCGTGTCCGTGGGCCGCCGCCACTTCAGTGGCAGTGCGACCGTCCGTCAACAGGAGCTGCGCGCTGCCGATCTGCACCTGTCCGGCCTCGAGGCCCGCCTTGTGCAAGATCCGGATGCCGGCCGCGGCCAGCCGCTCGACCAGCGGCGCCGCGACGCCAAGATCACCGACGACGGTGGCCTCCGGGGCCAGCCTCACGCGCGACGTGACGACCTGCGGCGAAGGCTTGGCGGCGTTCGCTCCGTAGGCATAGAGCCCCTGCCCGCTCTTGCGCCCGAGCCGGCACGCGCGCACCAGCTCCTGCTGCTCGAGTGCTGGCATGTAGCGCCGATCGAAGAAGCTGGCCTCGAACACGGACTGCGTGACGGCGAGGTTCACGTCATGCCCGATCAGGTCCATCAGCTCGAATGGACCCATTGAAAATCCCCCTGCCTCGCGGACCAGGGCATCGAGGCTGGCGCAGGTGGCGGCGTCCTGGGCGGGCTGCTCGCGCAGCACGCGCCAGGCCTCGGCGTAGAACGGCCGCGCGAGGCGGTTGACGATGAAGCCCGGCGTCGACTTCGCCGGCACGGTCAGCTTGCCCCAGGCCCGCGCCGTCGCCGTCGCGCGCTGCACGACCGCATCAGCACTGGCGACGCCCCTCACGATCTCCACCAGCTTCATGCGTGGCGGCGGATTGAAGAAGTGCATGCCGACCACGCGCTCGGGGCGCTTGAGCTTGCCGGCAATGGCCGTGACCGAGAGCGACGAGGTGTTGGTGGCGAGCACGCAGTCCGGGCCGACGATCGCTTCCAGATCGGCGAAGAGCTGCTGCTTGATGCCTAGGTCCTCGACGGCGGCCTCGATCACGAGATCGCACGCTCGCATGGCGCCAAGTGTGTCGGCGGCAACGATGCGACTGAGCGTGGCGTTCGAGGCTGCCGCCGTGAGCTTGCCCCGCTCGACCAGCGCAAGCAGATCCTTCTCGACCAGGCTGCGGCCGCGCGCGACTTGCGACGCGTTCACGTCGTACAGATGCACGTGATGGCCGGCGACGGCCGCCACCTGCGCGATCCCCGCGCCCATCGTGCCTGCGCCGATCACGCCAACCACGGCATCCGGCGACAGCGCGCCGGCGGTCCGCTGCAACGAGGCCTCTGGGGCGTTCATCAGCGTCCCGTGAACTTCGGCGCGCGCTTGTCCACGAACGCGGCCACGCCTTCACGATAGTCGTCGGACCGGCCAAGCTCGCGCTGCCAGTCGCGCTCGCGATCAAGCGCGCCTTCGAGCGTGAGCAGGCCTGCGCCGTAGATGGCCTCCTTGGTGCGCGCATAGCCGCGCGTCGGGCCGGCCGCCAGTTGCCGAGCCATGGCGATGACGGTGGGCATCAGCGCGTCGTCATCCACGCACTTCCAGATGAGGCCCCACTGCTCGGCCATCTCGGCCGTGAGCTTGTCTCCGAGCAGGGCAAGACCCATGGCGCGCGCGGTGCCCACCGTGCGCGGCAGGATCCAGGTGCCGCCGGCGTCGGGCACCAGCCCGAGCTTGGCAAACGACTGGATGAAGCTGGCCGATCGCGCGGCGATGACGATGTCGCAGGCCAGGGCGATATTGGCGCCCGCCCCCGCAGCCACACCGTTGATCGCGCCGATCACCGGCTTGGGCAGCCTGCGCAGCGTCAGGATGAGCGGCTTGTAGTAGGTCTCGATCGAGTGGCCCAGATCCACGGCGGCGCCGGGCGCGACCGCGCGGTCGTTCAGGTCCTGCCCCGCGCAGAACCCGCGGCCCGCGCCTGTCAGCACGAGGCAGCGGATGTCGTGGTCGGCCCTTGCCGCATCCAGGGCAGACCGCAGCTCGCCATGCATGGCGACGGTGAAACTGTTGAGGCGGTCGGGTCGATTGAGCGTCAGCGTGGCAACGCCCGCGTCGATCTCGAAACGGATCGACTCGAAATCGTTGCGCACGCTGGCTTCGCTCACTGGACGTCGCCTCCACCGGGGCCCGCACGACCGTCGCCGGTGCGCGGTGCCTTCTTTGTTGTCATGGCCCGCGGCGCCCGCGCGCACGCTGCCATTCATTGACCGACCGTTCAATCAATAGTAGTTTGCGTTCTCACTTCCGACAAGCTGGCCCCGTGTTTCGGCCTCATGCGGCACCGCAGCGGACCACCAGACCGCGCCGTGCGCATCCCACTCCCGGGCAGAGCTGACGGTCGCCGGAGGAAGACATGACCCACCCCCTGCTCGACAAGCATCGCACCACGCTCGACGGTGCACTCCAGGCCATTGCCACGCGTGGCTACTGGAGCCCGTATCCCGAGAGCCCCAAGCCCTATGGCGACAATGCGATGGAGGACGGCAAGCAGCGTGTCGTCGCGCGGCTTGGCAAGCGTTTCGCGCTTGACCAGCCGGGCACCACTGGCTGGAAGGCGACGGACCGCTCGCCCTACGGCGTGTCCATCGATGTCGAGTACCCGGTGTGCAGCGTGGAGTCGCTTGTGACCGCCGCGGAGCGCGCGATGCGCGGCTGGCAGAAGCTCGGCGTCGACGGCCGCACCGGCGTGTGCCTTGAAATCCTTGCGCGACTGAACAAGGCCAGTTTCGAGATCGCCCACGCAGTCATGCTCACCACCGGCCAGGGGCCGATGATGGCCTTCCAGGCTGGCGGGCCGCACGCCCAGGATCGCGGCCTGGAAGCCGTGGCCTACGCGTTCCGCGAGATGAGCTTCGTCCCCGGCCAGGCGCGCTGGGAGAAGCCGCAGGGCAAGAATCCGCCGCTGCTGATGGAAAAGCAGTACGAAGTCGTTGGCCGCGGTGTTGCGCTGGTCATCGGCTGCGCCACCTTCCCCACCTGGAACACCTATCCAGGCCTGTTTGCCGCACTGGCCACGGGCAACCCCGTGCTCGTGAAGCCGCACCCGGCGAGCGCCCTGTCGGCCGCGATCTCCGTGGAGATCGCTCGCGCCGTCCTGCGCGAACAGGGGCTCGACCCCAACCTTGTCCAGCTGGCGGCCGTCGACAAGGCAGCCACCGAGGCGCTGGTCAAGCATCCCGCGGTCAAGAGCATCGACTTCACCGGTGGGCCGGCCTTCGGTCGCTGGCTGCTAGACAACGCTGGCGGCAAGCAGGTGTATGCCGAGCTCGCCGGCGTGAACAACATCGTCATCGAGTCGACCGACAACTACAAGGGGATGCTGCGCAACCTGGCGTTCACGCTGAGCCTGTACTCCGGCCAGATGTGCACGACCACCAAGGCACTGCTCGTCTCCGCCGATGGCATCCAGACCGACCAGGGCGAGAAGAGCTTCGATCAGGTGGCGACCGACCTCGGCCGGGCGATCGACAAGCTCCTCGCAGACCCTGGCACCGCCACTGCGGTGCTCGGAGCCATCCAGTCGCCCGAGACACTCAAGCGCATCGAGGACGCACCGCATCTCGCCGCGGTGGTACTGCCTTCGCGCAAGGTCCAGCACCCCGAGTTTCCGCAGGCCGAGATCCGCACGCCGGTGCTGCTGAAGACGCGCGCCGAGCAACAGCAGGTCTACATGCAGGAGCGCTTCGGGCCCATCGCCTCGGTCGTGGCCGTGCAGGGCGGCTGGCATGAACTCGTGTCCCTGTCGGAGCGCATCGTGCGCGAGCAGGGCGCGCTGACCGTCGGCGTGTACTCGACCAAGCAAGAGGTCATCGACGCCATGGTCGAGGCCACGCAGCGCGCTGGCGTGGCGCTGTCGATCAACCTGACATCCGGCGTGTTCGTCAACCAGTCGGCCGCTTTCTCCGACTACCACGGCACGGGCGCCAACCCGGCGGCCAATGCGAGCTACTCGGATAGTGCGTTCGTGGCCAACCGCTTCCGCGTGATCCAGCGCCGCGTGCACCTGCCCCTGCCGCACCCCCCTGCGGCCTGAGTCGTTCGCGCTCGACGCCCTGGACCAGACGCGCGACGAACCATGCCTTGCTACGAGATCGATGGCATCCGTCCGGTGGTCGACCCCACCGCGTACGTGCATCCCACGGCGGTGCTCATCGGCGACGTGATCGTCGGGCCCGGTTGCTACGTCGCCCCGCTGGCGAGCCTGCGCGGTGACTTCGGCCGCATCGTGCTCGAGCGCGGCGCCAATCTCCAGGACAGCTGTGTCATGCACGGCTTTCCCGGCACCGATACGCGAATCGAGGAAGACGGCCACGTGGGGCACGGTGCGGTCTTGCATGGTTGCATCGTCAGGACGAACGCGCTCGTTGGCATGAACGCCGTGGTGATGGACGAGGCGGTGGTCGGCGAAGGCGCCATCGTCGCGGCCTGCGCGTTCGTCAAGGCCGGCATGGTGATCCCGCCGCGCTCGCTGGTGGTGGGCACGCCGGCCAAGGTGCTGCGCGAGCTGTCGGCACGGGAAATCGAGTGGAAGCGCAGCGGCACGCGCAGTTACCAGCAGCTCACGGTCCGCAGCCTCGCGAGCCTGCGCGAGGTGCAGCCACTGACCGCGGTGGAGCCCGACCGGCGCCGCTTTGGCGACGAGCTGGGCGCGGATATCGTTCCGCTGGTGAACACCAAGCGCAACTGAGGATCAGGGATGAGCGAGAAGACGTTCGCCTCGCAGGGCGATCTCGAGGCAAAACAGGTCAGCTTCGAGCAGCTGTCGGACAGCGCCTGGGCCTACACGGCCGAGGGCGATCCAAATACGGGCATCGTGATCGGCGACGACGCGGTGATGATCATCGATGCCACCGCCACTCCGGTGATGGCGCAGGATGTGATCCGCCATGTTCGCCAAGTGACCGACAAGCCGATCCGCTACGTCACCCTCACCCATTATCACGCGGTGCGCGTGCTCGGTGCCTCGGGGTACCGCAGCGAGGGCCTGCGGCAGATCTTTGCCTCGCAAGACACCTACGACCTCATCGTCGAGCGGGGCCAGCAGGACATGGACTCGGAGATCGGCCGCTTTCCGCGGCTGTTCAAGGCGGTGGAGAGCATCCCGGGGCTCACCTGGCCCACCATCACCTTCAAGGGCGAGCTCACCCTGTGGATGGGCAAGCTCGAGGTCAAGCTCATGCAGCTGGGTCGCGGGCACACCAAGGGTGACACGGTGGTCTGGCTGCCGCAGCAGAAGATCCTGTTCTCGGGCGACCTGGTCGAGGCCGACGCCGCCTGCTACACCGGTGACGCGTATCTCGCCGACTGGCCGGCGACGCTCGATCGACTGGCAGCGCTTGGGCCCGCCAAGCTCGTCCCCGGCCGCGGACCGGCGCTGCACACGCCAGAGCGCGTGCAGGCTGGGCTTGCATACACGCGCGACTTCGTATCGACGCTGTATTCCAGCGCGCAGGAAGCGGTGACACAGGGCAAGGACCTGAAGGCCACGATGGCTCACGTTCGCGGCAAGATGGATCCAAAGTTCGCCAGCGTGTTCATCTACGAGCACTGCCTGCCCTTCGACGTGACACGCGCGCATGATGAAGCCCAGGGCATCCGCGACCCGCGCATCTGGACTGCGCAGCGCGATCAGGAGATGTGGCATGCGTTGCAGCAGTAGCACTTTGCGTGTGCGCGTCGCTGGCGAGTCGCTGTGCACGCCGAGTGACTGAACGTGATGGGTGCCGCTCCGGAGCAGCCGCGCGCCGCGCCCAAGCATTGAGGCCAGCCCTCCGCCGTCGCGGCGGGCTACAAGACGACGCGAGGCGCTGTCATGTTGTCAACGTATACGTGGCCCAGGTTCTCCTCGACACGTCCGCATGAACTCGATACGCCGGGCGTCGCGCGCAGGCCGGTCATCATCGTTGGCGCCGGCCCGGTCGGTCTGGCGCTTGCCATCGATCTCGCACTGCAGGGCCATGCGCCGCTGCTGCTCGATGACGACAACACCGTGTCGGTCGGTTCGCGCGGCGTGTGCTATGCCAAGCGCACGCTGGAGATCCTCGACCGACTGGGTGTCGGTGATCGCGTGGTCGCCAAGGGCGTGACCTGGAACATCGGCCGCACCTTTTTCGGCGAGCGCGAGGTCTACCATTTCGACCTGCTGCCCCAATTGGCACATGCGCCGGACCATAAACGGCCCGGCATGGTGAATCTGCAGCAGTACTACCTCGAGGAATACCTGCTCGACCGCGCACGCGAGGTCGGCGTGGAGCTGCGGTTTCGAAACAAGCTGACAAATGTCGAGTCGCACGCCGATGGCGCGCTGCTTACCATCGACACGCCCTTCGGCAGCTACACCCTGCTGGCCGACTGGCTCGTCGCGGCAGACGGCGCGCGCAGTCCTATCCGTCGCATGCTGGGACTGGAGATCGAGGGCAAGGTCTTCACCGATCGCTTTCTGATCGCCGACGTCGTGATGAAAACGCCGCGCTTTCTCAACGGTCCCGCGGAGCGCTGGTTCTGGTTCGATCCACCATTTCATCGCAATCAATCGGTGCTGCTGCACAAGCAGGCCGACAACGTTTGGCGCATTGACTTTCAGCTTGGCTGGCAGGCCGATCCGGAGGAGGAGAAAAAGCCCGAGCGCGTCATCCCGCGCATCAAGGCCATGCTGTCGCATGGCGCGGCACCGGGCGAACCGGAGCCCGAGTTCGATCTGGAGTGGGTCAGCGTCTATACCTTCCAGTGCCGTCGGATGAACAAGTTCCGACACGGCCGCGTGCTCTTTGTCGGTGACGCGGCGCACCAGGTCTCGCCCTTTGGCGCACGCGGCGCCAATTCCGGCATCCAGGACACCGACAATCTCGCGTGGAAGCTCGCGGCCGTGCTTGATGGCCGCGCCGGGGACGCCCTGCTGGACAGCTACAGCGACGAGCGCGTCGTCGCGGCGGACGAGAACATCCTCAATTCAACGCGGTCGACCGACTTCATCACGCCCAAGAGTGCGACATCGCTGCGGCTGCGCACGGCTGTCCTGCAACTGGCGCAGCACGCGCCGTTTGCGCGCAGGCTCGTCAACAGCGGGCGCCTGTCGGTGCCATGTCATCTCGCGAGCTCCGCACTGAACACGCGCGACACCGAGCCCTTCGATTGCACGCTTGCCCCCGGCGCACCGATGGACGACGCGCCGCTACAGACGTCCGCGGGTGCCGCCGCATGGCTGCTCGACGCGCTCGATGCTCGCTTCCACCTGCTGGTATTCGCCCGCTCGGCGCTCGACGTCGACCCCGCAGCCCTTCGTGAACTGTCAGAGGGCATGGCAGTGCATGTCGTCACACCTGCACCGCTGCCCAATGTCGATCTGGCGCAGTTGATCGATCATCGCGGCGTGCTCGCCCGGCGATGTGACGCCCGGCCGGGCACCGTCTACCTGCTCCGTCCAGACCAGCATGTCGCGGCGCGTTGGCGCAAGCTCGATACCGCCGCAGTGCGCGCCGCGCACGAGCGCGCCTTGGCAGGTGCGTCACAGCCCGCCCAGCTTGCCGCTTGACGGCTACGCCCACATGTCGCTCAAACTCGACCCCAACTTCCACCAGCCGGGCCTGCGGCCCGTGCGCGACTTCACGCCGGGCGATGACTACTACGAGGCGCTGATCGCCGCGCACCACGGGCTGAGCGAAGAGCAAAGCCAGTTGCTCAATGCAAAGCTGGTGCTGCTGCTGTCCAACCACATCGGGGATCTCGATGTGCTGCGCGCGGCGCTGGAACTGGCGCGGCGCGATCTCTCGCCAGATTCATCGATGGGCGAATGAGCCGGAGCGGCCCGGTCGCTCGCGGAGAGGGCAGCCATGTGAACACGTGTTCACGCAGAGGAACATGCACGCCCGCCTCCTCGCGCACGCGATCTCGCCCTTTCGCGCAACGCGTTCCTCGCAGCCGCCTATCTGCGTTCGCTTTGAAGGGCTGTTGGCTCGCTAAGCGCGGATAGTGTGGGGGCTTGCGGCGTGGCCGCGCTGCCCGACGGCGCGCACCGCTTTGGCTCAGATGACTGCACGACCGCCTGACCAGTCGTAGGCACGGCCGCTGCGGTTGCGCACTTTGCGGCGCGCAACCGCAGCGATGGCGTTGCACCCAGAGCGTCGTACACAAATGGGCTGAACGGATCGACTGCCGTAACGAACCTGCTGTTTGATGTGTCCTGCTGGTCCGCGGTCGATTGTGCAGCGGCCGGCAACGCTGTGGCCGCAAGCAGAGACAACGTGAGCAGAACCAAAGGACGAATCCGGCGCAGTGACATGCTGACTCCTTGTTGATCGCCGCCCGATCGGCAGCGCGAGGGAGTACATTGCGCCTGGTTGCTTTGAATTCACAGATTCAAACCGACATACTTTATGTCGATTCGTTCAAAGAAAAGTGGAAAGTACAGCGCCAAAGCGAAGCGCTTGCCTCGCCAAGCGAGGGTGCCTCGCGCGACGGCATCCGCGCCGTCAAAGACGCTTGATCGAAAGGCGAAGCGCAGCCACACGCCCCACGCGGTGTCCTTCGACATCCTCACCGACGTCATGGACCAAGTGCGCCTGGATGGCACGGTGTACTTCCGCACCGTGTGCAACGGTGCCTACGCCATTGAGATTGCCCGGCACGGCCGGACGCCGTTCTATGCGGTGCAAGAGGGTCAATGCGAGTTGCAGCTTCAGCAGACCGGGGAGGTGTATCGCGCGGCGGCGGGCGACTTCCTGTTGCTGCCCAATGCAGCGCCACACGTGATCGGCTCGGGCCAAAGCTCGCCTGTTCTCAAACTTGAGCAGTGGATGCAACTTCATCCGATGGACGACAAGGGGCGCGTGTTCGCGATCAGCGGCAATGGTCCCCTGACGCGCGTGACCGGAGGCTTCTTCGATACAGAGCCTGTACGGATCAATCCGTTGCTGCGAGCGCTTCCCGCTGTGATCCACTTGCGCGGCAACGACGCGGCCGTCCAGCGCTGGCTCATGCCGACGCTCGACTTCATTCATGCCGAGTTGGACCACGGACACCATGGGGCACAAACGGTGCTGCGGCGCCTGGCCGACGTTCTCTTCATCCAGGCAGTGCGTGCCTATGCGGCCCAGCAAGGCGTCGCGGCAAGCTGGCTGCGGGGCTTGTCCGACCGACGGATCGCCCTCGTGCTGTCATTGCTGCACAGCCAATTCGCTAAACCCTGGACGCTGGACAGTCTGGCGCGCGCCGTCGGCATGTCGCGCACCTCGCTCGCCGTGCAGTTCAAGGCGCTCGTTGGCGAAAGCCCGATGAGCTATCTCACCCGCTGGCGAATCACGAGGGCGGCCAATCGTCTGCGAAGCGAAGCGCTGAGCCTGACCCAGGTAGCCGAGAGCGTCGGCTACAGCTCGGATGCCGTGTTCGCCAAGGCCTTCCGGCGGGTTACCGGCGTGGCACCAGGGCGCTACCGACGTGAGCCTCTCGGCCCTGAGATGACTTAACAAGCTGACCGCTGGTGCCGGCCGACCAGCGCTGCGATCACAGGTCGGCCGTTACGCCTCGGATCATGGCGTTTTCGAGGCAGGACGGGCCGTCGTCAGCTCGCGCCGTGCTCAGTCGACCTCTGCCACCCGCGTCACGATGTTGTACGTGCAGCGCTTGCTCGTGCCATCGCGGGCCAGCAGGCGCAGCAGCCAGATCGGGCCGCCGACATAGCGCTGCGCTTCCACGCGCGGTTCGACCAGGCCCGCTTCCTTTGCGCGGCCCAGACAGGCATCGCGCGCTGCCGCCGCGGCCTGCACGCTCACAAGCCGCTCGTCGTTGAGCACATAGCGGCGCGTGACGTCGCGGCAGTCGCGGCTCGCCATGGGGGCGTCGGCGGCGCGCTCGCACACCGTGACCTGCAGCTCGCCCTTGTCGATGCTGATCGCCTTCACGGGAACGCGGTCGCCGAGCAGGATGGCGGGCAGCGCGCGCGGTGCGGGCGGCGAGTTGAGCACGGGCGCCAGGTAGACAAAGCGCCCACTGCCGCCGCCGTCGTACAGGAGCACCACGGCGGCATCCGTG
This sequence comes from Burkholderiales bacterium, assembly GCA_020248785.1. Classification (GTDB taxonomy): domain Bacteria; phylum Pseudomonadota; class Gammaproteobacteria; order Burkholderiales; family Burkholderiaceae_F; genus JALHMQ01. The sequence continues at coordinate 8,197 of JADCGX010000072.1, read as the reverse complement.
AAGCCATCGCCGTCGATGTCGCCAAAGGCACGCGGCTCCAGCATCCGCACCTCGATGCGATCGGCCGGCGCTGCGTAGCGCCCATCGCGCAAGGCGAAGCTTTGCCGGCTGCCGGTATCGATCGTGTACGTGAGCTTGGGCAAGGCCTGCACGAGCGCCGCGGGCTGCGCCCATGCGCCTGCACACGCCGCGACGAGCACGAGGAACATCACTGCGAATCGCATGGCAATCACTTCAAGGAAAAGTCGACCCGTGTCGGCGCGCCCTTGGCGTTGGCCTCGTCCGGGGCATCGATCTTCGGCTCGACCAGGAACAGCCGCTCGCGCGGCACCTTGCCCTGCCGCTCCAGATGGTCCCGGACCGCCGCCGCGCGGGCGTTGGCCAGAACGCGCAGCTCCGAGGGCGTGATGACGATCGAGTCCAGCAGGAGTTGCTCCATCTCCGCTGCCGGCAGCGTGCGCGCCATACCGATCGCATTGCGCGGCTTCTTGACCACGCGGTCGTCACCATAGACCGCCGCCAGCAGTGCGGCGCGTTCGGCCGGGTCGATCGTCACGGACTCAGGCGCGGCCGAGGCGCCGCCCGCGCGCACTTGCTGCCGCACCTTGGCGGCGCGCAGCCGGGCATCGAGCTGGGCACGCTGCAGTCCGGCCGCGTCGGCGGCCGTATTGGCGCGCCCGATAATGTCCAGCCGCAGGCCGGGCCGATCGTTGAGCGCCTTGGCCAACGTGTCGAGCCGCTGCACCTGGTCCTTGGCAAGAGCAGCACTGCCGGCGCCGAAGTCGACGATGCCGAGCTCGGCGTCCGAGCCAAAGGCAGCAGCGAGCAGAGAGAACGGCGAGGTCACGATCTTGGTGAGCACGTTGACGATCACCTGCACGATGATCCCGCCCACCGAGAACTGGGGGTCGTCGAGACTGCCCGAGATAGGCAGATTGATGTCGATCTCGCCGCGCGTGTTCTTCAGCAGCGACACCGCGAGCAGCACCGGCAGCTTGGTCGCGGTCGGACTTTCGACGCGCTCGCCGAAGGTCAGCTGATCGAGGAAAAGGTGGTTGTTGGCCTTCAGCTGGTCGTTCTCGATCCGATAGCTCACGTCCATCGAAAGCTTGCCCTTGACGATGGGGTAGCCCGCGTACTTGGCCGAGTACGGCGTGAAGCGCGGCAGGTCCACGCCCTTGGTGCTGCCCTTGATGTCGAGGAAAAGCTTGGGCGCGAGCGAATTGAGCCTGCCCTCGATGGTGACGGGGGCCTCGCGGTCGACGCTGCCGGTCAGCCGCAGCGTAGCCGGCTCGGTGGCGTAGGAGGCGAGCGTGCTCACGCTGCCCGTGATGTCCGTGAGATTGGCCGTGTAATTGGGGCGAATGAAGTTGTCGGTGAAGTTGAGGTTGCCGCGCGTGAGCTCGACGCGTTCGATGCGGATGCGTGGCCGCGTCGCATCGACGGCCGCGGGTGTCGCGGATGTCGCAGCCGCGGGCGCGGCCGTCTCGGACGCCTTGACAGTGGCCGCCGGGGGCGCTGCCGCTGCCCGCGCTTGTGCCTTGTCGTCGGCAGCCGCCTGCGTCGGCTCGCCCTCGTTGCGAACGACGTCGGCCAGATTGAGCCGCCCTTCGGCGGACACGATCACGCGCGCGAAGAAATCCGACAGCGCGATCATGCCCAATTGCACATCGGCCGGCCCCTCGCCCAGGCGCAGGGCCATCGTGTCGATGTCCAGCGCCTGCCAGCGCAGAAGATCGTCTTGCCCGCCGGGATTGAGCACTTGCAGATTGGCCACGCGCAAGCCACCGTCGAATCGCACGCGCATCGGACCGCTGGCCTGGGCGGCAAGCCGCAGGCGGCTGCGTGAGGTCACTTCACCGCGCAGGAACTCGGCATTCAGGTGTTCGGTGACGTAGGAGCGCGCCGGGGCCAAGTCCAGGTTGCGCAGGTCGAGGCGCAGGTCTGTTCGCAGTGGTTTCAGGCGCGCCGTGCCATCCACGGCGACAGTGCCGCGCGTCAAGCCGCCGCTGCGGCCCCGCAGGCTGATCTGCATCGGCGTCGTGCCGGCCGCCGTGACGTTGCGCACGGTGCCCCCCAATGCGGACAAGCTGATCTTGGCCGGTGGGTTCACCGACTCGTCGTCCCACTGCACCATGCCATTGCGCAGTTCGAGCGCGGCGAGCGTCACGTCCCAAGCCGGCCGCGCCTGCGCCGCGTCCGGTGCCGGCGACTCTTCCGCCCCGCTGCCCGCCCTGGCCAACTGCTCCCAGCCAATGCGGCCGTCCCGCAAGCGCCGAACATCGACACGCGGCGTGTCGATCGTCAGGCTGGCCGCGCTGAACTTGCGTCCGGTCAGATCGAGCTCGCCGTCCTGCAAGGCCAGGCGAGCGATGTCGAGCTGCGCACCAGAGCCTTGCGGCCCGCGCAGCGCGATCTTCTTGCCTTCGAGGTTGAGTTCGCGCAGCAGCAGTTGAAGTGCCTCGCCGCTTTTTGTCACGATCAGCTTGCCGCGGACCATCGAGGAGCCGTCCAGCGTGCCGTCGATCACGCGCGTGAGGTAACGCGCCGCCATCCGCATCTGCACGTCATCGGCGGCGAAGTCCAGCTCGCCTTTCAGCGGCGCAAGTGCCAGTGCCCCGCTGATGCCAACGGTGCCTTGCGGCGCGAGAGCGACCTTCAAGTCGACACGCCCTGGCGCGGCGCCGTCGACCGTGCTGATGTTCTGCGCGCTCGCCTGGATGTTCTGCAGGTCCTGAGTGAACTCGCCCAGCCGCTCGTCGCTGTAGTGGACGACACCGCCACCGATCGCCGCGTTCTTCACCGTGACCTGCCACGGCTTCGTCTGCGCCTGCTGTGCCGGCGGGGACGGCGGCGCGGCCTTGCGCTCGACGGCGGTCTGCGCAAAGCGCTGCCAGTTGAGTGTGCCGTCGCTGCCAAAGGCCACCCAGGCCTGGGGCGCGTCGAGCACGATGTCGTCGATCAAGGCGCGCTGCCCCAACGGCGCGAAGTCGCCCAGGCGGACCTGCATGGCGCCGAAGCGCAACAAGGGTTGGGCATCGGAGCGAGGGGCCCGCAGGTCGAACTCGCGCAGGCCCACCAGCCCGCTGACGAGCAATTCAGGCGCGCGTGCCGGCTGCCCATCGCGGGCAGCAACCCAACCGCGAAACACGATGCGCAGATCGGTGTCGAGCTTGCCCGTCGGCAGCGTGAAGTTCAGCCGCACGGGCGAGAAGCCGAGGTAGGTCGGGATGTCGAGGCCGTCGAGCTTCAGTTGCACCGAGGACTCGAGCGTCTCGTGAAACGGCTGCGTCTCGCCCCGCACTTCGAGCGGCGTGCCGTTCAGGCGCGCCGACAATGCGGGCAGGACCTTGACCTCGACGTGGGTCGGCAGGTTCGAGATGAATGGCACGCCGATGGACAGATGGGCGATCTCGTGCTTGCCGCCGAGCAAGCGGTCGGTGAAGTCGACGCGACTGCCCTTCACCTCGATGTTGTACAGAGCAAAGCGTGCTGGCTCGCTGTCCTGGCCTGGGTCGGCTGGCCTGGCGCGCAGGCGTTCGATGATGTCCGTGAAGTTGAAGTGCTGCTCGTCCAGCCGCACGATGTTCAGCTTGGCGCCCTCGATCTCGAGCGCGTCGAGCACCGGCGCGAGGTAGGCGAGCGAAGAACTCGACAGGTTGATCGCAATGTGATCGACCGCGACGAAGTTGCCCTGATCCGGCGCCGCCTCGGCGACCGCGAGGCCCTTGAGCGAGACGCGCAACCGGAACGGATTGGCCGACACCGACTGCACGCTGACCGTGCGCCCGAGTTCGCGCGAGGCGATCGTCTCCACGCCATGCCGCACTGCATAGGGTACGGCTGTCGCGAAAACGATGACGAACAACAGCACAAGCGCTGCGACGGTGAACAAGCCGCGCCGCAACCACGTCCTTGACATGACCTCTCCTTCTTGACCGGCGCCTGGACTGGATTGACCCCTGGCGCCGCGCCCGGACGATAGCGCCCATGTCAAGCACCGCGAGGCAACGCGAGGAGCGCCCTGAGACACCCGCCCGCGACCGAGAATTTCGGTTTGCCAACAACAGGCAGCGCGCAAAATGGGCGCCGAGGCTGGCTCCCGCCCTGCTTTGCCGTCTAGCATCGCCGCCGCGACGCGTACCTGTCCCTCGGTTCAATCGACTGGCGCGTATGCCACGACAAGATCACTCGACATCCACTGCGGAGGACCCATGAACATCCAAGGCATCCTGGACACGGCAGCGGTCCAGCTCACCACCTTTGGCCTGAAGGTCGCCGGCGCCATCGCCGTCTGGATCGTCGGTCGCTACCTGATCTCGCTGGCGGTGCGGCTGGTATCGGCGGCGCTGACGCGCAACAACGTCGATCCGACGATCCTGCGCTACCTCGGCAACATCATCAGCGTCACGCTGAACATCATCCTGGTCATCGCGATCCTCGGGTACTTCGGGGTCGAGACCACATCGTTCGCGGCCCTGGTCGCTGGAGCGGGCGTGGCCATCGGCGCCGCCTGGGGTGGACTGCTGTCGAACTTGGCCGCGGGTTCATTCCTGATCGTGCTGCGCCCCTTTGTCGTGGGTGACTACCAGTCAAGGCCGGCGGCGTCGAAGGCACGGTGACCGAGTTTGGCCTGTTTGCCACCACCATCCTCACGCCCGACAACGTCACGACCTTCGTCGGCAACGCCAAGATCTTCGGCGACACGGTCTACAACTACTCGGCAAGCAAGTACCGCCGGGTGGACCGGCTGGCGCAGCTGGCCCACTCGGTCAATCCCGTGGAGGCCATCGGCCGGCTGAAGACCGCCCTGGCCGCCATTCCGAACGTAGAATAGAGCCCCGCGCCCGATGTGGAGATCGTCGACTTCAACGAGCGCGGCCCGGTGCTTGCGGTGCGGCCGTACACGCACACCGATCACTACTGGCAGGTCTACTTCGACACCAATCGTGTGGTCAGCGAGACCTTCGGTGCCGCTGGCTACCCAGTGCCGGAGTCGCACGTGCGCATGAAGCAGGTCGTCTGAGACTGCACCATCAAAGGGAGAACCGCATGAACGTCAATCGTGCGCTATTCGGGCTCGCGCTGCTGGGCGCTTGTGCCGCCGTTTCCGCGCAGACCACCGGCACGTTGAAGAAGATCGCCGACTCGAAGACCATCGTGCTTGGCTACCGCACCGAAGCTGCTCCGTTTTCTTTCTCCGGCAGCGACGGCCATCCGGCCGGCTACACAGTCGATCTGTGCAAGCGCGTTGTGACCTCGCTCGAGCGGCAGCTGAAGACCGGCCCGCTTACCGTGCGCTGGGTGCCGGTCACGTCCGAGAACCGCATCACGCAAGTGACCAGCGGCGCGGTCGACCTGGAGTGCGGCACAACCACCGTCACGCTGGGCCGGCAGGAGCAGGTGGACTTCTCCAGCCTCGTGTTTGTTGATGGTGGCAGCTGGGTCACCCGCAGCGGCGGGCCCACCAAGCTCGCACAGCTGGCCAACACCACGATCGGCGTGCTGCGGGGCTCGACCACCGAGCCGCGCCTGCGCGAGGCCATCAGGGCGCTGAACCTCAGCAACGTGACCATCGTCACGCTGCGTGACGAGGCCGAAGGCGTGGCCGCCCTGGTGGACAAACGCATCGTCGCCTTTGCGAACGACCGCATCGCATTGGTCGGGCGCGTGATCCGAGCGCAGCCGCAGGGGTTGACCTTCGCCCTGGCCGAGGAAGACTTCTCGCTCGAGCCCTATGCGCTGATGCTGCGACGCGACCCGGCGTTTCGCCTGGCGGTCAATCGCGCGCTGGCCGAGACCTATCGCAATGGCATCGAGCAGGTGTACGCGCGCTGGTTCGGCCAGATCGGTCAGCCGAGCGCGCTGCTGGCGGCGATGTTCGTGCTGCACACCTATCAGGAGTGAGGCCCATGCAGCGACTTGTTGCACTCATGGCGGCCCTCGCCCTGTCGTTGGGCCTGCTCGGCGCCTGCGCCACAAGCGCACCCGGCGCAGGCATCAGCGGGACGGGGACGGTGGTGAGCATCCAAGAGAAGATGCAAGGCTCGCAAGCGGGCAGCGTGGCCGGTGCCATTGGCGGCGCCCTCATTGGTGCCGCGCTTGGCAGCCAGATCGGCGGCGGCAGCGGCAGCACAATCGCCGCGACCGTGGGCGGTGTCGGCGGCTCAATGCTCGGCAGCAGCGCCGGCGCCAAGGCAGGTGAGAAGATGGTGTGGCAGGTGACGGTCCGCTTCGACGACGGTATCGATCGCACCGTCACCGTTGCGGAGCGACCGACCTATCGCCCGGGCGACAAAGTGCGGGTCGAGCAAGGCATCATCACGCGGCGCTAGCACCGAGGCGGCGGCGCCGGCGCCGGCGGTCGCGGCTCGGCCGTGAGCGCGACGAGCGGGCCGGCCGAAACAGCGGCGGCCTGCGCACAGGACAGACTTGTTCGCCCACGCGCTGCGCAGCGGCTGCATTTGAAATGCCTCCGCTGCGCCTTCCCGGCAAACGCGCGTGCTCCATGTGATCATTTGGCGCCTCGACCCTTACCACCTCAATCGTGAGCACGACTAAAGCTTTCACCCTCGGCACACCATTGTCGTCCGCGGCAGTTCGCGTCCTCCTGCTTGGCGCCGGCGAACTCGGCAAGGAAGTCATCATTGCCCTGCAGCGTCTTGGCGTGGAGGTCATCGCGGCCGACCGCTACGCCAATGCCCCTGGACAGCAGGTGGCGCATCGGACGCATGTGTTGAACATGGCCGACCCTGCGGCGTTGCGCGCGCTGATCGAGAAGGAGCGGCCGCATCTCGTGGTGCCCGAGATCGAGGCGATTGCCACCGACGCATTGGTCGAGATAGAGCGGGAGGGGCTGGCGCAGGTGATCCCGACCGCGCGTGCCGCGCAACTGACGATGAACCGCGAGGGGATCCGTCGCCTGGCGGCCGAGGATCTTGGGCTGCCCACCTCGCCCTATCGCTTTGCCGACTCGCCCGACGAGCTGTCTGCCGCGGTGCGCGGGGTCATTGGCCTGCCTTGCATCGTCAAGCCGGTCATGTCGTCGTCGGGCAAGGGGCAGAGCAAGGTCGATCGGCTGGAAGACCTGCCGGCGGCCTGGGACTACGCGCAGTCTGGAGCGCGGGTCGGGCTGGGGCGCGTGATCGTGGAGGGCCTGGTCCGTTTCGACTACGAGATCACGCAGCTCACGGTGCGCCATCGGCTGCCGGACGGTACGATTGGTACGTCGTTTTGCGAGCCGATCGGCCACATCCAGGTGCATGGCGACTACGTCGAGAGCTGGCAGCCCCAAGTCATGAGCCCCCTGGCACTGGAACGCTCGCGCGAGATTGCGCGCAAGGTGACGGGTAACCTCGGGGGACTCGGGATCTTCGGCGTGGAGTTGTTCATTCGTGGCGACGAGGTGTGGTTCTCCGAAGTGAGCCCAAGACCGCATGACACGGGCCTAGTCACCCTGGCAACGCAGCATCAGAGCGAGTTCGAATTGCATGCGCGCGCCTTGCTCGGCCTGCCAGTGGACACGCGGCCGCGCAGTCCTGGCGCCAGCAGCGTGATTTACGGCGGTGTCGAGGCCAAGGCAATCCTGTTCGATGGGGTGGCCGAGGCGCTCGCTATCCCCGGCACCGACCTGCGTCTGTTCGGCAAGCCCGAGTCGTTTGTCAAGCGGCGCATGGGCGTGGCCGTGGCGCATGCAACGACCGTGGACGAAGCGCGCGCACGTGCCAAGGCGGCATCCGTACTTGTACGTCCGCGGGCAGGTTGACGTTGTGGCGCGGGGCGAGGCTGTCCTGGTGAGTCTGCCTGACCGAGCTAATCGTGCGGCTTCACGATTCAACCTAATAACCGCAATTGACGGCCGCAAGACGCGCCAAGTCGCTGCCGCAATTGAACAATCCAGGGCTCTCCATTTAACCGGACCGAGCGGTAGGTTTCTGCGGATGGTTATTCACCGAGCAGGGAAGCACTACCCAAGGTCACTCGGGGAGTTTCAATCCTGGTTTCGAACCGATGCCGACTGCCCGGACTACCTTGCGTGGCTGCGCTGGCCCACGGTTTTTGTCTGCCCGGCTTGTCAGGGGGCCTGACGGCTGGCGACTGGGCGACGGGCGATTCAAGTGCGCCGCGTGCGGCGCCCGAAGCTCAGTCACCGCCGGAACGATCTTCGACCGCACGCGCACCCCGCTGACCTTGTGGT
>JADCGX010000071.1 GCA_020248785.1 Burkholderiales bacterium | reverse complement strand
TGCGCCAAAGCGCACCGCACATGGAAGTTACGGCCTGGGTCGGGTGTTCGTGAAGGAGACGAGCGAGTACGCCTCGGTAGCGGACTTCCATAACAACAAGGAGCCTTTGCCGCCTCCCACGCTGCGCATGTACGAGTTGCGCGAGTACGCCGCATCAAAGGGCGTGAAGATTGGTGCTTACTGGTCCGACCTTTCCTTGAGTGGCGGAATGAAGCGCCCGGCGACGCCCGAAGAAGCGGAACTCTGCGCCAGCCATTTCCCCGTCTGTGGTTTTGAGGTCTTCGACGTCAAACTCCAAGGCGGCCGCTATATCGGGCATGCCGTCGTCTTCGACCTGGACTTCATGCTGGTGGACGATCTGGCCAAGACGAAGGTGCAATGGGAGTGGCTGAAGGCGAAAGAGCTCAAGGCCAATCATCTGAACAGCGACACCTGGAACTGACTCCGCGCACTGGGTCCTTCGTCGCCTTGCGCCGCTGCCGAGTCGCCGCGACCGCAGCGGCGTTGCGACTGACTCCGCTCTCCACACGCGCCGCCGCGCGGGCGATTTGACGCGCCGCGGCGGCCGGTTCGCGCTCGCTCCGGCTCGAACGAGCCGCACGGTACGGCAGCGCCCCTGCCTGCCACGGATGTCACCATTGGGTCACACGCTGGCCGTAGCCTCAATGAAATCGTTTTCACCGGGCGCTTTTTCGACTATGTTCCCCGCCCAGGCGCTTCGACCAGACATGTCCCGAGATCTGCCGCGCGGCAACGAACGTTCTATCACCATGGTCGACGTGGCGCGTCATGCAAGGGTTTCCGTAGCCACGGTGTCGCGCGTCCTGAACACACCCGAGCGCGTCGCGCCGGACAAATCGGAGGCCGTCCTGGAGGCGGTCCGCAAGCTCGAGTTCAGGCCCAATCTGGCCGGGCGCACTCTGCGCGCCGCGCGCACGCGCACGCTCGGAGTCGTGCTGCCGACCCTGTCGCACCCGGTGTTTGCGGAGTGCCTGCACGGAATCGAGGCGACCGCGCGGGAACGGGGCTACTCGATCTCGATCGCCACCACCGGCTACGAGCCCGCGCAGGAGCATCAGGCGAGCGAGATACTGCTGCAGCGCCGGGTCGATGCCATGGTGCTCACCGTCGCCGATGCACGGCACAGCCGGGTGCTCGACAAGCTCGACGCCGAGGCGGTGCCGTACGTGCTCGTCTACAACCAGTTGGGGCGCCGGCACCGACGCCGATCGACCGTGTCGGTCGACAACCGCGCGGCGGCGCGCCAGATGGTCGCGCACCTGATCGGCCTGGGCCACCGCCGGATCCTCATGCTGGCGGGCAACGTCCGCCAGTCGGACCGCAGCCGGCAGCGTTTGCAAGGCTACGGCGACGCGATGCGCGCGGCCGGCCTGACTCCGCTGGCGCCGATCGAGCTGGCATTCATGGCGCCCGACGCAGCCGTGCATCTGGGCGACGCCATCCGCAGCGATGCACCGACAGCGCTGTTCTGCTCGAGCGACCAGCTCGCGCTGCTTGCCATCCGCGATCTGGCGGCGCTCGGGCTCGCCGTGCCCGCCGACATCTCGGTCGCCGGGTTCGACGGCACGTCGCTGTCCGCGCTGATGGTGCCGCCGCTGACTACGGTGGTGCAACCGTCCATCGCGCTCGGTCGGGCGGCGGTCGAGCGGGTGATCGCCCTGCTGGACGGCGCCCGGATCGCGCAGCCCACCGTCTTGACCCACGAGTTACGTCTCGGCGCGACGGCCGCGCCGCCGCGACCGTAGTGCCCCGGCCGACCATCGCTCCATTTTGCGCACGAGAGGAACCCATGCACGTTCAACGCCGCTACTTCATGCAAACCGCCGCCGCCCTGGGCGCGGCCACCGCGCTGCCCGCGCTTGCCCAGGCGCAGTCGGCGCAGCGGGCCATCTGCTACAACTGCCCGCCCGAGTGGGCCGACTGGGGCGGGATGCTGCGCCTGATCAATCAGAAGCTCGGCATTGCGGTGCCGCCCGACAACAAGAACTCGGGCCAGTCGCTCGCCGCGCTGATCGCCGAGCGGGCGAACCCGGTGGCCGACGTCGTCTATCTCGGCGGCCAGGTGGGCCCGGCGGCACGCGAAGCCGGCGTCATCACGGCTTACCGGCCGCAGCGCTTCGACCAGATCCCGGCGGGCCTGAAGGACCCCGAGGGCTTCTGGTTCACGATTCACTCCGGCACGTTGGGCTTCTTCGTCAACACTGCCGCACTGCGCGGCAAACCGGTGCCGCGTGGCTGGAAGGACCTGCTGAAGCCCGACTATCGCGGCCTGGTGGGTTACCTGAACCCGGCCAGCGCCGCCGTGGGTCAGGTGGGCGTGATCACGGCCAACCTGGCGCTGGGCGGCAGCTACGAGAACCTGGACGCCGGCATCGGCTTCTTCAAGCAGTTGCAGGCCAATCAGCCGATCGTGCCGACACAGACCGCCTACGCGCGCGTGCTCTCCGGCGAGATCCCGATCCTGCTGGACTACGACTTCAATGCCTACCGCGGCAAATTCACCGACAAGGCGCCCGTCGAGTTCGTGATTCCGCAGGAGGGCACCCAGCAACTGCCCTACGTGATGGCGCTGGTCGCCCGCGGGCCCAACCCCGAACAGGGGCGCCGGATGCTCGACTTCGTGCTCAGCGACGAGGGTCAGCGGCACTGGGCCAATGCATACCTGCGCCCGGTGTTCCCGACGGCGATGAGCGCCGAGGTGAAGTCCCGCTTCCTGCCGGATGCCGAGTACGCTCGGGCCCGGCCGCTCGATGTGTTCAAACTGGCCGCCGCGGCCAAGGTCATCGGCGAGCGTTACGCCAAGGAAGTGAGTTGAGGATCGCCGCGCGCCGCGCCCGCGGCCTCGGGGAGGCGACTTGACCACGGATCGCACGGCACTGACCGCACTGCTGCTGCCCGCAGCCGTGGTCTTCGTCGCCTTCTTCCTGCTGCCGCTGGCCAACCTGGCGCTGCTCGGCGGCAGCGGCAAGCTCGGCTGGGCGGCCTACCTGGCGGTGCTCACCGAGGAACGCTACCTGCGCAGCCTGATCGCCACGGTCCTGCTGGCGGGCGCGACGACGCTGGCCACGCTGATGATCTCGGGCGTGGCCGGCGTGTTCCTGAGCCGCAACCGGTTTGTCGGGCGGGCCCTGTTGACCGCAATGCTGACGCTGCCGCTGGCTTTCCCGGGCGTGGTCATCGGATTCATGGTGATCATGCTCGGCGGGCGGCAGGGACTGGTTCCCGAGGTCACCGATCGCCTGTTCGGCGAGCGGCTGGTGTTTGCGTACTCCATGGTCGGCCTGTTCATCGGCTACCTGTACTTCTCGATCCCGCGCACCATCCTCACCGTGATGGCCGCGGCCGAGAAGCTCGACCCGCGCCTGGAAGAGGCAGCCCGCTCGCTGGGCGCCAGCCCGGTGCGCGTGGTGCGCGACGTCCTGTTGCCCGGTCTGCAGCCGGCCCTGCTGGCCGCTGGCGCCATCTGTTTCGCCACCGCCATGGGCGCCTTCGGCACCGCCTTCACGCTGGCGACCAAGATCAACGTGCTGCCGATGGTCATCTACACCGAGTTCACCCTGCAGGCCAACGTGGCCATGGCGGCCGCGCTGTCCTTCGTGCTCGGCGCCATCACCTGGGCGGTGCTGGCGGTGGCGCGCACCGTTTCGGGTTCCACCGTGGCGGCGGCCGGCTGATGCAGTCGCGCTCGCCCTACTTCTGGCCGCTGCTGGCGTTCACGCTCAGCGTCTGCGCGTTCCTCATCGTGCCGGTGGCCATGTCCATGCTTGCCGGAGTGACGCGCAACTATTTCATCGGCGTGCAAAGCGGCCTCACGCTGGAGTGGGTCGTCAAGGTGTGGACCGATTACCGGCACACGGTGTTCCGCTCGATTCAGATCGCGCTGGCCTGCCTGGCCTGCACGCTGGTGCTCGGCGTTCCGGCGGCCTACGTGCTGGCGCGCAAGAGCAACGCATTCACCCGCGCGATCGAGGAGCTGCTCGTCATGCCCGTCGCCGTGCCCGGGCTGGCGACCGCGCTGGCGCTGATCGTGACCTACGGCGGCTGGGGCGAGTTCCGGCGCAGTTGGGTGTTCATTCTCGTCGGTCACGTCCTGTTCACGCTGCCCTTCATGGTCCGCAGCGTGCTCGCGGTGCTGGCGTCGATCGACCTGCGCACCCTGGAGGAAGGCGCGCGCAGCCTCGGCGCCAGCTTCACGCAGCGCTTCTTCGGCATCGTGCTGCCCAATGCGCGGGCCGGCATCCTCGCCGGCGCACTGATGGTGGTCACCCTGTCGCTGGGCGAGTTCAACATGACGCTCCTGCTGCACACGCCGCTGACGCCCACGCTGCCGGTCGGGCTGGCCGACGCCTATGCCTCGCTGCGGCTGGAAGTCGGCTCGGCCTACACCCTGATCTTTTTCGTCATCATCATTCCGTTGCTGATCGCCATGCAGTGGGCCGCGCAGCCGATCGCACGCACTTCCGCCCGACCAACCCGATGACCGGCGTCCCGATCCATTTGCAGCAGTGCGGCAAGACATTTCCCGACGGCACGCGGGCCCTGCATCCCGTCGACCTGGAAATCGCCGCCGGCGAGACCATCGTCCTGCTCGGGCCGTCGGGCTGCGGCAAGACGACGATGCTGCGCATCATCGCGGGACTCGAAGCGCCCGACCCCGGCGGCCGCGTCCGCTTTGGCGCCGACGAGGTCACGGCAGTGCCGATCGAGAAGCGCAACGTCGGCATGGTGTTCCAGAGCTACGCGCTGTTTCCCAATCTCACCGTGGCCGGCAACATCGAGTACGGCCTGAAGATCCGCCGGCTGCCGGTTGCCGAGCGCAGCGCCCGCTTGCAGGAGATGCTTGCCATGATGCGCATCGAACCGCTGGCACACCGCCGTATCGACCAGCTTTCCGGCGGCCAGCGGCAGCGGGTTGCGCTGGCCCGTGCGATTGCCCCGCGACCGCGGGTGCTGCTGCTCGACGAGCCCCTCACCGCGCTCGATGCAAAGCTGCGCGAAGACCTGCGGCTGGAGATCGACCGCCTGCTGCGCTCGCTGAACATCACCGCCGTGTATGTCACCCACGACCAGGCCGAGGCGATGTCGCTGGGCGACCGCATCGCCGTCATGGACCATGGACGCATCGCGCAGATCGGCACGCCGCAGGACATCTACTTCCGTCCGGCCAGCGCCTACGTGGCCGAATTCGTCGGCACGATGAATCGCGTGACGGGGTCGCCTGCCGACGGGCGGCTGGTGTTCGCAGCCGGCTATGTTCCGACAGCCAACGACGCACATGAGATCATGTTCCGTCCCGAGGACGTTCAGCTCGTCGACAGCGACCGCGCGCAATTCAGCGGCCGCGTGATCAGCAGCTTCTTCCTCGGCGATCACACCCGAATCGTGATCGACGCCGGCCTGAGCGACCCCATCATCGCCCGCGTGCAGCAGCGCGTCGGCCTGCGCAACGGCGACCCGGTGCACTGCCGGGTCGACCCGGGCGCGATCCTGAACCTCCCCGCCTGACATGATCCTCTGCCAAATCAGCGACCTGCACATCAAGCCCGGGCGACGTCTCGCCTACGGCATCGTCGATACCGCCGCGATGCTCGAGCGGTGCGTGCGCTCGATCCTCGACCTGGCGCAGCCGCCCGACGCGGTCATTGCCACCGGCGATCTCGTGGACCTGGGCCGGCCCGAGGAATACGGGCTGCTGCGTGAGCTGCTGGCCCCCCTCCCGATGCCGCTGTACCTGCTGCCCGGCAACCACGACGAGCGGTCGGCGCTGCGCGCCAGCTTCCCCGAGCACGGTTACCTGCGGCAATGGCAGCCGTTCGTGCAGTACGCGATCGAGGATCACCCGGTGCGCCTGGTCGCGCTCGACACCGTGGTGCCCGGCCGCGGCGATGGCGCGCTGTGCCGCGAGCGTCTCGACTGGCTGGACCGGTGCCTGTCGGAGCAGCCGCGGCGGCCGACGATCGTCGCCCTGCACCATCCGCCGTTTGCCACCGGCATCGGCCACATGGACCGGATCGGCCTCGCGGGAGCCGACGGCCTGCGCGATGTCATCGCACGACACCCGCAGGTCGAACGCCTCATCGCGGGGCACCTGCATCGGCCGATCCTGGTGCGCTTCGGGGGTACGGTGGCCAGCACCTGTCCCAGCCCCGCGCACCAGGTGGCTCTCGACCTGGCCCACGATGCCGCCGACGACTTCGTGATGGAGCCGCCCGCCTACCAGCTTCACCTGTGGACCGGCGGCAGCCTCGTCACGCACACGGCCTATGTGGGCGAGTTTGCCGGGCCCTTCCCGTTCCGCGAGAACGGGCGCCTGATCGACTAGCCGCGTGCGGGCTGCGGTCGCACGCGCGGCGCCGGGTGGGTCGAGTGCGGGCTGACGGCTCACCTGTCGGCCATGCCTGCGGCGCCCGTGACCGACGTGGCGCGATCCGTCAATGAGCCGGCGCGTCGCCGCATGGGTTGAGCCAGGGAACACTCCTCCGGACCTCGGACGACTGATGGCAAGGCGCGTTCAGCAATGAATCGCCATCAGTAGTGTCCCAACGTTTTTCAGAGGAGGACGAGTTGTTGGTCGTCATCCTGCCTCAGTGGCGGCGGGGTAAGTAGTTGATTTATTGGCGTTGTCTCGAACATTGTCCGGCTCAGGATCTGTAGGAGTTCGCACAGGGTATGCGGCAGCAGCGCGCGCTTGTTGACGATGGCGATCAGCACGTAGGTCGCCACCGCGATCCAGATCTGCGTCTTCACGGCGTTCTCGCTGGTGCCGAAGAACGCCTTGATCCGCAGGTGCTGCTTGATCCACTTGAAGAACAGCTCGACTTGCCAGCGCAGCCGGTACAGCTCGCCGATGACCTCGGGCGGCAGCCGCGTGTTGTTGGTCAGGAACATGATGCGCTTGCCCTCGTTGTCCTTGACCACCACGCGGCGCAGCGCCGTGGGATAGCCCTGCCTGGAATAGAAGACCTCCAGCGTCACGGTCTGATCGCACAGGACAGGCGTGTTGCGCCGATCCACCGGGTGCGAGTAGCGGCGCTTGGCACGCAGGCCGCGCTTGGCGCGAATGAGGAAGAAGCCGCCGGCCTCGTGCAGCGCATGCAGACGGGCAAAGTCCAGATAGCCGCGGTCGAACAGGTAGAACGCACCGGGCTCGATGATCAGCTTGTCCAGTGCGTTGACGTCGTGGGTCTTGCCGTCGCTGATGTGAATGAAGCTCGGGATGGCGCTGCGCGCGTCCAGCAAGGTATGCAGCTTGACGGCGGCCAAGGTCTGAGCGAAACGGCGCCCAGGGGTACACCGACAGGCACAGGTCGATGGTGGTCGAATCGAAGGCGTAGATCGCCTCCTTCAGGTCCAGACCAATCGGCTCGGCGGCATACAGCGGCCGCGCGATGCCGATCAGGTGCTGCGCCAGATCGGCGTAGATCTGCCAAGGCCGCACCGCGTTGGCGTTGGCCAGTGTGTTGCGCGCCACCAGCGATAGAAATCCCATGTGATACAGCCGCGGTCCCTGCGTCGCCAGGCAGGCTTCGATGTCGCGCAGCGACTCGCGAAACGTCAGCTGCGCGAACGCCATCGCGTAGAACTGCTCCAGACACGAGAAGCGCTTGACCTTGTACTCGC
>JADCGX010000070.1 GCA_020248785.1 Burkholderiales bacterium | reverse complement strand
GTTGGCGCGGCTTTCCGGGCAATTCTCGCGACTGCGGAGCAGTTCCAAACCGGTGATCGACCGCCGCTCAAATTGTTCAGTCGCGACAGCGACTTGGTGCGTCTTGCGGCCGTCAACTGCGGTTCTTAGGGTCAGTCGAAATGCTTCGCCGCCAGCCTGCTGGCAAGCGCTGGCGGGCTGAGTGGCGAGCAGGACGTGTTCGGGCTGGCTAGCCGCCGACACACCAAGGCGCGATCAACCGACGCCGGGGACGCAACGTCTGATCCGAGCGAAACAACGCGAGAGCGAGGATCTGTTTCGGAATCGACTAGCTCCGCCAGCGATGCCGCACAAACTCATCGCGAGCGCTACGCAATCAAGAAGTGGTACAGATTCCGGATCATCGCCGCTGTCGCTCCCCAGATGAAGTAACGGCGCCCGCCGGCCTCGTACGGCATCGCATAGAAGCTTCGTCGCAGGCCATCGATCTCGATGGCGCGACGCTCGTGGTTGGCCGGATCCATCAGGAAGGCGAGCGGGACCTCGAAGGCCTCGGCGACCTCGAAGGCGTCGAGCGCGAGGGTGAAACCGGGCCGCACGATCGCCATGACCGGGGTTACGTTGTAGCCGGTCACCGTGAGGTAGGTCGGCAGGCTGCCAATGACATCGACGTGTGCTGCGGTGACGCCGATCTCTTCGGCCGCTTCACGCAGCGCGGTGTGCACCGGGTCGCGGTCACCGGCATCGACCCGCCCGCCCGGAAAGCTGATCTGGCCGGCGTGGTCGTGCAGGTGCGCCGTGCGCTGCGTAAGGAGCAGCGTGGCCCCTTCGGACCGGTCCACCACGGGCACCAGCACGGCGGCCGGGCGCGACTTGATCTGCGTCTCGATCAGGCGCTGGTCCGCGCGCACCTCGGGTGCCCACGCGGGCGGCGTGGCAAAGCGCTGGCGCAGCGCCGGCGGCAACAGCCGTGCGGCCGCGACGGCGGGTCTGCGCGTCTGCACGAACTCAGGATCCTGGGGAACCTGTTCAGGATCGAACAGGCGACTCAAGGGAGCGATACGCGGCGGCGTGCCGCGCGCAGCGGCGTCACCGCTCATGCGCACGCCCGCGCGCCGGAGCCGCTGGCGGGGCGATGCAATGCGCGTGGAAGCGACAAGGCAGCCGGAACATCCAGTCGCGCCGCGGCGCAGGCCCCAGCGCGACCGGTCACGGGAGCTACTGCTCGCCCTTGTACGCGAGCTTTTCGCGGATCCGCGCGGATTTGCCCGAACGATCGCGCAGGAAGTACAGCTTGGCGCGGCGCACGTCGCCACGGCGCTTGACTTCGATGGAGGCGATCGTCGGCGAGTACAGCTGGAACGTGCGCTCCACCCCTTCGCCGCTGGAGATCTTGCGCACGATGAACGACGAGTTCAGGCCGCGATTGCGGCGCGCGATCACCACGCCCTCGAACGCCTGGGCGCGCTTGCGATTGCCCTCGACCACATTGACGCTGACGATCACCGTGTCGCCGGGGGCGAACTGCGGAATTGCCCGCTTGGCGGTCAGGCGCTCGATCTCTTCACTTTCCAGTTGCTGGATGACGTCCATCTTGCTTCTCCTAAGCCATCGTGCAGGCGGCTCTTGTCGATCTTGCCCCTGCAGAGGATGGGAACTCCTGCCTGCCGTGGCAGGCGACTCATCGGGCGCTCGCTTGTCCTGTCACACGTCCTCGGACTTGCCAGCGCCCCCCTTCACATCGCTCACGTCGTTCAGTTCGACGTGCTTCAACAACTCCGGCCGCCGCTCGCGCGTGCGCTGCTCGGCCTGTGCCTTGCGCCACTGCGCGATCTGCGCATGGTGCCCCGACAGCAGCACGGGCGGCACGCCCAGGCCGCGCCACACCTCCGGCCGCGTGTAATGCGGCGCGTCCAGCAGGCCCGCTCCCCCCAAACGCCCCGGCGCAAAGCTCTCGTCATCGGCCGACGCGTCCTTCAACGCGCCGGGCAGATGACGCACCACCGCGTCAATCAGCGCCATGGCGGGGATCTCCCCGCCCGACATCACGAAGTCGCCGATCGACACTTCCTCGTCCACCAGCGTGTCAAGGAAGCGCTGATCGATGCCCTCGTACCGCCCGCACACCAGCACCAGGCCGAGTGCCTCGGCGGCGCCGGCCGCCGCTGCCCACCGCCGTACCCGGGCGTCGGTCAGCGGCGCGCCCGTGGGCGCCAGGGCCACCACACAGCTGCCGCGCCCAGCCGCCTGCTGTGCCGCCTTGGCGGCTTCGACCGCCAGGGCCAGCGGATCGGCCAGCATCACCATCCCCGGCCCGCCACCAAAGGGCCGGTCATCCACGGTGCGGTGCGCGTCGGCGGTGAAGTCCCGCGGATTCCACGTGACCAGTTCCCACCGCCCTTCCTCGCGAGCACGGCGCGTGATGCCGTGCGCCGACACCGCCTCGAACATCGGAGCAAACAGCGTGATGACATCGAACCTCACGCCCGCAACTCCTCTGCTCGCCTACGGCCTGCTCTACCAGTCGGCTTCCCAATCCACGCGCACTTCGCGCGCCGCCACGTCGACCGACTCCACGTAGCTCGGGACCATCGGCACTAGCAGCGTGCCATTGCTCCCTGTCACTTCCAGCAGGTCCTGCGCACCGTTGCTCGATAGCGCAGTGACCCGGCCCAGCTCGGTGCCGCCGCGGTTGATCACCCGCGCCCCGATCAGATCCACCCAGTAGACCTCACCCTCGGGCAGGGGTGGGAACGCTGACCGCGGCACCGCGATCGTTGCGCCCTTGAGCGTATCGGCCAGCTCCGGGCTCTCGCATCCGTCCCACTTGGCCAGCACGGCGCCGCTGTGCGGCTTGACCTCGTTGACGGCCAGGCGCTGGGCCCGACCGTGCGGCTGCTGCAGCCACCAGGTGCGCGTGGACTGCAGCGTGGTGTCCGAGCCAAAGGGCTGGATCCGGACCCAGCCCTTCACGCCGTAGGCACCACGAACCACTCCCAGCGCGACCAGGTCGGCCGGGAGGTCCATGACCTCAGGCCGCGGGGGCAGCGTCCTTGCCCGTGTACTGCTTGACCAAGCGCGCCACGGTGGGCGACATCTGGGCACCGACGCCGGTCCAATGCGTCAGGCGATCGGCGGCGATGCGGAACTTCTGCTCACCCTCGGCCGCGACCGGGTTGTAGAAGCCAACGCGCTCGATGAAGCGGCCGTCGCGGGCATTGCGCGAGTCGGTGGCAACGATGTTGAAGAACGGGCGCTTCTTGGCGCCGCCCCGGGCGAGTCGAATGACGACCATGTGAACTCTCTTTCGTGGATCCGCCGAAGTGAAGGCCGAGTGCGTGGCTCGCGCGCCGTGCACTGCCCGCCCGTGCCCGGAGGCCATGGCACCGCAGTGCGGTCTCACGCGTCGGCGGAAAACTCCCAAACGCGGTGCGCACTTGCGAAAAGCCGTCCATTCTAGCCGCCACCCCCTGGACCGGCAAGTTGGAGTCTTTTCCAACGAGGTATGAGCCTGGAGCCGGGCTCGTGATTCCAACGAGGTCTGAGCCTGGAGGGGGTGAGCGGGTAAGGGGCTGACGGGCAGTCCGGCGGCCGGGCGCGTCGATCATCGAAGGCATGGTGATCG
>JADCGX010000007.1 GCA_020248785.1 Burkholderiales bacterium | reverse complement strand
TCTTCATCGTCCTGCCGTCCCAGCGCGTGACGGGCTTGCCCTGCGCATCCGTCTCGTACTCGATGCGGTCATACGCCAGCACCGCGTCGCGGCATTCGATGTTATGGAAGTCCTTGAGCACCGGCAGCGGCGGGTTGACGTTGCCGCGCGTGCGGTAATGCCACTGCAGGTAGCCGATCCACAGCACCATCTCGGCCACCTCGGCCGCGCGCGGATTGATCTCGATGCCGAGCAGTTGATGCGGATCGACGCTGACACCGGCCAGGTCGAGCCGGCCCTGCGTGTCGCCCAGCGCGTCGAGAAAGTTGAGTACCTCGCCTTCGAGGCGCTTCATCTGCTCCAGCGCCACGTACAAAAAATTGCCGCTGCCGCAGGCCGGGTCGAGCACGCGAACTTCGCACAGGCGCATCAGGTATTCACGCACCAGGCGGCGGGCCTCGTCGGCGGCCTTGCCGTTGCCTTCATTGATGAGCACCAGCGCGGCGGCCTGTACGTGCTGCCAGTCCTCGCGCAGCGGCTCCATCAGCGTGGGCTGCACCAAGCGCTCCACGTAGGCGCGCGGCGTGTAGTGCGCGCCCAGGGCGTGACGCTCGGCCGGGTCGAGCGCGCGCTCCAGCAGGGTGCCGAAGATGGCCGGCTCCACCTGCTTCCAGTCGGCGCGGGCGGCGGCGGCCAGGAGTTCGATCTGCGCGCGCTCCAGCGGCAGCGCCTCGGGCTGCTTGAAGAGCTTGCCGTTGAACTTGAGCAATGTGGTTTCGAGCAACGGCGAGAACTCGCCGCGGTCCATGTTCTGCCAGAGGATCTCCAACTGCCGCGCCAGCACGTCGGGCCGGGTGAGGTAGCGGTCCAACAGGTCGGCAAAGGCGCGCTTGGGCAAGAGGCCAATGTCCTCGGCGAACATGGTGAAAAGACAGCGGCTGAGAAAGGCCGCCACCCGCTTGGGCGCATGGCCGGCGGCTTCCAGCGTCTTGGCCACCTGCGCCAGTTGCGCGGCAATCTCGCGCGTGACACGGGCCGCGCGGCGGGTGGGGTCGAGCGCCAGCGGGTCGGTCCAAACGGTGCGCAAGGTCTCGCGCACGTCGGGCTTTTCAAGATCGACCAGACGGATGCGGTGCGAGCGCGGGTCCGGATACGGCGTGTAGGTGGCGCCGCTGCGCGTGAACTCGGCGTACAGCTCGATCACGTGGCCCACGTCGACCACCAGCAAAAATGGCGGGCGGCCTTCGTCGGCGGGCAGCGCCCGGGCGTAGCTCTCGGCCTGGCTGCGCGCCCGCAGCAGCGCGTCGTCAAAGGCGCGCGCGGTGCCGGCGCCGCGCAGCCGCTTGGCCTCCAGCACAAAGTGACCGCGCTTGTAGCAGTCGATGCGGCCGGGCGAAGTCTGCCCGTTGCCGTGCACGAAGGTGATGGGCCGCTCGAACTGGTAGTCCTCGGCATGGTGCGGCGGCGGCACGCCGAGCAGCGCGCACAACTCAGTGACGAAGGACTGCGCGGTGGACAGTTCGGTGGCGCCAGGCCTCACAGCGATGCCGCTCCAGCGCGCGATGAACGCCGTGGCCGCCGGGCTGGCTGCCCGTGTTGCCTGTTGGTCTTGTGGGTCGCCGCTCGTCACGGGCCGGAGGATACGTCGAGCGGGTGCTCCAAGGCGCCGCGGCGGATCAATTCTTCGCGAACCGCCCACGGCCCGCGAACAGCGCGACGAGCGTGATCGCCGCAAAGCTGGCGCCGGCGCCGAAGGTGGCTGCGGGGCCGATCGCATCCCACAGCGCGCCCGCGAGCACGCTGGCGAGCAGGAGCGCGAGGCCACCGACGAGGTTGAACATGCCAAAGGCCGTGCCGCGCAGGTCGGCCGGCGCGCTGTCGGCCACCATGGCAGCCAGCAGCCCCTGGCTGAGCGCCATGTGCAGGCCCCAGAGCGCCACGCCGAGGGCGATGGCGGGCAGGCCAGGGGCGAAGGCCAGCACGATATCGGCAACGATCAGCACCGATAGGCCAACGATGAGCAGCGTCACGCGGTCCACGCGGTCGGCCAGCACACCGGCCGGGTAGGCGCCGAGCGCATAGACCACGTTCATCAGCACGAGCACCAGCGGCACCCAGGTCACCGGCAGCCCGGCGTCCTGCGCGCGGAGGATGAGAAACGCCTCGGAAAAGCGCGCCAGCGTGAACACGGCCGCCAGCAGCACCACGCCCCAGTAGCGGCGCGGCAGGCGCGCGAGTTCACGCCGCGCCAGGGGCATGCGGACTGCACGGGCTGCGGCCGGGCACGCGGGCTCGCGCAGGCCGAAGACGAGCAGCGCAAGCGCAAGGAACGCGGGCAGCACGGCCCACCAAAAGACAGTGCGGAAGGCGTCGGCGGTGGCCCACATCAATGCGATCGCCACCAGCGGGCCGAGAAAGGCGCCGACGGTATCGAGCGACTGGCGCAGACCAAAGCTCGCGCCGCGCAGCCCGAGCGGCGCGAGGTCCGCCAGCAGTGCATCGCGCGGCGCGCCGCGAATGCCCTTGCCGACACGGTCGATGAAGCGCGCGCCGACCAACCACTCGATGCCCGGCGCCAGCGGAAACACGGGCTTGGTGAAGGCGGCCATGCCATAGCCCAGCACCACGAGCCCCTTGCGCCGGCCGAGCCGGTCGGACAGCGCACCAGAAAACACCTTGGTGATCGACGCGGTGGCCTCGGCGATCCCCTCGATGACGCCCACCGCCAGCGTGCTGGTGCCCAGCACCACCACCATGTAAACCGGCAGCAAGGCATGGATCATCTCGGAGGAGACATCCATGAGCAGCGAGACGAAGCCGAGCAGCCAGATGCCGGCGGGCAGGCGCGCGTTCAATGCGTGACTCGAATCATGGGCGGTGGCCGGCGAGGCCTCGCACGATTCGTTGAGCAATGCGAAGGCCGAACGACTGTACGCCGACGAGCGACTTTATCGCCTCCGTACAGGTCAATGTCTCGGCGCCGCGCGGACATGCGCCGGCCCTGCCCTTTCACGTCGCGCCGCCGCAAAGGCGCCGACCGGTCCGCGTCCAAGCCACCTACGCATCGCCAGATGATCGTCCGGCCGGCAAACCGTTTGCCGCACTGGCGACTCCGCACGGCGCAGCGCCGTTCGATCAACCCTTGGACCTTCACTTTACGGAGCACCACATGCACGCAATGAGCACGATCATCCAGTTGTACCGGCAACAGCTGGACACGATGCAGACCATGGCCTCGGCTTCTCTTTCAGGATTCGAGCGCGCGCGACAGTCAGCGCTCGAAATCTAAAGGCAGGCACTTGGTCAGCAGCTCGATGTATTGGGGCGAGTCAACGAACCAACCACGCAGGCCGTACTCGACCCCGAGCAGGCGCGCCCCGCCGTCGAGGGCTTGATTCGCGCGCAGCGCGATCTGCTGCAAGCGATGACCGATACGCAGCGTCGCGTCGTCGAGTCGTTCACGATCAACGGCGACGGCCAGCAGGTTGGCGATCTGACGGCCAACCATGTCGACGCGGTGCGACGCTCTATCGACCGGTGGCAGTAATTCGCGCAGCAGCTATTCCAAGTGGCGCGCGAGCAGACCGAGCAGACAAGCGACGCCGTGCAGCGCGGCACGTAGCGCGTGGGGGGCTCCGTCTCCCGAGCCACCGACCAGGTGGCCGACGCCTCGCGCCGCGTGGCAGACGCCGCCAAGCAGCGACACGACCAGACGCAGACCAACCAGTCGCAAGCCAACCAGTCGCAAGCCAACCAGTCGCAAGCCAACCGGTCACGCGCAACTGAAAGCGCCTGAAGCAACGCGTACGTCGGCGAGGATTGGCAAGGGCGCGCGCGGCGATCTGCGTTTGCGGGGGATGCGCCGTTGAACTCGCATGCCCGTCGCTTCGCGCTAGACCACCCGGTTCTCCAGCACGCCAATGCCATCGATCTGAACCTTCACCACGTCGCCGCGCTTGAGCCAGCGCGGTGGCGTGGTGGCCATGCCCACGCCCGCCGGGGTACCAGTTGCGATCACGTCGCCCGGTTGCAGCGTCAGCGCAGCCGAGATCGATTCGATGATGGCCTCGATGCCGAACACGAGATCGCTCGTGTTGCCGTCTTGCCGCAATTCCTCGTTCACCCACAGCCGCACGCGCGCCGCGTTGCCGTTCATGGCATCGCGCGTGACGATCCAAGGGCCCATCGGGCAGAACGTGTCGCAGCTCTTGCCCAGCAGCCATTGCTGGTGCCGCTTCTGCAGATCGCGCGCGGTCACGTCGTTGACGATCGTGTAGCCGAACACGTGGTCCATCGCCTGCGCGGCGGCGATGTTGCGTCCCCCCTTGCCGATGACGATGGCGAGTTCGGCCTCGTAGTCAATGGCGCTGGATGCTGCGGGAATCTCGATCACGGCCGTCGGTCCGATGACGCTTTCCGGCACCTTGCTGAACACGACAGGTGCCGGCGGAATCAGGTCCTCGGCACGCTTGGCGCCATTGAAGCCGCGCGCCGCGAGCTCCGCGGCATGCGAGCGGTAATTCAGGCCCACGCAGAACACGTTGCGGCTCGGTCGCGGCAGCGGCGCCAGCAGTTCGACCTGACTTAGCGGAATCGGCGAGTCGGTGGCGAGCGTGGCGTTGCCATGCTCCACGGATTCGATCACACGCTGCAATGAAACCGCGCCCGCGAACGGCCGCACCGTGACGGCATCCTCGCTCAGCACGCCCGACCTGACAGCACCGCCCTCACGAAACGACAAGAACCGCACGACGATCCCCCCTTGCTTGCAACGAGAACGCGCAAGGCTAGCGCGTTCTCGTGCTCACTCGACTGCGCTCGCGCTGCGCGCTCAGGAATTCGCCCTTGAGACGACCCGGCGGGCTCATGCTGGCCCGCCAGACGTAAATGCGCTTCATCACGGTAATGCAGGATCCGCGTCGATGCGTCGTCACGGCGTCGCCTTTGCAGGCGGCCATCCTGGTTTCACGCGAAGGCGTGGTGCGCGAAGGCGTGGTGCGCGCATGCTGGGCGACGACTATGCTTGTCGCATCGGCGCGTTGTACGAAGACTCCAGCAGTACAGGAGGAGGCTCAATGCACTCGAGCGAACCCAAAGTGCGTGCGCTGGTGGTCGGCGATGACCACGACATCGTGCACACGCTGGCCGAGCTGCTGCGCTTGCACGGCAACGAGGTGGTGACAGCGACCTGCGGTGAACAAGCGCTCGATCTGGCCGCACGCGTACGGTCGCAGGTTGCGATCGTCGACCTGCACATGGATGGCATGTCCGGCTACCTTTTCGCAATGCGGCTGCGGCGTACGCGCTATGGCCAGCGCATGGCGCTGGCCGCCCTCAGCGGGTTTGCAGAGCCGAAGGACAAGCAGCGCGCACTCATGGCGGGCTTCGACACGCACTTCGCACAGCCGGCGCGCCCGCAGGACCTTCTGGCCTTCATCGCGCAGCGCTGCGGCCTTGATGCGCGCGAGCAACTGCTCGCCTATTCCGGTTGTTTCACCAGGTCGCCCCCGCAGGCGGTCATCCCAAGAACCATAGTTGACGGCCGCAAGACGCACCAAGTCAGACGCACCAAGTCGCTGTCGCGACTGAACAACTTGAGCGGCGGTCGATCACCGGTTTGGAACTGCTCCGCAGTCGCGGGAATTGCCCGGAAAGCCTCGCCAACACTCGATCTGCGCTGTTTGGCAGCGATGACAACTGCGTTTTCTAGTCTTACTGTGTCATTAATTTCAAGGCACTATACGCACATCTTCGTCCTGTGTGTGAGGAACGATGGGCGCGAGCGAGCGGTTTGAGCGGTACATGGAGCATTTGGCGGCGGGGCTCGGGCAT
>JADCGX010000069.1 GCA_020248785.1 Burkholderiales bacterium | reverse complement strand
TCGGGCACGGCCATTCCAGAGCGTATTTGCCGAGTCTCGGCGTCAAGGGTTCGCTTCGCCGCGCATTCGCGCGCCCTTGACCCCGCGCCCCGGCAAGGGCGCCCCGCAGCCCCAGTCTGCGCAGCCTTGTAGCCCGTCTACCCACTCGAAATTCAACAGAGGCCCATGAAGTCGATGGCGAACTTCATGAGACTGCGTTACTTATGTCGCTGTGTTTAGCCGTATGTCGCGCAGAAATCGGCTGACGCGCGCCGCGTAAGCTGCGCATCAGTGCGGGCTGAACTGCGACGTGCTGAGCCTTAGCATTCGCCCGGTGAACTGCCTTTACTCCCTCACCACCCAACTTCGCGCGCATTCATTTTCGCGCCCTGCCGCCAGTGCTTGCTTTGTCAGATCACGCTGCTCGCGTGATTGAGCTCGTCGCCTTCGCGCTCGCCTTGGGCTATGTGCTGCTTTCGATTCGCCAGCGACCGATCGCCTGGCCGTTGATGATCGCGGCCAGCACTCTGTATGGCCTACTGTTTCTTGCGAGCCGTCTTTACGGCCAGGCACTCTTGCAACTGGGGTTCATCGCGATTGCGGCGTGGGGTTGGTTGCAGTGGACCCATGGACGCAAGGACGATCGGCCGTTGGCGGTTTCGACCTTGCGGCTACCGCAGCGGCTTTTGCTGGTGGTGGCCTGCGGCGTTGCAACGGTACTGGCGGCCCTGCTGCTTGGCCGCGGCACCGATGCCGCCTCGCCGTGGCTCGATGCGTTCACCACCGTCGGCAGCCTCTTGGCGCAGGTACTCACAGCACGCAAGTACACCGACGCCTGGATTGGCTGGCTGGTGGTCAACCTGGTGAGCGTTGCTCTGTTCCTACAGCAGCAGTTGATGCCCACCGCGCTGCTGTACGCCATCATGGCCGCCCTGTCGGTCGCTGGCTGGTGGGCCTGGCGACGCGCGGCCGCCGTGCCCAGCGGCGCGTGATCATGCCGACCCAGCGCGTTGCCGTCATCGGCGCCGAATGCACGGGCAAGACCTGGCTGTGCAGCGCGCTCGCCGACCAGTATTGCGGCTTGTGGGTGCTGGAGACGCTGCGCGAGTTCGTGGACCGTACGGGGCGCGCGCCTCAACAACACGAGCAACACGTGCTCATTCGCGAGCAGATTGCGCGCGAAGATTTCGCGCTGTCGCGTGCCATGGCCGGCGACCATGGCCTGGTGGCGTTCGACTCGGCGCCATTGGTGACCGCGCTTTACAGCCAGTTGTACTTTGCCGACGACAGCCTGCTGGCAGCAGCCGTCGCGCATCACGGGGCACGCTATGACGCCACGCTGCTGATGGCAATCGACCTGCCTTGGGAGCCCGACGGTCTGCAGCGCGACGGCCCCGCGCAGCGCGAGCGGTTTCACGCCCTGCTCCTGGCCTGCCTGTCCGAGCACCATATCCCGCATACGCTGGTGGAGGGTGTGGGCGCCGCTCGCCTGGCCAGCGCGCAGCACGCGCTCGATCGCCTACACTCCGCCCCACGCTAGGGGTCCCGTACAAATCCGCGCTGCAGTTTGAGCGCGGTTCGCCCAGGCTCAGGCCTGGACCGGACGGGTGAGATACGACCCTTTGAACCTGACCAAGTTAATGCTTGCGCAGGGAAGCGTCGGCGAGCCCCGCTCGCACGTTCCCGCGCAGGGCGCGGCACGTGCGCCAAGGCGCCGCCTCACCGCTTTCCTGCCATCGTCTGGATCTCTTCTTCGATGGCTGGCACACCGCAATGTCCTTTGCATCAACTGACCGCCGCCGTGCTGCTGACGCTGGGCGCGGGCAGCGTGGCCGCGCAACAAACCTTGCCGGCGGTGACGATCTCCGATCGGGCGGCGCCGCAAGAAGAGCCGTCGAACTACGCGGAGTTCGGCGGCCTGCCCTTGCGCGAGCTGCCGCTGTCCATCACGGTGCTGTCAGCACGTGAGTTGCGCAACCAGGGCGTCGACAGCCTGTCGGAGGCGATCCGCCGCGACCCTGCTGCCAGCGATGCCTACAACACCGTGGGCTACGTCGAGACAATCCAGTTGCGCGGCTTCCAGCTCGACCCGCTGCTGAACTACCGCCGCAACGGCCTTCCCGTGTCGGCCTACACGCCCTTCTCTCTCGTGACCAAGCAGCAGATCGAAATTCAAAAGGGGCTGAACGGCGTGGTGACCGGACCAAGCAGCCCGGGCGGCACGGTCAATTTCGTCACCAAGCGCGCCACCATCGACATCAGCGAGGCGAGCCTCGATCTGAGCGAGCGCGGTACCTGGCTCGCAGCCGCTGACTTTGGCCGCCGTACGTCCGACAGCTTCGGCTATCGCTTCAACGCCGCGCTGGGACAGCGACATCCGCACGCGCGCGACGCCGACGGCGAGCAGGGGGTCTTTGGCGCTGCCGTGGATTGGCGCGGGCCGGCGGGCATCCGCGCGCAGGCGGAGTTCGAGCTGGCCAATTCACGCCAGATCAGTGTGCCGGGCTTCGGTCTGCTCGACCGCGATGGCGACGGCGTGGCGGAGACGGTGCCCGCTCCGATCGATCCGCGCCTGAACCTGAACAACCAGCCGTGGTCGCAACCCTTCGAGAGTCGCTCGCGGATCGGCACCGCGTCCCTGGCCATCCCGCTGTCGGAGCGCTGGACCATCACGATCTCGGGCCTGCTGCAGGCCACGACCACCAACGACCGGCTCGCCTTTCCCGACGGCTGCAGCAGCGGGCCCAACTATGTCTACCCGGGGCTCTGCGGCAACTACGACGTCGACATCTACGACTATCGCAGCGAGGACGAACGTCGCAACACGCGGGGGCTCGACGTCGCGCTCGAGGGCCAGCTCGTGCTGGCGGGCATGCAGCACCGCCTGCGGCTGGCCCCGCGCACCACGCGCTACAGCGAGCGGCTGCAGCCGTTGCAGGCCTACAACTTCGTCGGCACCATCAACGCACTGGCGCCCACGCCGCTGCCCGCCGACCCGAGCCTTACCTCGCTGAACACTGATCGCGACCTGCGCATCGACGACGTGCAGCTGTCGGACACCATCGACCTCACCGACCGTTGGCGCCTGTTCGCCGGTACGCGGCTCGTGCGGGTGCAGGCGGCCAGCTGGCGCAGCGACGGAAGTCGCGCCTTGCGCTTCTCGCAAAGTGCGGCCACACCGTGGCTGGCGCTGAGCTATGCGCCGGCGCCGGACCAGCTGCTGTATGCCTCCTGGAACCAGGGCTTCGAGCCGGAGGCCGTCCCCAACCGGCCCTTGCGCTACACCAACGCCGGTCAGGTGCTGCCGGTGACGCGCAGCACGCAGGCGGAAGTGGGCTGGCGCGGGCAACTGGGCGCCGCGCATGCGGTCAGCCTGGCGCTCTTCAACATCCGCCGCCCGCGGGCGCAAGAACAGCAGGTCTCCTCGGACCCGAACCTGCCCAACTACACGCTGGTTGCCGAAGGCCAGCAGGCCCGCCATCGCGGCGTCGAGATCGACTGGACGTGGACCATTGATCGGAAGTTGCGCCTGCTCGCGCAGGCCATGGTGCTGGATGCGGAGATCGACCGCAGCCTTGACCCCGCGCTCACCGGCAAGCGGGCGAGCAATGTCCCGGAGGCGGCCGGTGCGCTGCAGCTGGACTGGTCGCCGTCCGCTCTGCGGGGCCTGCAGGTCAGCAACCGTATCTACGCCTCGGGCCAGCGCGCCATCGGCCCGGACAACGCCGCCGAGTTGCCATCATGGTGGGAGTGGAACGCCTGGCTCACGGTGCCGCTGAAGATCGGCGGCCTGAACACCCAGTGGCGCGCGGGCATCGACAACATCACGGACCGGCGCTTCTGGCGCGAGGCGCCCACCCAATACTGGGGCGGGACCTACCTCTTTCCGGGGCAGCCGCGCACCTTCCGGCTGGGCGTGAGCGTGCTGCTGTAGGGGCGCCAACGAGGCGCCGGAGGCACGGCGAGCGTCCGGCTAGCGCTGGGCGTCGAGTGCCCGCATCAGCTCGCTGAAGCGGGCTTCCTTGACAGCAAGGTAGCGGGCGTTTTGCGCGTTGGGCTCGACCCTGATCGGGCGATGCTCGGCAACCTCAATGCCATGCTCGGCCAACTGCGCCACCTTGGCTGGATTACCCGTCAGCAGGCGGATTCGACCAATGCCCAGCGCGCGCAGCATCTGCGCCGCCGAGGCGTAGTCGCGCGCGTCGGCCCGATGACCCAGGTAGCGGTTGGCCTGGAACGTGTCCATGCCGGCGTCCTGCAGCGCATAGGCGTCGATCTTTGCGGCCAGGCCAATGCCCCGGCCCTCCTGCATCAGGTACAGCAGTACCCCGCCCTCGGACTCGAACTGCGCGATAGCCTGGTCCAACTGCTGCCCGCAATCGCAGCGCATCGAACCGAACACGTCGCCCGTGATGCAGGACGAATGGACTCGCACCCACGGCACGTCGGCGCTGCCCGGATCGCCGAAGACCAGTGCAACGTGATCAGGCTGGTCCAGCCCGTCAAAGGTCACGATGGTGGCAGTGGCCTCGCCGACGCGCTGCACAGGCAGCGGTACCCGGCGGCGGATGCGGACGGCAGGCGTGGTCTTGCGCTTGGCAGAAGCGGCGGTCATAGGAACGGAGTCACCGGGATTGGACGGAGCGTCAGGCCGACGGCAGTTCGGAAGGGTGAAATGTAGCCACGGTCTGCTCTTCTGCGCGGGACGATCGGAGCCGCCCCCGCCGTTTTCACAATACGTCGCCGCCGGCAAGAGCCAGTCAAAACCTGTAATACTTCAACATTTACATTAAATAAATAACGCTAACTAATCAATATAAATATCTGAATAACTTAAAGAAATTGCTCGACGATGCCGCTGCAACATCACCGGCGGCGACTCCCTTGAGCTGCCCGATCATGGCTGCAACGTGCGGCACAAAGGCGGGTTCATTGGTCTTGCCCCGGTGCGGCACGGGCGCGAGATACGGCGCGTCGGTTTCGATTAGAAGACGAGCTAGCGGAACCCGACGGGCGACCTCCTGGAGATCCTTCGCGCTCTTGAAGGTCACGATGCCCGAGAAGGAGATGTAAAACCCCATGCGCATGGCTGCCTCAGCAACCTCCCAGGACTCCGTGAAGCAGTGCATCACACCGCCTGCCTGGCCCGCGTCTTCCTCGCGCATCAGCCGCAAGGTGTCCTCGCTGGCCGCGCGGGTATGAATGATGAGTGGCTTGCGCGCAGCCCGTGCCGCCCGGATGTGAACCCGAAAACGTTCGCGCTGCCAGTCGAGAGGCTCCTTCAGGCGGTAGTAATCGAGCCCGGTCTCGCCGATGGCCACGACCTTGGGGGCGGCGGCCAAGCGGACCAGCGTGTCGACATCCGGTTCCGCCCCGCCCTGCGTGTCCGGATGCACACCCACCGAACAGCAAATGTGCGCGTGCGCCTGGGCCAGCGCATGCACCCGCGGAAACTCCTCCAGCGTGGTGCAGACGTTTAGCGCGGCCTCGACCTGAGCCCGGCGCATACTCGCCAGCACCTCGTCGATGCGGTCGGCAAGTTCAGGAAACGACAGATGGCAATGCGAGTCAACATACATCGTCAGCCGCGACAGATGGCGGCGCTGAAGGCGCAGACGCTCAGATCGTGTGGGTCGGGCGGGCGGACTTCAGTGCCGAGCCCAGCGCGGTTTCAATCCGCTTACGGGCGTTCATGCCACCCTCGTCCGCAGGAAAATGCACGCCAATGCCCGGCGTGCGGTTGCTGGCACCAGCCGGGCTGATCCAAATGACGCGGCCGGCCACGGGCAGCTTGGTCGGATCGTCCTTCAGCGTGAGGATCAGGTACACCTCGTCGCCGAGGTTGTAGACACGACTGGTCGGGACGAAGATGCCGCCGTTTTTCAGGTACGGCATGTAGGCGGCGTACAGCGCCGCCTTTTCCTTGATCGCCAGCGACAACACCGCCGGTCGCGCGGTCCCACCCGCAGGCACGCCAATCTGCGTGGTCGGACCCTGCGTTCCAGAGCGTGTGAGGGAACCAGGGTTCGGCGGGATATCGCTCATCGGACAGGGGCTCCAGCGGCAGCGCCGCCAAGGCAATCAACATAAGACAGCAGCGCGGACTCGACCACCATGCGGGCGTTGAGCGGATGATCTCGGGTCGCACGCAGCCGGGTTAGCTGGTCAATCCATGCCAGGATCGCCGGAGCGCTTTCCGCGCGAACGAGCAGACCCAGCGGCGCCATCTCGCGTGGATGATATCGAACGGTTCCGCCCGTGCTAAGCGCCAATAAGTCCCAAGCCCAGCGCTGCAACATTGTGATCGCCGGCTCGACAGCGATGGTCTTCGGAATGCGGGTCGCGATCTCGGCAGCGCCCAGGCGCGGCCCCTGCCCTAGCATGGCAATGAGCGCGGCGCGGGTCTCCTGGTCCAGGCGTGCGCCGGTGTCCAGACGCTCATCCTGTGCCAGCCAGGCCGCCAGCGGTGCGCCGCCCGCCTCGGTCAACGCGGTCTCGGCGTCCGGCACCACCTGCGCCCTGAGCCACGCCAGCGCGGAGGCGCGGTCCGGCGCATGGCAGCGGTGCAGCAGGCAGCGTGAGCGGATCGTCGGCAGCACATCGTCGATCGCGTCGGCCGTGAGAATGAAAAGCGTGCCCGGCGGCGGCTCCTCGAGCATCTTGAGAAGGGCATTAGCGGCCGCGGTGTTCAGACGCTCCGCTGGCGTCAGTACCACGACCCGCTGGCCGCCGCGGTGGGTGGACACATTGAGGAAGTCCGCGAGCCGCCGCACCTGGTCGATCAGGATCTCGCGCGAGGCCTTGGGCGACTTGCCGGTGTCGGTCTCGGCCTCGCTCGGCGCCTCCGCCCTGGCATCGCCCTCCTCGACCTCGTCGCTGGCGCCCTGGCGCAGCCAGGCTATCGCCTCGGGCACGACGATACGCAGGTCGGGATGATGACCGCCATGCAGCCACACACAGGCGGCGCAGCTGCCGCAGGCGTACCCGTCCGGGCGCCGCGCTTCACATAGCCGCGCCCGCGCCAGATCGAACGCGAGGACCTTCTTGCCGATGCCAGCGGCACCATGCAGCAGCACCGCGTGCAAGTTGCGCGTCTGTAGCGCGGTCAGCGCGTCCCAATCCGGCTGCTGCCAGGGCAGCGCGTGCAGCGCGCTCAGACTCGCCATTGAGCCGCCCGTCGATCGAGTTCCGCGCCCAGGCGCTCGCGCAGGCGCTCCAGCGGCAGCTTGCCGTCGAGCACGACAAAGCGGCCAGGCTGCTGCGCGGCGCGGTCCAGATACATTTGGCGCACGCGTGTGAAGAACGCCTCCTGCTCGGACTCGAAGCGATCGGCCGCGCGCACGGCCGCCAGGCGCTGCGCGGCGAGCGCGGGCGCAACGTCGATGAGGAAAGTGAGGTCCGGCTGTAGGTCGCCATGGACCCAGCGCTCCAGCGTCTCAATGCGCTGCTGCGGCAGGCCGCGCCCGCCAGACTGGTAGGCGTAGGTCGCGTCGGTGAAGCGGTCGCACAGCACCCATTGGCCGGCGGTCAGTGCGGGGCGAATCACCCGCGCCAGGTGTTCGCTGCGCGCGGCGAACACGAGCAAGGTCTCGGTGTCGCGATCCATACCCTGGTGCAGCACGATCTCGCGCAACTGCTCGGCGAGCGGGGTACCGCCCGGTTCGCGCGTCACCACCAGACCTACGCCGGCGGCGCGCAGCCGCTCGGCGATGAACGCCAGCTGCGTGCTCTTGCCGGCACCGTCGATGCCCTCAAAGGTGATGAAGCGGCCGCGCCGGTTCACGTCTGGCTCACCGTCATCATTGGCGCGGCATGCCGCCAAGCTGGTACTTCACCACAGCGCGGTTGTGCTCGGCGAGGGTTTCGGAAAACTGCGATGTGCCATCGCCGCGCGCCACGAAGTACAGCGCACGCGTCTCGGCCGGCTGCAGCGCCGCCTCCAGCGCCGCACGGCCGGGCAGCGCGACCGGCGTGGGTGGCAAGCCGGCGCGCGTGTAGGTGTTGTACGGGGTGTCGCGCTCAAGATCGCGCTTGCGAAGGTTGCCGTCGAACTTCGGCCCGATGCCGTAGATCACCGTG
This sequence comes from Burkholderiales bacterium, assembly GCA_020248785.1. Classification (GTDB taxonomy): domain Bacteria; phylum Pseudomonadota; class Gammaproteobacteria; order Burkholderiales; family Burkholderiaceae_F; genus JALHMQ01. The sequence continues at coordinate 3,503 of JADCGX010000069.1, read as the reverse complement.
GGGTCGGTCTGCAGCAGCATGCCCTTGCGCAGCCGGTTGACGAACACGCCCGCAATCTGCGCGCGCTCGGAGCCCTTCCCAGTCTCCTTCTCCACGATCGAGGCCATGATCAGCGCATCGTACGGGTTCTTGTACGGCAGCTCCGATGCCCGCGCGTCCCAGGCCGCCTGCAATCGCGTCTGCTGCAGCCGGTACGCCTGCCGGTACAGCTCCAGATCGCTCGATCCCGGGTCATACACGTAGGTGTCCGGCGCAAAGAGGCCCTCTGGATGTTGTTCTGGCGCACCAATGGCCTTCAGCAGGGCCGCGTCGTCGAGCTTGGCCGCCTCCTGCTTCAGATCCGGTGCCGCAGCCAGCGCGGCGCGCAGTTCGCGAAACGTCCAGCCTTCGACCACCGTGACGCGCTCGCGCAGCACCTTGCCACGCTTGAGCTTGTCGATCAGCTCATGCAGAGTCATGCCGCGCTCCATCGCGTAGCGGCCAGCGCGTAGGCGGGCCGTGGCATCAGTGGCGCGTGCGACGGCCACGAACGCCGTCTCGTCGACCATCACCCCTGCCTCGCGTAGCTGCCGCGCCACGGCGCGGGCCGACGAGCCGGGCGCAATGTGCACCTCCACGCGCTCGGCGCTCATCGGGATCGCGCTTTCGTACCAGCGCCAGGCGACCACGCCGACGACCGAGGCGGCAAGCAGCACCAGCACGAGGAGAATGACAAGCACACTCGCGCCCGTCACGCGTCGCATGCGGGGCCGGTGCGCGCGCGAGGCGTCGACAAGGAGGCAGTGAGGCAGCCGTGACATCAATGGGAAGACGCAAGCGTGTGCTGCGGCCGCGACGTGCGTAAGGCTGCCGCGTGGCCGTCGCAGCGCGAGCGCGTCGCACGCGATTGCATATGCCTATGATAGCTTCGTGACTCGTTGCGCTTTGCCTCGCTGGGATCGATCGTTCTGCCGATGAACACTGCCTTTGATGTGCCGTCCTCGCCCGGTGCCGCGCGCGCGCCGCGCGAGCAGTTGGACGCGTGTCTGCGCGAGCCCGTGTGGTGCGCGCTCGATGATGACCTGGGCGTGATCGCGGTGCGCGGCGCCGATGCGGCGACCTTCCTGCAAGGCCAGTTGACCAACGACACCAAAGTGCTCGATGCGGCGCGCGTGCAACTCACCGGGTACTGCACGGCCAAGGGCCGGCTGCTGGCCGTGTTCGAGCAGTGGCGCACCGATGATCCGGCTGGCGAGGTGCTGCTGCAATTGCCGCGCGATGTACTGCCGGCAGTGCTCAAGCGCTTGTCGATGTTCGTGCTGCGCGCCAAGGCCCAGCTTGGCGATGCCAGCGCGGCGTGGCGCACGCTCGCCGTGCTTGGCCCCGGCAGCGGTGCTGCCCTGCGAGCCGCGCTCGGGCGGGCGCCTGATCCAGGGCAATCGTTGTTTGCCAACGACGTACGTATCACACATGCGCCGCTGGGTACGAGCCAGTTGGAGCGCTACGTGCTGCGCGCGCCGCGCGCTGCTGCGGGGACCCTGCATGCCGCTGTGCAGGGCCTGCGCTGTGTCGACGCCGGTGTGTGGTGGTGGTCGCAGGTCGATGCCGCCGTGCCCACGGTCGTCGCCGCCACGCAGGAGGCGTTCGTGCCACAGATGATCAATCTCGAAGTGCTGGGCGGTGTGAACTTCAAGAAGGGCTGTTATCCGGGTCAAGAAGTGGTGGCGCGCAGCCAGTACCTGGGCAAGCTGCGCCGGCGCATGAGCCTGGGCCACTGCGATGACGACACGCTGGGCGTTGGCGCGGGCGACGACGTGTTCTTCACTGGCGCAGCGGAGCCGACGGGCAAGGTCGTTGCCACAGCGCGGGCACCGGGCGGCGGCTTGGACGTGCTGTTCGAATGCCCGATGGATCGGCTCGAACCCGCTTGCGTCCGGCTCGCCGGTGACGTGGCGCTCACATTGCGCCCGTTGCCGTACGAGCTCGTCGACGTGACCGCCTAGCAGGCAGTGACGATGAGCGCGCGCTTGAACCGGTCCGAGTTGGAGCACTGGTATGTGTACTACAAGCTCGACGCACAGCAACTGGCCGACTGGCTGCCGCATGCCCCCCGCCTTATGGCACAAGTGCGGGCGGCTACGGGGGTGGAGGGTCGGCTGCTGCGACGGGCCGATGGTGCAAAGGCGGCAGCGGGCGTCGCCACGCTGATGGAGGTCTACGACGGCATCGCCGAGTCGCAAGCGTTCGCGACTGCCCTCGACGCTGCTGTCAACGCTGCCCGCGTTGCAGTGCCTGCCTGTGCCACCGTGCCTCGCTACACCGAACGCTTCACGGGCGTGTTGGCTGCGCCCACCGCGGCGAACGCCTGACGGTCCGGCAGGTCGATCGTTGCCATGTGCCTCGCTGTCCTGTCCTGGCAGTCCCATCCCGACTATCCGCTGATCGTCGCCAGCAACCGCGACGAGTTCTACACGCGCAAGTCGCGGCCAGCCGCCTGGTGGGGCCAGAGCGTGTCGCTGCTGGCCGGGCGCGATGAGGAAGCCGGCGGAACCTGGCTCGGTATCAATCGCAGCGGGCGCTTTGCGCTGGTGACCAATGTGCGCGCCCCGACCGAGCGCAACCCGCATGCGCCCACGCGTGGCGCGCTCGTCGTCAGCGCCTTGCAGGCCGAGGGCGATCCGGCGGCCTGGCTGGACGCGATGGCGCCGCGCGCCAAGGCTTTCAACGGATTCAACCTGCTGGTGGGCGACGCGGTCGTGCCGCGCAAAGGGACGGTGTCTGCGCCACGCCTGCACTATGTCAGCAACCGTCTGGAGGCGCCTTCGAAGGTGCTTGCGCCCGGCATCTACGGCCTGTCCAATGCCTTCCTCGACACACCGTGGCCCAAGGTCACACGCGCAGTGGGCGCCTTTGCCTGCCTGATCGCGCAGCGGGTGCGGCACGAGGATCTGTTCGCGCTCCTGGCCGATCGCCAGGCGGCGCGCGACCATGAACTGCCGCAAACAGGCGTGCCGCTGGATTGGGAGCGCGTGCTGTCGGCCATCCAGATCCGTGCCAACGGCTATGGCACCCGCACCAGCACCGTGCTCACCGTGCGGCGCGACGGGCTGGTGAGCTTCAGCGAGCGCAGCTTCGATACCGAGGCACCAGAGCGCTATCTCGACCGTCGCTACGAATTCATGGTGGCGACGAGCGAGGTCAGAGAGTAGTCGTGGGGCCGAAGTCTTGCCGTCTGGCCAAGCCCGACGAACGCGCCGCTCGTCGGTGAGCGACGCGATTGGTTGCACGCAATATGCGCGTTGTCGGAGAGACGCGCTAGAGCATTCTTGATTTGAGCGATATCGTTTCTTGTGATGATCGCCTCTGCACAGTGGAGGCCGTCGTGCACGCCTATTCACAGGACTTGCGGGACCGGGTTTTGCGCGCCTTGGAACGGCACGAACGACCGAGCGCGATCGCCCGGCGCCTGGAGGTCAGTCGGGTTTGGGTGTATCAGGTCAAGGCACGCTTTCTGGCGCAAGGCG
>JADCGX010000068.1 GCA_020248785.1 Burkholderiales bacterium | reverse complement strand
GCTGAAAAGGAAATGAAAAACCACCAACCGCCCGCTCTGCGCAGGCGGCCCTACACTGCATCCCCAATCAACAAATCGACGCGCTTCGCTACATCCACTGCCGTCCGCTCCAGGCTCATACCTGAATTGGAAAAGACTGGCCGCGCCCCAGATGTGCGTGGGCGATGCGGCGCGCGCGATGGCGCGCGTCGGGGCGGGCGCGGTGCTGGCGGTGGACGACGGCGGGCTGCGGGGCATTTTCACCGAGCGCGACGCCGTCTACCGCGTGGTCGCACGCGGACTCGACCCCGAGGCCACGCCGCTGGCGCAGGTCACGACACCATCGCCGCGCACGCTTGGGCTCGAGCAACCGTTTGGCACGGCGCTCGCTTTGATGCACAAACAGGGTTTCCACCACGTCCCCGTGGTGCAGGATGGTCAGCCTCTGCGCATCGTGTTCGCCCGCAATGCGATCCCGAGATGGAAGACTTCGTCGCGGAGTCCCGCCGGCGCGACCGCTTCGCTATCGCCGATTGATCGATTGATCAATTGATCGATTGGTCGATTGGTCGATTGGTCGATTGATCGATTGATCGATTGATCGACCGGCGCTCGTCGCCCGCCGCCGGAGATCCGCGAGGTTCGGCGGCAGCGCACTGCCGCGACGCTGCACCGCAGGGGCCTTCGCAAGGCCAATCGATCACGTCGCGCTGCCACGCCCTGCGGCGCCACGGCTCCGCTGATTTGCGCACCTGACCCTCGTCTGACCCTCGTACCTGACCGTCGTACGTGACCGCTGCGCCCGCCGCCGGCCTGCGCGGCGTCGTCCCTGCCGTTGACCCGCGTCAAAACGCCGTGTAACCAACGTCGTAACTTGCGACTGACTCGGTGTACCTGCACCCGTAACACGTTGCAGTTCAGCCGGAGGAGCCCCGATGACGCGCCACGAAGCCGTCGCGAGGGCAGACGGGGTGCCTCGCGGGGCACGGCGCAGGCAGGGAGGTTTCACGTGCAGGGACATCGGGCCGAGCCGAGTGCGCTGGTGCTGGGCATTGGCAATGTGCTGTGGGCCGACGAAGGCTTCGGGGTGCGCGCCGTCGAGGCCCTGCACGATACTTGGGCGCTGCCCGTCAGCGTGACGCTCATGGATGGCGGCACGCAGGGACTCATCCTGCTACCCGAAGTCACCGCACACACGCATGTGCTGGTGTTCGACGCGATCGACTTCGGCGACGTGCCGGCCACGCTGCGCGTGCTGCGCGACCGCGAGGTGCCGGCCTGGTCGGGCGCCAAGATGAGCCTGCACCAGCAAAGCTTCATGGAACTGCTGGCGATCGCCGACGTGCAGGACCGCTTTCCGCCGCATCTCACCCTGGTGGGCGTGCAGCCAGAGCGGCTGATGGACTTCGGCGGCAGCCTTGCGTCCTCGGTGCGCGCGCGCCTGCCCGCTGCGGTCGACCTCGGCGTCGAGGTGCTGCGCCAGTGGGGCTTTGCGCCCGTGCGTCGCGCGGCGCCGCCGATCGACCGCCTGAACGATCGCGCGCTGCACATTGAGGCTTACGAAGGCGGGCGCCCGCCCGAGGCGCAGGCCTGCCGCGTCGGCGATGCGCGCTTTCTCAATATCCGCCACGCCATCGAGCAGCGCAACACCGCCAGCGAGGGCCGCTAGATGTGCATCGGTGTGCCACTGCAGGTTCAATCGGTCGACGGCGACGGCGACTTTGCGCTGTGCGCCGATGGCGACGTTCAAGAGCGCCTGGATCTGCGCCTGGTTGGACCGCAGCCGGTCGGCACCTGGGTGCTGAGTTTCCAGGGTGCGGCGCGGCGCGTGCTTGATGCCGAGCAGGCGGCCCAGATCCGGGCCGCGCTGCAGGCGCTGCACGCCGCCTTGATTGGCGATGCGGCCAGCATCGACGTGCTGTTTGCCGATCTCGTCGACCGCGAGCCGCAGTTGCCGCCGCATCTCGTGATCCCCAACCCCAAACTGCACTGACTGCGCAACACACGACGAGAACCAGGAGCCAAGACGACATGGCCATCGAATTCGCCACCACCGCCGCCGCCAACCGTTCGCCCGCATTGCATCCGCTGATCGAGCGGCTGTGTGCCGAGACCGGCGGGCAGATGCTCGATCAGGCGAGCTTCGACGCCTGGGCCCGTGCCCCGGGCCGCGCGCTCGTTGTCTTCACCGAAGACCCGGTCCTGTATCGCGAGACGCTCGACATCGCGGTGATCGTCCCGGAACTCGCGCTCGCTTTTCCCGGCCAGTTCCGCACCGGCGTGTTGCCGCAGGGGCCGGCGCGCGCAATCGCCGCGCGTTATGGCTTCAAGCGCTGGCCGGCGGTGGTGATGCTGCTCGATGGGCAGTACGTCGGCGCCATCGATGGCCTGCGCGACTGGCAGGAGTACATCGACAGCATGCGCCAGTTGCTCGCGGCGCCCGCTACGCGTCCGCCGTCGATCGGCATCGCCGTCGCCGCGGCCGACGCCGGCGATCACCACTGTCATTGACCTGGCGCTCATGACCCTCACCCGCTCCCGCAAGGACATCGCCATGAAGCAGTTCCCCATCCCCGTTATCGCTGAAGGACTGATCGGCCCCGGCACGCAGTCCGATGAAGGTGAGGACTTCAACTACATGCCCATCCCGCGCGAGGTGTCGACCTTTCGCATGCCGCAGGTGCCGGCGCAGGCTGATGGCGCCACCCTGCGGGCGGCGGGGGCCGTGCTCGCGCAGTTTGCCGAGACGATGCTCGAGCCCTCGCCGCCGCCGATCGAGCTGCTGCACCTGCCCGATCACGTGGTCGAGGTGCTCAATCAGACGCTGGGCGAAGGCGAGGTGTCGGTGCGCATCGCGCTGCAAAACGGCCGCATTGGCCAGATGCAGCACGACGTCCGGATCCAGGAGACCGTGTTTGCCGGCGTCTGGCGTCAGCGGCACTTCAGCCCCGATGGCCGCCTCGTCAATGACTTCCTGATCGCCGCGTCGATCCCGCGGATCGCCCTCGAGTTCGCCGAGGCGACATCGCTGCCCATCGTGCCCAGCGTCGACATCCCGGCTGGCGCGATGAACGCCCCCGCGCTGCTGACCGAGATCCGCGCCGCGGTGTCCGGCTTCAAGCCGGGGCAGGAGGCGCGCGTGATCAACCTGACCCTGCTGCCGCTGACACCCGACGACCACACGCTGCTCGATCGCGCGCTGCCACCCGGCAGTGTCGCGGTGCTGTCGCGCGGCTTTGGCAACTGTCGCGTGTCCTCCACCACCATTCGCCATCTGTGGCGCGTGCAGTATTTCAACAGCATGCAGACCTTGATCCTCAACACGCTAGAGGTCACGCGCGTGCCCGAGGTTGCGCTGGCAGCCCAAGAGGACATCGCCGACAGCCGCGAGCGCCTCGGCGAGTTGATCGACTGGATGGAGGCCGACGCGGCGAGCAGTCCTGCGGCCGCCTGATCCAATCAGCGCAGCCGCGCGTTCGCATTGTCGAGCGCCGGCTGATCACCCTGTTCCACATACGCAACGCGAGTGCCGCCATGAAACTGGACTCCAACATCGGAGACCGCACCCTCGACCCTGCGGCGGACGCCCTGGGTGGCCGCTTCGAATGCAAGGTGTGCTGGACCGTGTATGACCCGAAGCTGGGCGACCCGGTGTGGCAGATCCCGCCTGGCACGCCATTCTCTGCACTGCCACACCACTGGACCTGCCCTAATTGCTCGACCGAGCAGTCGGGCTTTCTCGCGCTGGACGACTGATGGACGACGGTCGCCCCGCCGCAGTGCCGGCCGCACCGCCGGTCCTGCGCTCCGCCGGCGCCACGGCCGAGGAGGTCGCCGCCCGGCTCACGCGTGCGTTCGCCGAGATTGCCAACACACGCATGGCTGACGTGCCGTTCTGCAACAGTGCCTTGCAGGTCGAGTCGGTGGGCTTTCGGTCCTGGGACGGGCGCTGGCTTGGCGTGCTGATCACCCCGTGGTGCATGAATCTGATGCTGTTGCCGCAGGATCACGCGGCCTGGCGTCACGTGCGCTACGGCGACTCGCAGGGCTACGCGCTGCCGGCGGGCGTGTTTGAGTTCATCAGCGCGCGTGAGCCGCTGGTGGGCGACTACCAGAGCTGCTCGCTGTTTTCACCGATGTTCGAGTTCGGTGACCAGGAAGGCGCGCGGCTGACCGCGCTGGCCGCGCTCGACGCGCTGTTCGCCAAAGAAACGCGCGCCGGCGTGGAAGGGCCGGGCACGCCGTTGGGGCCGATCATCGACCTCAAGGCCGAAGCGCCTGCGCCACAGCGTGCCACCGTGTCCAAGCGCGACTTCCTGCGCGGTCGCTGGCGCGCCGAAGCCGACGAGGCCTAGTGACGATGCGCCTGGATGCCGGCCAGCTGACCATCGCGCTCACGTTGCACGAGGGTGTGCTGCGCGACGTCACGCTCGACTCCACCCGCCCGCGGGTGGCCGATCGGCTGCTCGCAGGCCGCGCTGTGACCGAGGCGCTGGCCCTGGTGCCCAATCTGTTCACCGTGTGCGGTCGCGCGCAGGCGCTGGCCGCTGAGCTTGCCGTTCAGGCCGCGCGCGGCGCATCGCTGGACCCGGCGCAGGAGGCGCAACGACTGCGGCGCCTGGAAGCCGAGATCGCGCACGAGGTGCTCTGGCGCCTGCTGCTCGACTGGCCGCGCCTGATCGGCGAAGAGCCGGACACCGCGCTGCTCGCCCAGGTGCGCAACGCACTGGATGCCGCCGGGCTCAGCAGCGATCGCGGCGCCCTGCGCGAGGCGGTCGAGCGGGCCGTGCTCGCAGGGCCAGCGCAGGCCTGGTGGGAGCACGAGCACGTGCCGGCCTTCGAGATCTGGATCGCGCAGGCGCAGACGGTCACCGCCCGCGTACTCGGCGCCGTGCAGCGCGACGGCACACACCACGGCGCTCCCAAGACGTCGGCCGCCGTGCCGCTGGTGCCTGCGCCACCCTCGGCGAGCGACCTGCACACCATCGCCGCGCATCTGCAGGCCGACCCGCGCTACGCGCAGCGGCCCGAGCTGGACGGCCGGCCCGTCGAAACCGGGGCGGTGGCACGCATGCAGACGCATGCGCTCGTTGCCGCGCTGCTGCGTGCTTTTGGCCGCTCGGCGCTGACGCGGTTGGCAGCGCGGCTCACGGAACTTGCGCGCATCGCCTGTGGCGCGCCGCCCGTGCAGCCGTTGTTCGGCCAGCTGCAGGTGGCGCCGGGCCGCGGGCTCGGCTGGGTCGAGACCGCGCGCGGGCTGCTGGTGCACCTGGTGCAACTCGATGGCGAGCGTGTCGGCGCGTGGCGCATCCTCGCGCCGACAGAGTGGAACTTCCACCCGCAGGGCGCGCTGGCGGCCGGACTGATTGGCGCCCACGTGACAAGCGCGGCCGATGCGCTGACGCGCGCTCAATGGCTGGTGCAGGCACTCGATCCTTGCGTGCAGTACAGCCTTCGCGTGCAGTCGGCCGAGGTGGGCCATGCATGAGATGAGCCTGGCCGAAGGCGTGCTGCAGGTCGTCGAGGACGCCGCGCAGGCGCGTCCGGTGCGCTTTGTGCGGCTGGAGATCGGCGCGCTGGCGGCGGTGGAGCTGCAAGCGCTGCGCTTTGCCTTCGACGTGGTGAAGAACGGCACGGTGGCCGATGGCGCAGCGCTCGACATCCTGACCACGCCCGGCACGGCCTGGTGCATGCGCTGCTGCACCAGCGTGCCGATCGCCGCGCGCGGCGATCCCTGTCCCGAGTGCGGCAGCCACCAGTTGCAGGTCACGAGCGGCGACGCCATGCGCGTCAAGGAACTGGAACTCGTCTAGCGGCGAGCCAGACCGGCAGGAAGCGATGGATAGAACACAGAGAACACAGACAAGCAGAGGTAAGGCGATGTGCACCACCTGCGGCTGCGCGAGCGGCAACGTCAAGATCGAAGGCCATGAGCATGCGCATGGGCATGACCACGGGCACGACCATGGTCACACCCACGACCACACTCACGACCACACCCACGACCACACCCACGACCACGTGCCTGACCATGTGCACGCGCATGGGGATGCGCACCACCATCATCGCGACCATGCGCACGGCGAGCTGCACTACGGCCACGGCCCCGCGCATTCGCATGCGCCCGGCATGAGCCAGGAGAAGATGGTCGCGGTCGAGCGCGGCATCCTCGACAAGAACAACCAGTTCGCGCGCGCCAATCGCCGCTGGCTCGCCCAGCGCGGCATCTTCGCGCTGAACGTCGTCTCCAGCCCCGGCTCGGGCAAGACCACCCTGCTGGTGGAGACCATCAAGCGCCTGGCCGCCGCTCTTCCTGTTGCCGTGATCGAAGGCGATCAGCAGACCAGCAACGACGCCGACCGCATCCGCGCCACCGGCGCCCGCGCCATCCAGATCAATACGGGCAAGGGCTGCCATCTGGACGCGAGCATGGTCGAGCACGCGCTGTTGCATCTGGCGCCCGCGCAGGACTCGGTGCTGTTCATCGAGAATGTCGGCAACCTTGTGTGCCCGGCGGCCTTCGACCTCGGCGAGGCACACAAGGTCGTGGTGCTGTCGGTGACCGAGGGCGAGGACAAGCCGCTGAAGTACCCGGACATGTTCGCGGCCGCGCAGCTGATGCTGCTCAACAAGGTCGACCTCCTGCCCTACCTGCAGTTCGAAGTCGACAAGGCGATCGCCGCCGCCCGCCGCGTCAACCCGACGATCGAGGTGCTGCAGGTCTCGGCCCTCAAGCCAAACGAGGGCGACGGCATGGACGCCTGGCTCGACTGGATCCTTGCCGGTAGCACCGCCGCGCGCGAGGCCCGCGCGCAGCGCGCGGCCGACTCGGTCCGCAAGCTCGCCCTGCTCGAAGAGCACATCGCCACCCTGAACCGGTAGCACGCGCGATGCCGTACGAAGCGAAGGACGCGAAGTCACCCCCCACCGCGAGTGGGGGAGGGGTGGGGAGGGGGCGCGTCGCTCTTGATCTGCGCCCGGTCGCCCGGCCGCGCGGTTCGAAATGCTCGGACCGGGCGCCTGACCAGACCGCCGAGGGTGCACGTGCGACTGCGCAGCAGTCGCGCACACCCGAGGCGAACGGTCTTAGCGTGCAGTTGCGGGTGCGCGGCCGCGTCCAGGGTGTGGGCTTCCGCCCGTATGTCTATCGCCTCGCGCACGAACTCGGTCTCGACGGCTGGGTGCGCAATGATGGCGGCGGCGTGACCATCGCGCTGCGCGCCAGCGAGCGCGAGCTGGCGCGCTTCACCCGGCGGCTGGCCGACGAACTGCCGCCGCTGGCCACGCTCGATGCGGTGGAGGAAAGCGCGCACGTGGGCGCCATCGCGCCGGGCTTCGTCATCGTCGAGAGCGCGCATGGCGCGGTGTCCACCGGCATCGTGCCCGATGCCGCCATCTGCCCGGCCTGCACCGGGGAGCTCATCACGCCGGGCGACCGGCGGCATCGCTACCCGTTCATCAACTGCACGCACTGCGGCCCACGCTTCACCATCACGAGTGAGCTGCCCTACGACCGGCCGTCCACCAGCATGGCGCCGTTCACCATGTGCCCCGCGTGCCAGCGCGAGTACGACGACCCGCTCGATCGCCGCTTCCACGCGCAGCCGAACGCCTGCCCGCAGTGCGGCCCGCGCATCTGGCTGGCCGATGCGCACGGCTTTCCGCTGGCGCACGATGACGTGATCGCAGCCGCGCACGCGCGCATTGCCTGCGGCGAGATCGTGGCCATCAAGGGCCTGGGCGGGTTCCATCTCGTGTGCGATGCGCGCAATGCGGCGGCGGTGCAGCGGCTGCGCGAGCGCAAGCAGCGCGACGAGAAGCCGTTTGCCATCATGGCGGCCAATGTCGCCTCGCTGCTGCCTTTTGCCGAGGTCGATGCCGCGGCCACGCGTGCGCTGCTCGCCGTCGAGCGGCCGATCGTGCTGCTGCCCAAGCGCGCCGGCTGCGACACGGCGCTGGCCGGAATCGCGCCGGGGCTCGCGCAGCTGGGCGCGATGCTGCCGTACACGCCATTGCAGTTGCTGCTGTTCCACCAGGCCGCCGCCCGCCCGCAGGGCCTGGACTGGCTCGACGAGCCGCAGGACCTCGTGCTGGTGATGACCAGCGCCAACCCTGGCGGCGAACCGCTGGTGATCGACAACCATGAGGCGGTCGCGCGCCTGGGCGCCGAGGCAGGCCTGGCCGATGCCTTCGTCATGCATGACCGCGCGATTCTCGTGCGCTGTGACGACAGCGTCGTAAGGATTGATGACGGAGGATCGAGGATTGAGAAGGCGGTTTCGGAGCGGCGCACTCGATCCTCCGTCCTGAATCCTCAATCCTTCACCTTCATTCGCCGCGCGCGCGGCTACACGCCGGCAGCGATCAAGCTCGCCGCCACCGGGCCGGCCGTGCTCGCCCTCGGGGGCTACCTGAAGACCACCGCCTGCCTCACGCGCGGCGACGAGGCCTTCCTGTCGCAGCACATCGGCGACCTCGACAACGCGCCGAGCCGCGCGGCGCTCGAAGAGGCGGCGGCGCACTTGCAGCGCGTGCTCGATATAGCGCCGCAGGCGATCGCGCATGACCTGCATCCCGACTTCTTCAGCACCGAGCTGGCGCTCGGCCTGGCGCGCGCTCTGGGCGTGCCGGCCTTTGGTGTGCAGCATCACCATGCACACATTGCCGCGGTGGCCGCGGAGCAGCGTTGGGAGGGCCCGCTGCTTGGCATCGCGCTCGACGGCGTGGGCCATGGCGACGATGGCGATGCCTGGGGCGGCGAACTCCTGGCGGTCGATGGCGCGCAGTTCCAGCGCCTGGGCCACCTTCGCCCGCTGCCGCTGCCCGGCGGCGATCGCGCCGCGCGGGAGCCCTGGCGCATGGCCGCCGCAGTGCTGCATCGGCTGGGTCGCGACGCTGAGATCGCCGATCGCTTCAAGGCGCAGCCCGCGGCGCCGGTGATTTGGCAGATGCTGCGCAACGACCTGCGCTGCCCGCAGACGACCAGCGCGGGGCGCTGGTTCGACGCGGCGGCCGGCTTGCTCTGCGTGCGCGACGTCATGGCCTACGAAGGCCAGGCCGCCATTCTGCTCGAAGCGCTCGCCGCGCAGCGGCCGGACGTCCAGCCCGATGCCGCGCTCTTTCGCATCGATGCCGACGGCGTACTCGATCTGCTGCCGCTGGCCGCCCGGCTGGCCGATGAGCCGGATGCGGCACACGGTGCCGCGCTGTTCCACGCCACCTTGGCGCTCGCGCTGTCTGACTGGGCGGCGCGCGCAGCGCAGGCGCAGGGCCTGCGGACGGTGGCGTTGGGCGGCGGTTGCTTCCTCAACGCGGTGCTGACCGATGCGCTCACCCGCCATTTCACCGGGCGCGGACTCAACGTGCTCACCGCGCGCCAGGCGCCGCCCAACGATGGCGGCCTCGCTCTCGGGCAGGCCTGGATCGCACGCCATCTTCTGAACGAGGTGCACTGATGTGTCTCGCCCTGCCCGTGCGGGTGATCGAGAAGACGGCCGCCGACGGTGCCATCGTCGACCTCGGCGGCATCCGCAAGGCGATTTCGCTGGCGCTGGTCGATGGCGTGGAAGTTGGCGACTACGTGGTGCTGCACGTCGGCTATGCGCTGACCAAGCTCGACCCGGCCGCAGCGGAGAAAACCTTGGCGCTGTTTCGCGCGTCGGGTATGGACGAGATCACCGCGGCCGAGGGTGCGCAATGAAGTACATCGACGAGTTTCGCGACGGCGGCGTGGCGCGCCGGATCGCCGCGCAGATCGCGGCCGAGGTACGGCCCGACCGGCGCTACCACTTCATGGAGTTCTGCGGCGGCCACACGCATGCGATCTCGCGCTATGGCTTGACAGACCTCTTGCCCGAGAACGTGCGCATGATCCACGGTCCGGGCTGCCCGGTGTGCGTGCTGCCCATTGGCCGCGTCGATCTGGCGATCCAGCTCGCGCTCGAGCGCAAGGTCACGCTGGCCACCTACGGCGACGTGCTGCGCGTGCCGGCGTCCAACGGCCTGTCGCTGCTCAAGGCCAAGGCGCGAGGCGGCAGGATCGCGATGATCTACTCGGCGGCCGACGCGCTGGAGATGGCGCGCAAGAACCCGGCGCAGGATGTCGTGTTCTTTGCCATCGGCTTTGAGACCACCACTCCGCCCACCGCGCTGGTGATCAAGCAGGCTGCGGCCGAGGGCTTGCGCAACTTCGGCGTCGTGTGCAACCACGTGCTGACGCCGGCGGCGATCGGCAACATCCTCGAAAGCCCCGAGGTGCGCAAGCTGGGCACCGTGCCGCTCGATGGCTTCATCGGTCCCGCGCACGTGAGCACGATCATCGGCAGCCAGCCCTATGAGTTCTTCGCCGAGGAGTACCGCAAGCCGGTGGTGATCGCCGGCTTCGAGCCGCTCGACGTGATGCAGGCCGTTTTGATGCTGGTGCGGCAGATCAACGAGGGTCGCTGCGAGGTGGAGAACGAATTCACCCGCGCCGTGAACCGCGACGGCAACCTGAAGGCGCAGGCGCTGTGTGCCGAGGTGTTCGAGTTGCGCAAGAGCTTCGAGTGGCGCGGGTTGGGCGAGGTGCCGTATTCCGCGCTCGCCATCCGCGCCGAGTTCGCCGCCTGGGACGCCGAGACGAAGTTCGCGCTGGACACCCGCAAGGTCGCCGACAACAAGGCCTGCGAGTGCGGTGCGATCCTGCGCGGCCTCAAGCATCCGCGCGACTGCAAGATCTTCGGCACCGTGTGCACGCCCGAGAACCCGGTGGGCTCCTGCATGGTGTCGAGCGAGGGGGCCTGCGCCGCGCACTACAGCTATGGGCGGTACAAGGAGATTCCGATTCGCGCTGCTGCGTGAAGAGACGGACTCGACACAGAGCCGCATAGGCGCAGAGCCGTAGAGCCAAAGAGATGAAGAAACCACCGAGGAGAGACGGCAAGAGCGACAGAGCGCGTGGTGGGCTAAGGCTCCCTCTGTGTCCTCCGTGTCCTCTGTGTCTCTGTGGTCAACCAAGGTGATGCAATGGATGACGGACGCTTGAACAAACCCGTGAAGACCGGCTACAGCCGGCCGCTCGACATCAAGCACGGCCGCGTGGACCTCACGCATGGCTCCGGCGGCCGCGCGATGGCGCAGCTCATCGAGCAGCTCTTTGCCGCCGCCTTCGACAACCCGCTGCTGGCGCAGGGCAATGACGGTGCGGTGTTGACGCTGCCGCCCGGGCGCGTGGTGATGGCGACCGACTCGCACGTGGTGTCGCCGCTGTTCTATCCCGGCGGCGACATCGGCGCGCTGTCGGTGCACGGCACCGTCAACGATCTGGCCGTGATGGGTGCGACCCCGCTGGTCCTGTCGGCCGGATTCATCCTGGAAGAGGGCTTTCCGCTCACGGATCTGAAGCGCATCGTCGAGTCAATGGCGGCGGCGGCGCGCGCGGCCGATGTGCAGATCGTCACCGGCGACACCAAGGTGGTGGAGCAGGGCAAGGGCGATGGCGTGTTCATCAACACGACCGGGATCGGCGTGGTGCCCGCGGGCGTGGAACTCGGTGGCGCGCGCGCGCGGCCGGGCGACAAGGTCCTGGTGTCGGGCACGATCGGCGACCACGGCATGGCCATCATGTCGCTGCGCGAGTCGCTCGCCTTCGGTTCGGAGATCGTGAGCGACAGCGCCGCGCTGCACGGCCTCATCGCCGACGTGCTGGCGGCCGTGCGCGATGCGACCTTGCGGGACCCGCAGCGCGGCTTGCATGTGCTGCGCGACCCGACCCGCGGCGGTGTCGCGACCACGCTCAACGAGATCGCCCGCCAGTCCGGCGTGGGGATGATGCTGCAGGAGGCCGCGATCCCCGTGAAGCCGCAGGTCATGGCCGCCTGCGAGTTCCTTGGACTCGATCCTCTCTATGTGGCCAACGAAGGCAAGCTGATCGCCGTGGTCGCGCCCGAGGATGCCGAGAGCGTGCTCACCGCGCTGCGCGCGCATCCGCTCGGCGCCGAGGCCGCCATCATTGGCGAGGTGTTCGCCGACGATCACCACTTCGTGCAGATGACCACGCGTTTCGGCGGTCGCCGCATCGTCGACTGGCTCAGTGGCGATCAGCTACCGCGGATTTGCTGACGGCCAGGTGCAGTGGTGTCGGCGTCGGATCCCACGCTTGAGCATGGAGGCTACGGAGAAATGACCGGCGAGGGCTGCGGCGGCGAGATCTTGGCCCCGCTCCTGCCGCCGTCCTTGCGCGCCGAATGCGATCAGGCGCGACGAGCACGGGAGCAATGCAAGCGAGCGCTTCGGCAACCACCATCATCGTGAAACACGCCCACAATTTCTGGCTGGCGCGCGGATTTCTGGCGTGGCTGCTGATCGCCGTGCTCGAGACGCTGCACGGCATCGCGCACACGCTGTGGCTGGTGCCGCTGCTCGGTGACCAACTCGCGCGGCAGCTCGCCATCCTGAGCGCCATCGTGATCGTCTTCGTCGTCGCCATGCTCGCCATTGGCTGGATCGACGCGCGCGGCGGCGGCCGCAAGCTCATCGTCGGGCTGCAATGGCTGGTGCTGATGGTCGGCTTCGACATCCTGCTCGGCCGCAGCCTCGGCTACTCGTGGGAACGCATCCTGGGCGACTTCAACCCGCTGGCCGGCGGCTTCCTTGGCCTGGGCATGGCGACGATGCTGATCGCGCCCTGGCTGGCCGGTCGCCTGCGCAAGCTGCCGTGACGGGCTCCGCCGGCCGCTCATGCGCATCCTGCTGCTGACGCGCAGCTTCAACAGCCTGACGCAGCGGCTGTTCGTTGCGCTCAATGACGACGGACACACGCTGTCGGTCGAGTTCGACATCGCGGACTCGGTGACCGAAGAGGCGGTGGCGCTCTTCGCGCCCGACGTCGTGATCGCCCCGTTCATGAAGCGGGCGATTCCCGAGAGCGTGTGGCGCAGTCACCTGTGCCTGGTCGTGCATCCGGGCATCGTTGGCGACCGCGGACCCTCGGCGCTCGACTGGGCCATCAGCGATGGCGTGACCACCTGGGGCGTGACCGTGCTGCAGGCCGAGGCCGAGCTGGACGCCGGACCGGTGTGGGCCACGCGCTGCTTTCCGATGCGGCAGGCCACCAAGTCGAGCCTGTATCGCAACGAGGTGACCGAGGCGGCCGTGGTCTGCGTGCGCGAGGCGCTCGCCAAGCTGGACGCCGGCACCGCGCCCGTGCGGCCGCCCGCCGACGCCGCCCGCAGCCTGCCGCTGCTGCGGCAGGCGCAGCGGCACATCGACTGGACGCGCGACAGCACGGAGACCGTGCTATGCAAGCTCAACGCGGCCGACGGGGTGCCTGGCGTGCTCGACGCGCTCTTCGGCGTGCCCTGTCATCTGTTCGATGGCCGCGCGGCCACCGCGGGCGACGTGCCCTCGCACGCTGCTCCAGACACGGTGCTCGCCCGTCGGCATGGCGCCGTGCTGCGCACCACGGGCGATGGCGCGGTGTGGATCGGGCATTGCAGGCGAGACGATCAGGCCGAGGCCGTCAAGCTGCCCGTCGCGCTGGCGTTCCCCGACGAGGTTGCCGCGTTGCCCCATCTGCCCGGCGATGACGAGATCCGCTACGCGCAGCATGGCGCGCATGGCGAGGTGGGCGTGCTGCACTTTGCCTTCTACAACGGGGCGATGTCGACCACGCAATGCGAGCGGCTGCTGGCTGCTTACCGCGCCGCCCTGCGCACGCCCGCGCGTGTGCTGGTGCTGGCTGGCGGGCCGGATTTCTTTTCCAACGGCATCCATCTGAACGTCATCGAGGCGGCCGGCAGTCCGGCAGACGAGTCCTGGCGCAACATCAATGCGATGGACGATGTGTGCGAGGCCATCCTCACCACGACCGACCGCCTGGTCGTCGCCGCGCTGCAGGGCAATGCGGGCGCGGGGGGCGCGTTTCTCGCGTTCACGGCCGATGCGGTGTGGGCCCGTGACGGCGTGCTCCTCAATCCGCACTACAAGAACATGGGCAACCTGTATGGCAGCGAGTTCTGGACCTATACGCTGCCGCGCCGGGTGACTCAGGCTGCTCCCAAGGCGGTGATGCAGAACCGTCTGCCGATCGACGCGCGGCAGGCGCGGTCGCTCGGGCTGGTTGATGTCGTGATCGAGGCCGTGTTCGATGCCGACCGCGCGCAGTTCCTGCCGGTCGTGATCGAGCGCGCTCTTGCATGGGCTGCCGCGCCTGAGTTCGAGGCACAGGTCAGCGCAAAGGCACGGCGTCGCGCGCTCGACGAAGCCGCCAAGCCGCTGGCCCGCTACCGTGACGAGGAACTGGCGATGATGCGGCGGAACTTCTACGGCTTCGACTCCAGCTATCACGTCGCCCGCAGCTATTTCGTGCGCAAGACGCCGCCATCGTGGACGCCGCGCCATCTGGCGCGGCATCGTGACCGGCCGCCCGCCGGCCCCAACGCCTGACGCCCCAACGTGCATTCCATTGATCGAGGACGACCACATGGATCGCTTCACCATCTCCCTGCCCGAGGAGCTGGCCGCCGAGTTCGACGAACTGATCGCCGGGCGCGGCTACGACAACCGCTCCGAGGCGGTGCGCGACATCCTGCGCACGCATCTGGACCGCACGCGCGAGGCGCGCGAACTCGACGGCCACTGTGTCGCCAATCTCAGCTACGTCTACAACCACCACGAGCGCGAGCTCGCTGAGCGGCTGCTCGAGCTGTCGCACGCGCATCACGACCTTGCGGTGAGCACCATGCATGCGCACCTGGACCACGAGCATTGCATCGAGAGCGTGATCCTCAGGGGGCCGGTGCAGGCCGTGCGCCGCTTTGCCAACAGCGTGGTGGCCGAACGCGGCGTGCGCCACGGGCAGCTCAATCTCGTGATGGTCGATGTGGCGCACGAGCACACCCACGGCGATGGGAGCCGCCACACCCACCTGAAACCGCAGCGCTAGATAGCGATACCGTGGTCGGGGTTGCTGTGTCTGCCGACTGTGGCACCCAGTCGTCACCTCGGTGCGCCCCTGATTCGGCGGCCCGGCGGGAGGCCGCGCTGCTTGTCGTGCGTTCGGCCGCGCGGCGCCGCCGCTAAAGTGCGTCCGAACAGTCCCCGCGGCCGATGCTCAATTCCGCCAACTTCAAGCTGCTGCTGGCCGGCCTGGCCGTCCTCGTCAGCGTCTACGCCTGCGTTCAGAAGGCCAACGTCGGCCGCGTGCCGACGCTGCCGGGTGCCGTGGTGCACGGCGAGCCCGAGCAGGACGACAACGCGCGCAGGGCCGCGTTCACCCACCGCGACCACACCATCACGCCAGTGGCACGCTTCACCGTGCGTGCACGGCTGCTGCGCGCCGAGCGCTACCGCTTCGACCGCGAGGCGCAGATCTCGCCGCTCGACTTCGCGCTCGGGTGGAACGACATGTCCAACGACGCGGTGTTGGGCAAGCTCGACATCAGCCAAGCCAACCGCTGGTACATGTACCGATGGGGCGGCGACGGCCCGCCCGTGGCGCCGGAGATCATCGCCCGCAATTCGGCCAACATGCACCTGATCCCGGCCAGCGACGAGGTGCAGCGCCGGCTCGAGCGCGTGCCAGTCGGCGCCACCGTGACCCTGCGCGGCTACCTGGTCGATGTCAGCGGCAACGACGGCTGGTCCTGGCGTAGCTCGCGCAGCCGCACGGATACCGGCGGCGGCGCCTGCGAACTCATCTGGGTGGAGGACGTGCAGGGGGGCGGGGACTGAGGGTTGGGGCCAGACAAGGACGGTTCATGTGACGAACCGTCGTGGAACCCTGTTTCCACGGCCGGTACGCGCTGCCCGTGTCCAACCGGCCATTGCGCGCTCGGCGTTGGCTGCTCACACCACGGCAACGCGGTCCCGCTTCGCCTGTCCATTTTGCCGAGAGCCGCGTGCCACTCTTGGATGGCCGCGGTCGCGCTGCTGGCCTTGCGCCGCACTGGTTGCCTCGGCTGAACGCGCGACCGCTGTATGACAACTTAGTCAGTTGTTCTTAATCAAGCTGCCACCCTCCCCGTGACATTAGAAGTGATCCTGAGCCGCACGGGCGGCGGGAGGGGTCATGGGCGCAGGCGCGGGACAGCAACGCATCATGCAGTCGGTGGCGGCTGCTTATGTGGCGTTGCTCTGCGCCGGCAGCGCCACCGCGCACACGGCCTGGATCGAGCCGACGGGCGCGCAGGGCTTCGTGCTGCGCTTCGGTGGGCACGCCGGCAAGCGCGAGCCGTACGAACCCACCAAGTTGAAGTCGGTGCAGGCCGTTGACGCGCAAGGCCGCGCCGTCCAACTCGAGCGCACGGACGCAGCCGACGGCGTGCGGCTGCAGCCGCAAGGCGAGGTGGCGCTGCTGGCACTGCACTTCGACAACGGGTTCTTCAGCCGTGATGCCGTCGGCAAGAGCGTGAACCGCCCGATGAACGAGGTGCCCGGCGCCACGCAGGGCACCTGGGCGGTGAAGTACGGCAAGACCATCGTGCGCTGGGGCGAGGTCGTCACGCGCCCGCTCAAGCAGCCATTCGAAGTGGTGCCGCTGGCGGCGGCCGTGCCTCGCGCCGGGCAGCCGATGCTGGTGCGCGTGCTGATCGATGGTCAACCGGCCGCCGACGTCGAAGTGGCGCGCGGCGACGCCGGGCAGGACTCGACGCGGACCGACGCCCAAGGCGTTGCGCGCTTCGTGCCGCAGGCGGGGCTGAACCGGCTGTGGGCGGGATGCCGCACGGCGGTCGCAGGCGATCCGCGCCACACCCAGCTCTCCATCGAGTACGCCTTGGTGTTCGAGGCGCGTTGATGGCCAAGACCCTTCATCGAACGGCTTGTTGTGCGCAGCGCTGGGCTGTCTCATTGCTCGTCTGGAGCTTTTCACTGGCCGCGCACGCGCATGGCCTGCGGCTGGCGGTGCAGAGTGACGCCGAGGGGCTGCGCGGCGTGGCGACCTACGCCGATGGCGGCGCGGCTGCGGGTGGCGCGGTCGAACTGCTGGCCGGCGAGCGTGTGCTGCTCCAGGCGAAGACCGATGCCGAGGGCCGCTTCCGTCTGGCGGTGCACGAGTCGGGCACCTACACGGTGGTCGTGCACGGCGATGAAGGCCACCGCGCTGAAGCGGTGGCGGTGTTCAAGCCTGCCGTCGGTGCTGCAGGCAGGGCAGAGCTGCGCGAGGAGCTGGCCCCGCTGCGCGAAGACATCGCGCGGCTGGAGCAACGGCTGCGGCTGCAGGACATCATCGGCGGAGTTGGCTACATCGTCGGCGTGCTGGGCCTCGTGGCCTGGTGGCGCGCCCGGCGCAGGACCTGAGGAGAGGCACATGCATCTGGCCGAAGGCGTGTTGAACGGACCGACGCTCATCAGTTGCGCGGCGCTGGCGGCCGGCGGTGTTGCGCTCGGCCTGCGGCGGCTCGACGACGATCGCCTGCCGCTTGCCGCGTTGCTGGCCGCCGTGTTCTTCGTCGCCAGCACCGTGCATGTGCCGGTGGGTGTGGGCAGCGTGCATCTCATTCTCAACGGCCTGGCGGGCCTGCTGCTCGGCTGGGCGGCGTTTCCCGTGATCTTGGTCGCGCTGCTGCTGCAGGCGGCCCTGTTTTCCTTTGGTGGCTTCGCCGTGCTCGGTGCCAACACACTGCTGCTCGCGCTGCCCGCGGTCGCGGCGCACTACGCGCTACGCGGCGCGCTGCGGCCGCAGGCACCGCGCGCGCAGTTGCTGGTGGTCGGCGCGCTGGCGGGCGTGATCGGCATCGGCGGCGCGGCGGCCATCGCCGCCGGGCTGCTGGCGGCCAGCGGCGGACGCGCACTGGCCGACCTGACGCTGCTCTTTGCTGCCGCGCATGTGCCGGTGCTCGTCATCGACGGACTGGTTGGCGGGCTGGCGCTCGCCATGCTCGCGCGCGTGCTGCCACGTGCGCTGCGCTTGCCGCAGGCGCATGGCCTTGCCACCGGAGCGGCGCGATGAGCTGCGACCGCCGCGTTGATGCACGGCTGCGGGTCGCGTTGGCTGGCGTGGCGAGCGTTGTGGTTGCGCTCACGAACGCCCCGGCGGCGCTCGCGTGGTTGCTGCTGACGGCGGCAGCCGGCGCGGCCATCGCGGTGCTGCTGCGCGAGGCGCGCTGGCGCGAGGTGCTACGACGGATGCTCGCGGTCAACGGCTTTCTCGTGCTCGTGTGGCTGACGCTGCCCTGGGCCTGGCAGGACGGCGCA
Source organism: Burkholderiales bacterium (assembly GCA_020248785.1). Taxonomy (GTDB): domain Bacteria; phylum Pseudomonadota; class Gammaproteobacteria; order Burkholderiales; family Burkholderiaceae_F; genus JALHMQ01. Next base: position 21,631 of record JADCGX010000068.1, on the reverse strand, counting down.
CTGGGCTGGTCGGCCGACGGTGCGGCACTGGCGCTCACCATCACCGCGCGTACCAACGCGATCGCGCTGGCGCTCAGCGCGCTGCTGGCCGGGCTCGATGCCTATGCGATCGCGCGAGCCGCGGCGGGTCTCGGGCTGCCCGTCAAGCTGGCCCGACTGCTTCTGCTCACCGTGCGCTATGTCGATCTGATCGGCGAAACGCGCCGACGCCTGGACCGCGCCATGCGGGCGCGCGGCTTCGTCGCAGGCGCCAACCGCCGCAGCCTGCAAGTCACGGCCCAGATGGTGGCGCTGTTGCTTGCCCACGCGATCACGCGCGCCGAGCGGGTCGAGCTGGCGCTGCGCGCACGCGGCTTTTCGTCCGCCAGTGCTGGCCTGCGACAGGTGCACGCCGGCGACGTGCCGCGCTCGCACTGGGCATGGGCGGTCGGTACCACGGGTGCACTGGCGGTGAGCTGGGCGCTGATGCTGCTCGGGGTCCGATGACCACTTTGCTGCAGGCCGAAGCACTCAGCGTCGCGCGCGGCGAGCGGCGCGTGCTGGACAGCGTGTCCTTGAGCGTCGCTGCCGGCGAGCGCGTGTTCATCAATGGCGCCAGTGGCGCCGGCAAGTCCACCTTGCTGCATGCGCTGCTGGGGTTCGTGCCCTGCAGCGGCGGCACCGTCCGTCTGCTCGGCCAGGCCTGCGTGCAGGAGCGCGACTTCGCACCGCTGCGCGGCCCGGTGGGCCTGCTGTTTCAGGACCCCGACGACCAGCTGCTCGGCCCCACGGTGTTCGAGGACGTCGAGTTCGGTCCGCTCAACCTCGGCCTGCCACCGGTCGAGGCGCATCAGGCTTCGCACGCCGCACTGGCGCGCGTCGGCATCGCCCACCTGGAAGGCCGGCCGGTGCACGAGCTGTCGGGGGGCGAGAAGCGGCTGGCGGCACTGGCCGGCGTGCTCGCCATGCAGCCGCGGGTCCTGCTGCTCGATGAGCCAACCACCGGACTGGACGATGCGGCCAGCGCGCGCGTGCTCGAGGTGCTATCCGCCACCGGATTGGCGATGCTGGTGGCCACGCACGATGCGCAGTGCGTGGTACGCCTGGCCACGCGGGTGCTTGCGCTGCGCGACGGGCGGCTGTTGCCGTGATGGCCGCGGGCGACGTCCGAACGCAGCGTCAGCGCCTGCATCCCGATCGTCGCCGCGAGCGCGCGGACCGGGCGCGCGCTGCTCCGATCAGATGGTCGACGGCGCGCAGGCACCGGGACCGCGGCCCGAGCCCGGTCCATGGTGATGGCCTTGACCGTGGCCCTGCCCGGGGCCGAAGTCGCGTCCACCGCCGCCGGGTCCACGTCCATCGCCGGCCATCATGCCGGGGCCACGGAACTGTTCGAACGTGGCCTTCTGCTCTGGGGTCAGCGTCGCCGTCAGTGCCTTGCGGGCATTGTTGATCTCTTCCGCGCTTCGCGCATTGAACTTCAGCATCGCCACGCGCGCGTCGGCCATCGCGTCGGGGTTGCCGCGCATGCCCTGCATGGATTCATGCAGCCTGGCGCGGCCGTCAAAGGCGCGCTGGTGCGCGTCTTGGTAGGCCGCCCAGGCGCCATCCTGCGCGGGCGTGAGCCGCAGCGCGCTCTTCAGATCGGCCATCCGCTGCGTGGCCCATTCGGCGTTGGGGCCCATGCCAACGCCGCGTCCGGGCCCATGGCCCGCCCCTGGCCCGTGTGCCAGGGCTGCGCCGGCGCTGGCGCCCAATGCGCTCGTCATCAACAGGGCAATCAGTGTCTTGCGTGCTTGCATCGTGTTCTCCATCGGTTAGAACCATCCACATCCTCAATCTAGGTCCGTGCCGCCCGCATGGCGCGGGCAAGGTGTAACGAGCCTTTGCGGCGGTGACCGCCATCACGCAGGCGGCGGCGCCTAGAATTGACGCATGTCAGTCCGCGCCACGCCCCACAAGGACGCTCGGCCCGCCAAGACGACCGCCAAGGGCAAGGTCGAGTCGCGCGGCGAGCTCGATGAACTTGTGCGCGATGCCGGCGGTCGCGCCACGCCCGCGCGCGCGGCAGTGCTCGGCCTGCTGCGCGCGGCGCCGCAGCCGTTGTCACACCGGGACGTGGAAGAGGCGCTGTCAGCGCAGGGCCAGGCGTTCGACCGCGTGACGCTGTACCGCGCGCTCGAATGGCTCGAGGCCAATGGCCTCGCGCACAAGGTGGCGGGCGAGGACCGCATCTGGCGCTTCGCCGGCCGGGTCGACGCGCACCGCGAGCACGCCCACTTCCAGTGCCGGTCCTGCGGCAGCACCGTGTGCCTGGACGACGTGACGCCGCCGCCGGCCAAGGCGCCGCGCGGCTATCGGGTCGAAAGCGCGGCGCTCACGCTGCGGGGTCTGTGCCCGGCGTGCAAGGACTAGCGAAGGGACTCGGACGATCGCCAAGCGTGGGGTCGCCGGGTCGGTCGCCCGACGGCGATGGGCAGCGCGGATCAGTTCCTGCCCGCGCGCATCCTGACCCTGCGTTCGTTCACGCGTCCGGTGTCCTGCACCTCGGTCAAGCTGATCGCAGCCGGGCCGCGATGCAGCCATCGAGGCCACTGACAATCGCCTCCTGCGGCAGGTCGCGTCCAATGAACACGATCTTGCTCTCCCGCTTCTCGCCGGGCTTCCAGCGCGGCCCGTTGTCCGCGCCCATCAGCATGTGCACGCCCTGGAAAACGATGCGGCGGTCCTCGCCCGCGACGTTGAGCACGCCTTTGTAGCGCATCAAATTGGGGCCATAGACCTGCAGCATGCCACCGAGAAACTCCTCGATGGCGCGCAGATCCATCGGCTTGGCCTGCCGGTAGACGAATGAGGTGACGTCGTCGTCGTGCTCGTGCTCGACATCGGTCAGGAAGTCGGGTTCGACGTCGAGGATCGCGTTCAAATTGAAGCCACGGACGTCGAGCAGTTCGGTGATCGGCGCGCGCCCGTGGTCCGCACGCGCGATGCGCGCGCGCGGATTCATCTGCACCAGCCGCTTGCGCAGTGCCTCCACGTCTTCGTCGCGCACGAGATCGGTCTTCGACAGCAGGATGCGATCGGCAAAGCCCACCTGCTCCTGCGCTTCATGGTGGTCATTCAGTTGCTGGGGCGCGTGCTTTGCGTCGACGAGGGTGATGATGGCGTCGAGCAAGTAATCCTGGCCGATCTTCTCGTCGACGAAGAAGGTCTGGGCAACGGGGGCAGGGTCGGCCAGGCCCGTCGTTTCGATGACGACACGGTCGAAGTGCAGCGCGCCGCCAGCGCGCTTGGCCGAGAGCTCACCCAGGATTCGCACCAGATCACCGCGCACGGTGCAGCATATGCACCCGTTGTTCATTTCGATGATCTGCTCGCCTTCTTCGCGCAACAGAATCTCGTTGTCGATGCCGGCCTCGCCGAACTCGTTTTCGATCACCGCGATCCGCTCGCCGTGGCGCTCCGTCAGGATGCGCTTGAGCAGCGTGGTCTTGCCGCTGCCCAGGAAGCCGGTAAGGATGGTCACCGGTACTTGCTTGGATTCGAGCATAGTCTCTCCTTGGAGGCAGAAGTGCGCTTAAAGCAACGCTGTTGCAATATACGCGTCCTGCCAGGTAATAATGCAACTCAGTTGCTTTAAAATCACCGAGCGCCACTGTGCGACGGCGCTCGGCAGAGGATTGCCCTGATGGACGTGCTCACCATGATCGTGTTCGCCACGCTGGCAGGCGGCGTGCTGAGCGTGCTGCTCGCGGCAGTACTGGCCCTCACGGTGCTCGCGCGTTGGGCCAATCGACTCGTCAGCTTCGCCGTTGGCGTGTTGCTGGCCGCAGCCCTGCTCAAGCTATGGCCGGAGTCGGCCAATGCACTCGGGCCAGAGGAGGCGGGCGCCTGGGTTCTCGGCGGTGTGCTCCTGTTCTTCGTTCTCGAGAAGCTGGCGCTTTGGCGGCACCACCACCACGGACATAGGCAGGAGTCCGGGCAAGAGAAACATCCGCCAACGGGTCCGATGATCTTGCTCGGTGACGGCATGCACAACTTCATCGACGGCGTGCTGATCGCGGCCGCGTTCTTGCAGGACCCGGCGGTGGGCTTCGCCGTTGCGGCGGCTGTCGTTCTTCACGAAGTACCGCAAGAGATTGGCGACTTCATGATCCTGTTGAATGCTGGCTACAGCAAGCGGCGCGCGCTGGCATACAACGCGTTGTCGGGGGCCGCCGCCGTCCTCGGTGGCGTGCTTGGGTTCTTCGCGCTGCGCGATGCCGAGTCGGCGGTACCGTATTTGCTGGCGCTGGCCGCTGCCAGCTTCCTTTACATCGCGGTCGCCGACCTCGTTCCCGAACTGCATCGGGCGCGCCGGCTGACCGATGCGGGGCTACAGTTTGGCTTGATCCTGGTGGGAATCGCCAGTATCACGCTGTTCCACACCCATCCCCATTGATTGAGTGCCGCCCCTGTGCGTTGCGTGGGAGGAAGACCACCACACCGGCGCGGTTGCTTTCCTGGTGTTCCCTGATCCAGCTGTCCTGGGTAGCTAAGCTAGCTGACCAAGCCGGTCACGCCTTGGCTGGCATAGACCCCATGTCACTCAAACTGCCCTTCGACAATACCTACGTCCGTGTGCTGTCCGGCGCCTTCGTCGAGTGGCAGCCTGCGCGGGTGCCCGCCCCGAGACTGCTCTATCTCAACCATTCGCTGGCACAGGCGCTGGGCCTTGACCTGCAGGGCTCGGACGAGGAGGCCCTGGCCGCGGCCTTCAGCGGCAATGTGCTGCCTGCCGGCGCGCAGCCGATCGCGCAGGCCTACGCCGGGCATCAGTTCGGCGGCTTTTCGCCCAGCCTGGGCGATGGTCGCGCGCTGCTGGTGGGCGAGGTCATCGACCGTGCCGGCCGGCGCCGCGACATCGCCTTCAAGGGCTCGGGCCGCACGCCGTTCTCGCGCGGCGGCGACGGCAAGGCGGCGGTCGGCCCGATGCTGCGCGAGGTACTCGTGGGCGAAGCCATGCACGCGCTCGGCATCCCGACCACGCGCGCGCTCGCCGTGGTGGCCACCGGCGAGCCGGTGCTGCGCGAATCCGTGCTGCCCGGCGCCGTTCTCACGCGCGTGGCGGCCAGCCACCTGCGCGTCGGCACCTTCGAATACTTCGCTGCGCGCGGCGAGCTGGACAAGCTGCGGCGGCTGGCCGACTACGCGATCGCGCGGCACGACCCCGCGCTCGCGCCGTCACCCAGCCGCTACCTTGATCTGCTGCGCGCCGTCGCGCTGCGGCAGGCGCGGCTCATCGCGCAGTGGATGAGCGTGGGCTTCATCCATGGGGTGATGAATACGGACAACATGACCTTGTCCGGCGAGACGATCGACTACGGCCCCTGTGCCTTCCTCGAGGCCTACGACCCGGCCACGGTGTTCAGCTCGATCGACCGCCAGGGCCGCTATGCCTTTGGCAACCAGCCCGCGATCGCGCGCTGGAACCTGACCCGGTTGGCCGAGGCGCTGCTGCCGTTGATGCACGAGGACCCCGATGCAGCCGTGCCCCTGGCCGTCGAGGTGCTCGAGGCCTTTGCCGACGACTACGAGCGTGCTGCGCTTGCCGGCCTGCGCCGCAAGCTGGGTCTGCGGGCGAGCGCCGGCGCCGGGATCAGCGATGCCGAGGACACTCAGCTGGCGGCCGACTGGCTGGCGTTGCTGCACGCACAGCGCGTGGACTTCACGCTCGCCTGGCGGCATCTTGCGGCGACCGCGGAGGGCGCCGACGCGCCTTTGCTGGCACTGTTCACAGACGCCGCCGCGCTCGCCGACTGGCGCGCACGCTGGCGGCGGCGCTGCGCCGCCGACGATGCGGTCGCCGGGGTCGCGTCGGCGGTGGCCGGGCAAGAGCGCGCCCGTGCCATGCGCGGCGTCAACCCGCGCATCATCCCGCGCAACCATCAGGTGGAGGCCGCGCTGGCGGCCGCCTCCGAGCGCGGCGATCTGGTGCCCTTCAACGCGCTCTTGACGGCGCTGGTGCAGCCTTACAGCGATGACCCCGCGCTCGCGCCCTACGCCGAGCCGGCGCCGGCCGAGGTCACGGCCTGCTACAAGACCTTCTGCGGCACCTGAACTTGGCAACCGGGTTTCTGTTGCAATTGAGTTGCATATACTGCGGGCTCTAGACCGCTCGCCGGTGTCTCGTCGGCGGCGGCAGGGAGCCGAGTATGCAAACACACAAACGGCCGCGCACCCGCGCGGCCTGCATGCGGACCACGCTGGCGCTGGCGGTCCTGCAGGCCAGCAACGCGCTGGCCCAGTCCGCAACGCTCGAGCCCGTGCTCATTACTGCCGACCCGCTCGACCGCAACCTGTTGGACCTGCAGCGCCCGGTGAGCGTGCTGCGCGGTGACGCGCTGCTCCTGCGCGAGGCCACCAACCTCGGTGACACGCTGGGCCGCGAGCTTGGCGTGCAGTCCTCTGCCTACGGTCCGGGCGCTGGCCGGCCGATCATCCGCGGCATGGACTCGGCCCGCGTGCGCATCACCGAGTCGGGCCTCGGGGTCGCCGATGTGTCGGGCGCCTCCCCCGACCACAGGGTCGCGGCCGACACGCTCAACGCGCGCCAGGTCGAGGTCCTGCGCGGCTCGGCCACGCTGCTCTACGGCTCGGGGGCCATTGGCGGCCTTGTGAACATCGTCTCCGAGCGCGTACCGCGGCTGCGTGCGTCGGTCTTCGGCGCGCAGGCGACCCTGCGTGCCAGCACCGCCGAGCGCGAGCGCGCCGGCGCGGTGGACCTGAATGGACCGCTCGGGACGGCGGCGAGCTGGCGGATCGAGGGCTTCAAGCAAAGGACGAGCGACTACGACCTGGCTGCCCCGCTGCGCGATGCGGCCGGTGACGTGATCGCGGCCGACCGTCTGCCCAACAGCCAGACCGACACCCAGTCGGCGGCGCTCGGTGCGTCCTGGTTCGGACCGCAGGGCCGCCGCATCGGCGTCGCGGTGCAGCGCTACGAGTCCGACTACGGCATCCCCAATCCCGAGGAGCCGGTGACGATCGAACTGCGGCGCGACCGCTATGAGCTGCATGGCGACCACGCCGTCGCCTTCGGTCCCTTCACTGGCCTGCGCTCGAAGTTCGCCTACACCGACTACAAGCACACCGAGTTCGAGCCCAGTGGCGAGGCCGGGGCGACCTTCACCAACCGCGGCCTGGAGGGCCGTGTCGAGCTGCCGCATGCGGCGCTGGCCGGCTGGCGTGGCGTGGTCGGCGTGCAGCTGTCGCAGAACAGCACGCGCGGCGCCGGCGAAGGCGAGCTGCCCAAGGTCGAGGCGCAACAGGCGGCGCTCTTCGTGGTCGAGGAGCGCAGCTTTGGCCGCGTGCGGGCGGAGTTTGGCGCGCGCGTGGAGCGCGAGGCCTACGACGTGAAGGAGAGCTATGCCGACGGCACGCGGGCGCCGTCGCGCGACTTCTCGCTGTTCACGCTCTCCGCCGGCGCGGGCTGGCGGTTCGCGCCGGCCTGGGAAGCCACCTTGACGCTGACCGCCGGACAGCGGGCGCCAGCGGTCGAGGAGCTGTACTTCGTCGGCGCGCATCCAGCCACCTTTGCCTACGAGGTCGGCGACCCCAACTTGAAGAAGGAGCAGTCGACCAACCTCGATCTGGGCCTGCGCTACGTCGAGGGCCCGTGGCGTGCGCAGGCGAATGTCTTCGTCAACCGGGTGCGCAACTACATCTACGGCTTCTTCGACGGCACAACCACCGACCTGCTGGACGACAATGGCAACGTCGAGGAGACGTTCTCCAACCTCTTCTTCACGCAGGCCGATGCGCAGCTGCGCGGCGGCGAGGCGGAACTGGCTTACGGCGAGCGCACCGGCGTGCAGGCGCGGCTGTGGGGCGATACGGTGCGCGCCAGGCTCACCAGCGGCGACAATCGGGACGGCAACCTGCCGCGGATCTCGCCGTCGCGCCTGGGCCTCGACCTGGGCTGGCGTGCCGACGCGTGGAGCGCGACACTCTTCGTGACGCGCGTCTTCAAGCAGGACAAGGTCTCGAGCTTCGACTTGCGTGACGGCGTGCCCGAGAGCGCAACGCCGGCGTACACGCGGGTGGACTTCGGTCTGGCCTGGCGCCTGCCGGTGCCGAGCGTGAGCGCGCCGCTGACCTTGTTCGTCCAGGGGCGCAACCTGACCGACGAGGACATCCGGGTGCACACGTCGTTCCTCAAGGACATCGCGCCGCCGCCCGGGCGGTCCGTCGTCGTCGGGTTTCGTGCAGCAATCTGAACCAAGGAGGTGATCGATGCAGTGGATGCAAGCGATGGCGCTGGTGCTAGTGGTGGCAAGTTCAGCCGCGTGGGCGCAGGGCAAGGCCGACCCGCACCGCGCGGAAGACCGTGACAAGCACAGCAAGATCGCCACCGCCCACACGGCCGCCGCCGCCTGCCTGCAGGCCCCGGGCGCCAACCGCGAGGCCTGCCACAAGCAGCTGCAGGCCGATTGCCGCGGACTGGCCGTGGGCCCGCATTGCGGTCTGCGTGCGAAGGCTGACGAGTACAAGGACCCGGCACGCCATCTTGCGGACCATCGACGCATGGCGCAGATCCACGGGGCGGCAGCGCAGTGCCTGGCCAGTGACCGCAGCTACAAGGACTGCCAGGCCGATCTCGCCAAGGCCTGTGGCGGGATTGGCGTGGGCAAGTACTGCGGCATGCGGCACGCGCACTAGGCGCGCGACTTATTGCGGCGCAGTGGCTCGCAGGGGTCGGGCCGCTCCTGCGTGGGCGAGACGAAGCGGGCGTCGAAGCGCGTCGCCAACGCCGCGGCGTCGCGCACGAAGGCGTCCTCGATGATCCCGATGGTCCAAGTGCGCGTGCGTTCTTCGGGTGTCAGGAAGAAAGGCACGCCGATGTCGTTGCGCGCGTGGCCGTTGCCGGTGAAGAGGATCACGCCACGTCCGGCGGGCGCCAGGTGCGGTCGGATCGCCTCGGCCAGTGCCGCGTCGCGCGCGATCTGCGCGCGCGCCAGTCGGCGAGCGGCCTCGGGCGACAAGAGGTCGCAATGGCCGCGGTTCACGGCCTCGGCCTGCGCATCGATCAAGGCCTCGGGCAGCCGGTCGAGCGCCATGCGGTCGCGCGCTGCCGCGTCGAACACTGCTGCCACGCCGTCGCGCGTGGCGCGCGTGGCATCCGCCCGCGACAGGTTGGCGGCGACGATCGGCAAGTCGTATTGCAGGGCGAGCTCCAGGTAGGGCCGATACAGCGGCCAGTCCCAGCCGCGCGCACCGGCTTGGGCGATCAGGTGATCGACCCGCGCCGTGCCGGCCGGCAGTTGGCCGGTGCGGGCGGCATCGAGTGCCGATTGCTTTTCGCGGTCGAACTGCTCGAAGGCCATTGCCGGCCGCGCGCCCCGCTCCAGCAGCAGCCGCAGTGCCTGCGCACGTACCGCGTGCTGCGCGCGGTTGTCATGCACTTCGCCGAGCAGCACGTTGGGTCGGCGCTGCATCTCGGCGGCGAGTTGTTGGGAGTCCAGCGTCGGTGGCGGGACGGCGCAGGCGGCGAGCAGGGTGGCGAGACCGAGCAGGCAGGTCACCGAGATCACCGAGGCGACCGAGGCGACCAAGCGTGCGCGGGCGAAGGATGGCAGCGTCATGCGGCGACTATAGGGCGGCACGGTGTTCACCGCCCGCCGTCCCCGCCGGAGGGGCCCCAAGCAACGCCCAGCTTGCCGCGCTTGTCAATCTCCTGTGGTACGGGCGCACAAGGGCGACGGCTAAGCTTTCGCTCCCCACGTTGCCGGGCGCCCCGCCATGGAAGTTGCGCTACTGCTTGGACTGATCCTTTTGAATGGTGTGTTCGCCATGTCGGAGATCGCGCTGGTCACGGCCCGCAAGGCGAGGCTGCAGGCGCTGGTCGACAACGGTGATGCCGGTGCCGCCGCGGCCATGGCGCTGAACGAGGAGCCGACCCGCTTTTTGTCGACCATCCAGGTCGGCATCACCTCGATCGGCGTGCTGTCGGGCATCGTCGGCGAGGCCACGCTGGCCGAGCCGCTGTCGATCTGGCTGGTGAGCACGTTCCATTTGGAACCGCAGAACACGCGCTGGGTGGCGACCGGCCTCGTGGTGCTGCTCGTGACCTACCTGGCGATCGTGCTGGGCGAGCTGGTGCCCAAGCGGATCGCGCAAATGGGCCCCGAGCGCATCGCCCGCGTGATGGCGCGGCCGATCACATGGTTGGCAAGGTTCGCCTCGCCTTTCGTGCGGATGCTGTCGTTCTCCACCGAGGTGCTGCTGAAGCTCCTGCGCGTGCGCGACACCAGCGCCAATGCAGTGACCGAGGAAGAGATCCAGGCGCTGATCCAGGAGGGCTCGGAATCCGGCGTGATCGACGAGCAGGAGCGCGCCATGGTGCGCAACGTGTTCCGCCTCGATGACCGGCAGATCGCGAGCCTGATGACGCCGCGCGCTGACATCGTCTACCTCGACCTCGACGATCCGATCGAGGAGAACCTGGGCAAGGTGGTCAGCTCCGAACATGCGCGCTTTCCGGTGTGCCGTGGCGGGCTGCGCGAGGTGGCGGGCATCGTGAGCGCGCGGCAGCTGCTCAAGCAGGCGGTGCAGGACGGCAAGATGGACCTGATGACCGCGCTGCAGCCGGCGATCTTCGTGCCGGAATCGCTCACTGGGATGGAGCTGCTGGAGAACTTTCGCTCGGCGCCCTCGCACACCGCGCTCGTCGTCGACGAATACGGCGAAGTGCAGGGCCTGGTCACGCCGCAGGATCTGTTCGAGGCGATCGCCGGCGAGTTCAAGACCACAACCCAGGACGACGCATGGGCCGTGCAGCGCAAGGACGGCTCCTGGTTGCTCGACGGCCTCATTCCGATCCACGAGCTGAAGGACCGCCTCAATCTGGACACCGTGCCCGAAGAAAACCTCGGCCGCTACAACACGCTGTCCGGAATGATGATGCTGCTGCTTGGCCGCGTGCCGCACACGGCCGACGCCGCCGACTGGGAAGGCTGGCACTTCGAGATCGTCGACATGGACCGCAAGCGCATCGACAAGGTGCTGGCCACGCGGATCCCGGCGCCGGTGGAGGAGCCGACCGCGTGAGGCGGTCTGAGCGCTTACTTTCGTGGCAGCGGTTGAATCTGCTGGTCAGTTACCGTCTGCGCTGAGCCGCGATCAACGGGAGCACGCCGACAGGCTCGCGGAGCGCATCCTGATCCTCGGCGGCCTGCCCAAGCTGCGCAGACTGCGGCAAGCTCCTGTCCAGCGCCGAGGTGCCCGAAGTGCTCCAACTGCTCCAACTGCTCCAACTGCTCCAACTGCTCCAACTGCTCCAACCGCTCAACGGTGACTTGACGCTGGAGTGCGGCTCGCCGATCACGTTGAATGCCGGGATCGCTCACTGCGCGAGCGTGCAGGACGGACGTGTCGCGCGCGGCCCTGGACTAGCTTTTCGATGACACCAAAGAGCGCAGCAACGACGATCGCGGCGCAGCTCGTGCTCATCGGCAAGCTTGGCCTGCAGAACGATCTGCGGTTGAAGATGTACGGCTGCGAGAGGGAGTGGCGCCGGGCTGGGTGCGGGCCACTGTCCAGCCCATGTTCAGCACAACCGGCCGACATAAACGCGGCGCGTCGCACCGGCGACGCAATGGGTCGCAGCCAAGGCGCGCTGTCTTGCGCGCGCGCAGAGTAGGGCGCGCCACGCGCCGCCACGAGTGATCTAAGTCAACCGTGCAAATTGGGCTGCGTGCAAGCATCCTTTCGCACGCACGGCAGGAAAATCCTGGGGACGCGCGTGCCAACCCTCTCGCGTCGCGGGTCTTTCGCAAAGCGGCCGATGACGCGACACTTGCGGACAAGCCATGCGGCCACTTCTTGCCATCGCGCTGCTTTTCGCAGTTGCGCTGGGCACGGCCGATCCGGCAGCGGCACAGACCGGACCGAACGACACGTGCCTGATGTGTCACAGCGACAGCAATGCAAAGGGCGCTTCCGGTAATTCCATCGGCCTGGACAAGGCCAAGTTCAAGGCCTCGGCACACGGCGCGCTCGGGCTCAAGTGCACGGATTGCCACACCGACACCTCGGTCGACAAGCTGCCGCACCCGAAGAAGCTCAAGACGGCCACCTGCACCGGCTGCCACGAGCAAGCCGTCAAGGACTATGCATCGACCGCGCACGCCAAGGGGCGCGCCGGCGGCAACGCCGTGGCAGCCACATGTGCCGATTGCCACGGCCCCGCGCATGAGGTGATGAAGTCGGACAACCCGGCCTCGCGCACCAACCGCGCCAACATCGAAACGACCTGCGGTTCCTGCCACGGCAACGACAAGCTTGTCGCGCAGGCTCACCTGCCCGGCGGCAACGTTCAGGCCAAGTACCACGACAGCATTCACGACAAGACGCTTCTGAGCAAGAGCGGCTACGCCAGCCAGGCGCCGACCTGCGTCTCCTGCCATGGGGCCCACAGCATCCTGTCGTCCAAGGACCAGGCCAGTGCGGTGTCGCGCACAAACGTCGCTCAGACCTGCGGCAGCTGTCACCAGCGAGAGAAGATCGTCTTCGACAAGGGCACACACGGCAAGCTGGCGCATGCGGGCATGACCGCGGCGCCTAATTGCTCGGACTGCCACGGCGCGCACGGCATCCAAAAGAGCACAGCGCCCGCATGGCAGGTCGCCGTGGTTGGCGCTTGCGGCAACTGCCACGAGGACATCGTCAAGAGCTACCGGCTGACCTATCACGGCAAGGTGACCGACCTCGGCTTTTCACAGATCGCGACCTGCGCGTCCTGCCATGGCGCGCACGATGTGCGTTCCGCGTCCGACCCGCTGTCGCCGACGCATCCGCTCAACCGGACCGAGATGTGCTCGACCTGTCACGCCAACGCAACGGCGCAGTTCGCCTCCTGGGACCCGCATCCGGAGCCGGCCAACCCGCAGCGCAGCCTGTCGCTGTACTACACCAGCATCTTCATGAACGTGCTGCTCGCGGGCGTGTTCACGTTCTTCGGCCTGCATACCATCCTGTGGGCCTACCGCTCATTCCGGGTGGTGCAGGAGCGCCGCAAGGGCGGCCGTCACTAGGCGCAGAGGGAGACGACGATGGCAAGCACCACACTTCCCGCCTCGGGCGCCACGACCAGCGCTCACTCCGGCCGCTTTTATCGCCGCTTTCAGCCGTACCAACGGCTGATGCATGCGGTGCTGATGTTCACCTTCATTGGCTGCTCGCTAACGGGGCTGCCGCTGTTATTTCCGTACACCGGCTGGGCCGCGGCGTTGGTGACCCTGTTCGGCGGGTTCGCGGGCGCGGCGCTGATTCACCACATCTGCGCCGCGATCATGTGCTTCGTCTTCGCGCTGCACGTGTTCGAGGTGATCTATCGCATCGCGCGCGACGGCCTGCTCAACGTCCTGTGGGGCCCCAACTCGATGGTGCCGCAGCCGGTGGACATCGTGCTGATGTACAAGCATATGAAATGGTTCGTCGGCAAGGGCGAGCGTCCGAAGTTCGACCGCTACACCTACTGGGAGAAGTTCGACTACATGGCGGTCTTCTGGGGGATGTTCATCATCGGCGGCTCGGGCCTGCTGCTGTGGTTCCCCGAGTTCTGGTCGTCCTGGGGCGTGCCGGGCTGGATCTTCAACATTGCCACGCTCATTCACGGGCACGAGGCGCTGTTGGCCATCGGCTTCATCTTCACCATTCACTTTTTCAATGGCCATCTGCGGCCTGAGAAGTTTCCGATGGACACGGTCGTGTTCACCGGCAAGCTGCCTGAGCATGAGCTCAAGGACGAGCGGCCGCTCGAGTACGCCCGCCTGGTGCGTAGCAACACTCTGAAGAGCCTGGAGGTCGCGCCGCCCTCGCCGACCTCGGCCACCATCGCCAAATTGGTCGGGACCGCGGGCCTGGTCCTCGGTATTCTGACGATCGTGCTCATTTTCTTCGGCTTGGCCAGCCACTTGTTCGATTGAAGCGGCTGTTTACAGTCGCCAAGACCCAAACGGCGCCGCCGCAGCGTACGGCGGCGCCGTTTGTTGACATGACGGGGACTGAATGAAGATCAATTTCAAGCGTGCCACCGCATGGGGCATGACAACGACCGTGCTGGTGGGTCTGCTTGCTGCTGCCGTCGTTGGCACGGCCGGCATCGTCGGCTGGGAGTACTCAAACTCAAACCAGTTTTGCGCCACGATGTGCCATCAGGTACATCCGGAGGAGACGCGCTCGCACGCGCGCTCCGACCACGCGCGCGTGAACTGCGTCGAGTGCCACATGGGCCGGCTGTCGACGCTGCACCTGATGGCGCTCAAGCCCACGCACCTGAAGGAGCTGTGGGGCATGATCGCCGGCTACGAGCGGCCGCTGCATGCGCACGCCCTGCGCCCGTCGCGTGACAACTGCGAGGGCTGCCATTACCCGCTGGCCGAGCATCACGACTCCATCGCGCTGAAGAAGCGCTATGCAACGGACGAAGAAAGCAGTGAGACCATCTATCGGCTCACGCTGCACACGGCCGTTGGCGTTCCGCGCGAGCGCGCCGCCAATGGCGTGCACTGGCACATCGAGAACGAGGTCAGCTTCGTCACCACGGACGATCAGCGGCGCGAGATCCCCTGGGTGCAGATCAAGCGAAAGGATGGCAGCGTCAGCACCTACGTCGACGTCACCAAGCCGCTGAGCGAGGCGGAACTGGCCAAGCACGAGAAGCGGCGCATGGAGTGCTTCGACTGCCACAACCAGGCCGGCCACCCGCTGCAGAACCCCTCGCGCATGGTGGACGAGTCGATCGCCGCCGGCCGCATCGACCGTGAGAACGTCAAGTCCGCCAAGGCTCGCTCTGAAGCGATCATTGCGGAGGGCGCCAAGATCTGGGGGCCCTACGAGGAGGTCAAGCCGAAGTTCGCGGCGCTGGCGGCCGCGTCGGCCCCCAAGGGTGAGATGACCGTCGAGCAGCGCGCCGCCGAGAAGAACTTCCAGGCGGAGATGACGCGCATTTTGTCCACCACGTCGTTCAACCGGCAGGAGCTGAGCTGGAAGTCCTTCCCCGACCATTCGGGGCACCTGGATTCGCCGGGCTGCTTCCGCTGCCATAACGGCAAGCACATCGACCAGAACGGCCAGGCGATCCGGCTGCAGTGCACGCTCTGCCATGCCTTGCCGGAGGTCACTCGCGAGCAGGGCAAGGGCTCCGTGCCGTCGACCACGATGGCCGGCATGACGCAGCCCGACAGCCACTTCGAGCCCAACTTCATGCACGACCACCGCGTGAAATTCGACCAGACCTGCACCATGTGTCATGGCAAGAACCTGGAGTTCGGTCGCGACGGCGGCAACTTCTGCTCCAACCCCGCCTGCCATGGGCGCAAGTGGCCTGGCGTGAACCTGAACGCCAAGCAGTGAGGGAGAGCCCCCGTTGATCGCAGGGGCGCCTCGCGTCAAGCTACCGCCGCGCGCCGTCGTGCCGTCAACGGCGCGTGCGGCCCACATCTTGATGGCACTTGTTGAACAAGGAGAAGCAATGAGGACATCGCTGTTCACCCTGGCACTGGTCTCTGCCGGGCTCATGCTCGCCGGCCCCGCGCTGGCGTCCGAGGACCTGGCCAAGGCCAATGGCTGCGCGACCTGCCACGACGCAAACAAGAAGAAAATGGCGCCGTCGAACAAGGACCTGAAGGCCAAGCACGGCGGCAAGGCCGATGTCGACGCCATCGTCGCCAACCTGAAGGCCGGCAAGGGCCACCCCGCGGTCAAGGGCAGTGACGACGATCTGAAGAAGATCGTGGCATGGATGGTCAAGTAAGACTGTCTCGCATCAGCGATGAAGGGGCCGGCAACACCGGCCCTTTTTCTTTGTGCATCCAGGATTCCTCGCCCTTCAGGCTTGGCGTTGACCGCGCGCAAAAAGGCTTCTTTGCATCGGCCTAAGTTGCTAACCGGTATTCAGGGTCTTCAGTGGGTGCCTTCTGGCACCAGACATCTAGGGAGGATGCCGTGGCCGTTCATCGTTGGGCAGCGGGGCTAGTGACCGCCGCGACGCTCGCATTGGTTGGCTGTACCACCAACACAAGCACATCGGCCGCCGATCAATTCGTCGGCTCCGAGAAGTGCAGCACCTGCCACCAGGCCGAGTTCAAGACCTGGCAGGCGACCTATCACAGCAAAATGGTCCAGCCGGCCTCGCACGGCCTGCTGAAAGATGCGGTCGATGCGTGGGGCAAGGACAGCAAGGGCAACGCCGGACCGACCAAGGGCAACATCGACGGCAAGGCCTATGCACTGGGTGACGTGCAGATGGTCGTTGGTAGCAAGTGGAAGCAGCGCTACCTCGTGAAGAACCCCGAGACGGGCTACCACCAGTTCCTCGATAAACAGTGGAACAGCTACACCAGGCTGTGGGAGGGCTACGGCCAGAAGAACGACTGGGAGACCCAGTGCACCACGTGCCACGTCACCGGCTACCGCGTGACGGAGTTTGACGAGAAGACCAACACCGTGAAAAAGGCCAGCTTTGCCGAGAAGAACATCGGCTGCGAGGCCTGCCATGGCCCGGGCGGTGCGCACGTGGCCAGCGGCAAGAAGACCGACATTTTCAATCCGAAGAATGCGCCGAAGGCCGAGGCCGACAAGGTCTGCGGCTACTGCCACATCCGTGTCGAGAATTATCAGTTCAAGACCGGCCAGGGCAATGCATCCGAGCAGCTGCCGCACCCGGTGATCGGCCAGACCTATCGAGCCGGCCGCGACGACTGGACCAAGTGGTATCCGGACAAGGTGCTGCTGGTGGGCATCCAGCCCGAGGATCCGGTCAACAAGAACTACCCGAAGACCGACCTCGCCGACGCGTTCTTCCTCGACGAGGCCGCGCAGAAAAGCGGGCTGTTCGAGGCGCGCAAGCATCATCAGCAGTATCAGGAACACCTGATGAGCAAGCACGCCAAGACGGGGGTGGCGGGCTGCGGTGACTGCCACTCGCCGCACAGCGTGAAGGGCAAGACCGTCAACGCGCTCAGCAGTTGCCAGAGCTGCCACGGCAACCAGTTCGACGCTCGCGCGATGATGCCGGGCCTGGCGCGCACGGCGGGCGATCTGTACATGCGCGCCCACACGTTCAACCCGAATCCGCGCAAGTCGCTCGGTGGCACGTCCACTGACCTGAAAGAGCCGGTGTTCGCGCCGCCCAGGTGATCCTCGTCCAACTTTGGCGCACCGAATGGTTGCGCCGTCCAAGCAAAGGCCGGCCTCGTTGCCGGCCTTTGTTTTGGTGCGTCACTGACAGGGGGTGTTGCAAGCGCGTTCGTCGCGCCAAGGCGCGCGCAACGCGTCGCTCGCCGGGCTCGGCCGAATCGGCCCGGCCAAGCCGGCGCTGCACGATGCCGCTTGACAGAGGCGATCTGGCTGGCATAGCGTTCGTTACATGAAAGTAGAGATCACTACAAACCCTGATTCGACTTGGCAGCTGCTCATCGCTTCGCAGCCCACTGGCAACGCTGCGCTGCGCATGCGGGTGTGGCGCGAGACGAAGTCGCTGGGTGCGGCGGCGCTGCGCGACGGGGCGTACCTGCTGCCACCTCAGGCGAGCCGCGGCGTGTTCGACACCTTGGCGGAGCAGGTGCGGGCGGCCGGCGGACAGGCAGAGGTTGTGGCTGTGCGGCCCACGCCGGAGCAGTCAGCGCAGTGGCAGGGCCTCTTTGATCGGGCCGCCCAGTACGCGGAGCTGTACGAGCGCAGCGAGGCGCTGACGCGCGAGGTCGAGCATGGTGCGGCGGGCGATCTGCTGCGCGAACTGCAGTCGCTGGAGCAGGCGATGCAAAGAGTCAGCGCGGTCGACTACTTTCCCGGCCCGGCGCGCGAGCAGTTGCGCACGCGGCTAGGTGGCCTGCGGCAACTGGTTCAGCGCCGCCTTTCGCCCGACGAGCCGTTGGCGCTGGCCGACGCAACGCTGGCGCCACTGTCGAAGAGGAGCTACGCCGCGAAGACCTGGGCGACACGCAGGCAGTTGTGGATCGATCGCGTCGCCAGCGTCTGGCTGATCCGCCGTTTCATCGACCCGCAGGCGCGCTTCGTCTGGCTCGCCAAGCCCGCGGACAAACCCAAGCGCGCCATCGGCTTCGACTTCGATGGCGCCGAGTTCACGCATTGCGGCGGCTTGATCACCTTTGAGGTGCTCGCCCGCCGCTTCCAGCTTGACGGTGATGCGGCAGTCGCGCGGCTTGCAACCATCGTGCATGCGCTTGACTCTGGCGGCGTGCCGGTCGCCGAGGCCGCGGGTGTGGAGACGCTGCTGGCTGGACTGCGGCAGATTCACCCGGACGACGATGCCTTTGCCGCGGCGTCGAGTGCCGCCTTCGACGCCTGGTATGCGGCGTTCGCGGCCTCGCCGAGACCGCAGGCTCAGAGGCGTCGGTCATGAGCCAGCCGGCACAGGCCGTCGAAACCCAGACACGCGCTGAGCCGATCCCGCGCGCCGTCGCATTCGCGTTCTGGCTCAAGCTGGGCTTCATCAGCTTCGGGGGGCCGGCCGGGCAGATTGCGATCATGCACAGCGAGCTGGTGCAGCGGCGGCGCTGGATCTCCGAGCGGCGCTTCCTGCACGCCCTGAACTACTGCATGCTGCTCCCCGGGCCGGAGGCGCAACAACTCGCAACGTACCTCGGCTGGCTCATGCATCGCACCGCCGGTGGGCTGGCGGCCGGGCTGCTCTTCGTGCTGCCGTCGCTGCTGATCCTGATCGTGCTGTCGTCGATCTACATCGCCTTCGGTGACCGGCCGCTGGTGGCGGGGCTGTTCTACGGCATCAAGCCCGCGGTTGTGGCCATCGTTCTGCATGCGGCCTGGCGCATCGGTAGCCGCACGCTGCACAACGCCTGGTTGTGGGTGATCGCGGTCGCGGCATTCGCCGCGCTGTTTGCCTTCGATGCCCCGTTTCCGCTGATCGTGCTCGCCGCCGCATTGATCGGCATGGCAGGTGGGCGCTGGGCGCCCGAGAAGTTCAGCACGGCTGCGGCCCACGCGGGGACGACGGCCACGCGTGTTGCGGCAGTGATCGATGACGACACCCCCACGCCGCCGCATGCCCGCTTTTCGCGTGCGCGCCTGCTTCGCGTGTTGGCGACGGGTCTTGCGCTGTGGGGCGTGGCCCTCGGCGCGCTGGTCCTCGGCTTCGGCTGGACGGGCCTGCTGACGCAGATGGGCTGGTTCTTCACCAAGGCCGCGCTGCTGACCTTCGGTGGCGCCTACGCCGTGCTGCCCTATGTGTACCAGGCGGCGGTCGAGCACTATGGCTGGTTGACCGGGCCGCAGATGATCGCGGGGCTCGCGTTGGGCGAGACCACGCCGGGGCCGCTCATCATGGTGGTGGCCTTCGTCGGCTTCGTCGGCGGCTGGCAGGCACCGATGTTCGGTGCCGAGCACCTGCTGCTGGCCGGCGTGGCGGCCGCGCTGATCGTCACCTTCTTCACCTTCCTGCCGAGCTTCATCTTCATCTTCGCCGGCGCGCCGCTCATTGAGTCGACCCACGGGGACCTGCGCTTCACGGCGCCGTTGACGGCCATCACCGCGGCGGTGGTTGGCGTGATCGTGAATCTGGCCTTGTTCTTTGCAGGGCACGTCTTTTGGCCACAGGGACCGTCGGCCGCGATTGACTGGATTGCGGTGGCTTTGGCGGCGGCGGCGGCGCTTGTGCTGTTTCGCTTCAAGATCGGCGTGATTCCGGTCATCGCGGCCTGCGCGCTGGCCGGACTCGTCATCGCGAGCGTCATGCGTTAAGGGGCAAACGAGGAGGACAGATGCAGAAGATCACAGTGTGCGAGCTGGGCGAGTGGCAGGCGGCTGGCCGGGCGTTTACGTTGATTGACGTGCGCCGCGAACAGGTGCGGCGCGACGACGGCGCAGAGATTCCGGGGTCCCGCTGGAAGCGGCCGGAAGAGCTCCTTTCCTGGAAAGACAGCGTGCCGCGCGATCGGCCTGTCGTGTTCGTCTGCGCGCATGGGCATGAGCTGAGCCAGGGCGCGGCGGCAACCTTGCACGCCATGGGGCTGCACGCGTTGTATCTCGTCGACGGCTTTGCCGGTTGGCGCGCAGCGGGCCGGCCGGTGCAGCCGCCGTCTGGCTAGTGTGATGTTCTACTCTTGAATAGACTTAAGTGAGTTAGCCGCCTCCAATGCTCTACTTCGGTTTGCATTGGAGTGAGCGATTGCGAGTTGCCCCAGGGATAGAGTTGACGGACGAGCAGGAAGTCGAGCTGACGAGACTGGCGCGCTCCAAGCGCACCAGCGTCAGGCTGGCCCAGCGTGCCCGATCTGGTCGCCGCCATTGATGAATACGTCGCCCATCACAACACCAAGCCCAAGCCGTTCATCTGGAAGCGCAACGAGGACCAGCAGCGCCTCCAACCGTTGCACCGGCCAAGGCTGCCTCCGTCCGCTGCCAACCCGCCCGCGCAGCCACCAGGCCCACGCCTGCCAGGCGAGCGCCGCCAGTGCGGCCAACGCCGCCGTCTTCTGCAGGTAAAGCCAGCCGCCGGTGTCGGCCGCCTGGATGCCAAGCTGCATCTGCTGCGCCAACCCCGCCAGCAGCATCGGCCCCAGCAGTGCGAAGCTTGCCCAAACCCAGCCGCGCCGCTCCAGTAACACCACCGCGGTCAGTACGGCCGCGCTGGCCAGCCCCAGGCTCCAGCCCACGCCGAGGCGCGGCCCCGCGGCGTACGCCACCGCCGCGGCACCCACCGCCGCCGTGCACACGGCAAAGGCCAATGCCGAATGCGGCAAGAACCCCCAGCGGCGCAGGCTGACCCACGCGGCCAGGAGCGCTGCCGCAAGCAGCGCCAATGCGGCGGTCAACGCCGGTGAGGCGGGCAGCGGCCAGCGCCAGGGGTCTTCATCTGCCCAGGTCTGGCGCACGCCCGGCTTGGCCGCGGGCGAATCGGCACCGCCGGTGGCCTGCCAGCGCCTGCGCGCCGTCACCTTGAGCGTGAGGCGGTCGCCCGCGATCGCCACCGCATACACCGTGCGGCCGGCGATCATCCGCGAGGTGCCCGCCGGAGGCGAATCGTGTTCGAACAGGCTCGTGCCGACTTCGCAGGAAGCGCCCGGCTGCGCTGCCACGCAGATGCGCCCGGCCGCCGCGGGCGCCGCCCGCAGCACGTAGGCATCGCCCGCGCGCGCGATGGAGGCCTCGCCGGGCGCGAGCGCCGGCACGGCCAGCCCGGTGTCGCAGAACCTGTGAATTAACTGCCCGCCTCGTTCGTTGAACCCCGGTCGTGATCCGGGGATGAGGAACGAATGAGCGAAGACAAGGGCACGGCGGCACTGTTCAACGACATGCCGGCCCTGAGCGAAGGGGACAGAGCTGTGCCGGCGCGCCATGCGGCGCCGCGGCTGCGGCAGGCGATGCGTGATCAAGTCGAGCTGCGCGCGTGTGACCTCGAATCGCTCATTGCGCCAGACCATCGGGCGCGTTCGGTGTGGCAGTTTGTGCAGTCGCTGGACTTGGCCGAACTGCACAAGAGCATCCGTGTCGTCGAGGGCCGGCCCGGGCGCCCGCCCATCGACCCGGCGATCTTGGTGGCGCTGTGGCTGTACGCCACGCTGGATGGCGTGGGCTCGGCGCGCGCACTGGCGCGGCTGTGTGATGGCGAAGACGCTTACCGCTGGCTGCG
>JADCGX010000067.1 GCA_020248785.1 Burkholderiales bacterium | reverse complement strand
TTCGAGGCCGCGGCCGGACGCATCGCGGCGCGCGATCCGGTGCAGGCGGCTCGCCTGCGCGAGGCTTCGACGCACTGGATGCGTCATACCGGGCTCACCGATTTTCTTGAGCGCGGCGGCGACTTGCGGGTGGCCCGCAACTTCGCCGGCCACAAGGGCTTCGACACGTTGTCCACCTACATCCACGCTGACGTGAGCGAGATCCACGCGCAACTGGTGCGCGGAGGATTCTGACCGGCGCCATGGGCCGGTGCCGGCCCATGGCGACATCGCGACCCGCCGCCCCATCACCACCGCGAGGCGGGCTCGTTACCGGCAGGTTTGACCCTGTCGGCCGACAGGGTCAATTTGCGCAGCCTTCGCCTGCGCCAGGAGCGGCAGCGACGCCGGCGACTCGGCGGACTGGCCAATCAGGGGCGCAAGGGCCAGCATGACCGCGGCGATCAGTGTTCTCATGGGATTCTCCGTTCGAAGGGTCGAATCCTGACCACCGTCTCCCGGTCCGCTGCTGCGTGCACCCATGAAGACCTGGAACAGACGGCGGCGCCACCGCGCTACAGCCCATCGAGCACGCGCGCTCGCGCTACGGGCTCCGCCGCTCGTGATCCTTGAACATGGCCTCGATCTGATCGATCGCGACCTGCATGTCCCCGAACTCCGACGGGGGCACCGGCGGCGCCGGCCGGCCGGCTCGCGACGTCGCCGAGGGTGTGGCCCGAGCCGGCCCGCCGATCAACTCGGCCAGACTGGCGGCCGAGCTATAGCTCATCTCGCCCAGCTCGTCACCGGTCGGAAGCCCGGCCACTTTCGCGTCGGACAGCGTCGACAGCGCCTCGGCGATGGCGATGTTGTTCATCTGCCACTCCCGTCGAGCGTCGACCGAGCTGGACCCGGAGTGAATCTGCGCGCGGTCAGGATACTCAATGCGCTTCAGCAGTGCCACTGAACCGAGGTTGGCCGTGTCACCGGGCGTCAGCGGCAGGTAGACACACCGCACGCCACCCCGGACGGTTCCGGTGATTTCGCTGCGGTGAGCGGTCAGTACGCCGTCGATGGTGCCGTGAACGAAGGCGAACCGTGCCCACACGTCACCGGCGATCATCCCGTTGGGCCCGACGATGAGGACGCCCGCACCCAGGTCCGGGTGCTCGCGGACGACCACATCGCCGAGCACGGTGCCGTCGATCTTGATGCCGTCGCCGTGCTCGCTGTCGATCGAGCCGACCACGCGCATCCCATTCATGACCAGATTGCGCACGCGCCCCAGTTCGATGAGTCGAGCCTCCCTTTGCGTCGCAGTCATCGGCGGCGCCGCGGGCGGATCGGTAGGCGCAGGCGCTTGTCGCTTCAACCAGGAGCGAAACATGAGGGATCCACGGCTCAGCGCACCGGCATCACGATGCGCCGGTCGGTCATGATGGCGCCTGTGGTCGCATCGAACGCCACCACGGTCTCCCCGGTCGGCAGTTGAGTGCCAACCGAATCCGGGCCGAGCTTCGTGAAGTCGATCCGCGCTGGCGGCCCATCCGATCCCGCCATAACGGAATCCCGGCGCGCTTGCGCTGGCACCCGCACGGCCGCGGCGGGCGGCGCGGCCACCGCGACCGCTACGGACCGCAGCGGACGCGCATCGGACGCGGCGGGCCGATCGGCCCGGACCTCCGCCACCACGGGCGCCGGCTGCGGATCCGGCGGGCGTCGGATCGGATGGGCCGCCAGCGCGGCGAGCTCGCGCCCGATCTCCTCGGACTCCAGCGCCTGGTGCGGGCTCGGTTCGGGGGCCGCAACCGGCGCCGGCCGCAGGGCGTCGGGCTGCGGCGAAGTCTGCGACAGCAACGGGGCCGCATCGGCAGACTCGCTGGGCAGGCTCTGCGGTGTCGGCGCGCCCTGATGCGCGACCAGTTGATACAGGGCCGCGGTAAACAGACCCGCGGCCGTCCAACTCACCATCAAGCAAACGATGGACATGATCTGCCGCGGCGCCCGACGGCGGGGCGCATCCGATGTGCTCGACGACCTGATGTCTTTCATCAGGGAGGGCCCATCCAACCACCCCGAAGGGCTCGCCAGTCGGGTGTTGGCGAAGCCAAGCCCGGCCTGAAGAATGTGCCGGTTCGCCTCGGCGCTGGCCCCGCGGCGCAGTGGGTCCGAGTCGACCCGTCGAATCAGGGCGTCCATGGGCGAAGACTCCTTCCGCCAAACTTGCGGGAATCGCAAGTTCGTGAAGCTTAGCCTAAAAAAGAAGACATGCAATAGCCACTGCAGAGGTGTCTGGCAGCGGGGCCGATTCGCCTGCGGGGCCCAACGATTCGCCGATTCGCCGGTGCGCCCTTGCGCCGACGGCCTGTGCGACTGAGGCCACCGCGACCCGCCTCAGGGCCTCAGTCGCACAGGCCGTAGGCCGACGCACACGGCGCCGCTTCCTCGGTCAGTCGAATCCAGTCGACCGTTCGCCCGCCCCGGCTGGTCTTCGACCAGGCCACCATCGAGCGGATCGTTGGCAGTGGCGCTCGCGGTCCGCCGCTGCCCGGCAGGCGCGTGGCGGTGAAGAAGCTGGCGCAGCCGCCGCGTGAAGCGAGGCTCACCAGCCGCTCCCACTCGGCAATACGGTCGACCACCTCTGGCCAACGGCGCGAGATCTCATGCAGTTCGTCCTTGTCGGCCCGCCGCACGCACGGCATGCACCCCACCGCCACCATTCCCTGCTGGTACAGGGGGTTGGGCTTGATGCCGTGGCGCTTATGCAGCGCAAACACGGCAGCGTCGGTCCAGTTCAGCAAGGGCCGGTAGTGGATCAGCCGGGCGCCGCCGTGTTCGCGGGCGGCGATCGGCCGCTCCGTTGCGCCGCGGGTCTTGCGCGTGCCCTGCCAGTTGACCACCCGGCACCCCTGCTCAAGCAGCGGGTCGATCAGTTGCTCGAAGATCGGCTCGAGCTTCAGCCGCTGGGTGCAGAAGCGCGCGTTGACGGACGGGAATCGGCCCTTGAGAAGGCACAAGTCCAAGTAGGGGTTGCCGGTGGGCTGCAGCACGGCCAGGACGCGGTCGATAACCCGCTCGGCCTGCTCGGCGCTGAGCGCCGGCGCATCGGGTAGCCACTCGTAGTCGCCGTACACCTGGTAGACGCTCCGCTCCTCGGGCACCCACGTCGGGTAACTCTGACTTGTACGCGGCGTGCCGTCGTCGAATTCGCCGCGACGGCACCGCCAACCTCCCGG
>JADCGX010000066.1 GCA_020248785.1 Burkholderiales bacterium | reverse complement strand
CACTCTTGCGCGTCCCTGGCAGGATCAGTCCGGTGCAGTAACCCTTCAGCCCCGCGTGCCGGTCGGCATGCCCGAGTCCCGCCGCCAAATGCTCCATGTACTGCTCAAACCGTTCGCTCGCGCCCATCGCTCCTCACACACAGGACGAAGAAGTGCGTATAGTGCCTTGATTTTACTGACACAGTAAGACTAAGTGAGCCAAGCTGACGTCTCCAATCTTTGCAAAAGGTCACCTAAAGGAAGTCACGGGCAGGACTGCTCTATGCAGGCGAGCGCCAACGGCAAGGCGCGGTCATTGAACATGCGACGCGGCCGCTCGGTTAACGCGTCAATTCAGCATTCTCTCTGAAAACTCTGAGGTCCACGCCAAAGCGGCGTCACGTACGGTCGCCCCGCGTGAGTTCTCGTGTCTGCCCTGCCCGGCCCGTTTCGTCAGGGCGCCGCGCAGCGGGCGGTTGGCCTCTTGCGGTTGCGTTCTGCCGCTACGGTCGGTGCTCGCCGCTCAGGGCAGAGGAAGACCAGTAGCCAGGCTGCACAGTCCGCGTGCGATCTTTGTCTCAGGAAGCGCGTCAAGCCAGCTTGGCGTGCGCGGTGCGCAGTACGGCCTGCGACTTGAAGACGCGGCGGCCCGCAGGCGCCGTGCCGCCGACATTGATGGCGGTCAACGCGAGCGGCTGCGGGATGCGCGCCCCAGCGAGGACAATGAGGTCTCCTACCGCGCCTGCATGCTCCCCGACCTCGCCCGCTTTCGTCCGCGTTTGCTCGACGCGGTTCAGGACTACAGCCGCGAGCGGCTGATCCGCGACATCGGCGCCGGCATCACCGTCGGCGTGGTGGCTCTGCCCCTGGCCATGGCCTTTGCCATCGCCAGCGGGGTCAAGCCCGAGGCCGGGCTGGTCACTGCGATCGTCGGCGGCTTTCTCATCTCTGCGTTGGGCGGCTCGCGGGTGCAGATCGGCGGGCCGGCCGGTGCGTTCATCGTCATCATCTACGCCATTGTCGAGCGCTACGGTCTGGCCAACCTGCTGATCGCCACCATGCTGGCCGGCGTGCTGCTCTTTGCGACGGGGCTGTTTCGCCTCGGGCAGCTGGTCCGCTACATCCCGGTGGCCATTGTCATCGGCTTCACCAATGGCATCGCGGTGCTGATCGCACTGTCGCAGGTGAAGGACGGGCTGGGGCTGCGGGTCGACAAGCTGCCCGCCGACTTCTACTCGCAGCTCGCCACACTTGCCGGGGCACTGCACACCATCAACCCCTACGCCGTCCTGTTGTGCACATGCTCGCTGGCACTGGTGGTGCTGTGGCCCAAGAGCTATGCAATTGGCGCGGCAGCGCCGTGGCGGCGCTGTGTGGCGCTGGTGCCCGGCACCATCGTGGCGCTGGTGCTGTCCACCGTGGCAGTCGCGGCGTTTCGTCTGCCCGTGGAGACCGTCGGCTCACGCTTCGGCGGCATCCCGCAGGGCCTGCCGGGCTTCGCGCTGCCCGGGTTCTCGTGGGAGCTGGTCAAGCAGCTGGTCGCGCCGACCGTCACGATCGCCCTCCTGTGCGCCATCGAGTCGCTGCTGTGCGCCCGCGTGGCCGACAAGCTGATCGACGACCGGCACGATCCCAACCAGGAGCTGATGGCGCAGGGCATCGCCAACTTCATCACGCCGCTGGCGGGGGGCATCCCGGCCACCGGCACGGTGGCGCGCACCATCACCAACGTGAAAAGCGGCGCCACCAGCCCGATCGCCGGCATGGTGCACGCCCTGGCGCTGCTGGCGGTGCTGCTGGTGGCCGCACCGCTGGCCAGTGGCGTTCCGCTCGCCGCGCTGGCCGGCATCCTGCTCTTTGTCGCCTTCAACATGGGCGAGTGGAAGGAGTTCGCGCGACTGAAGCAGTTCGCCCCAACGTATCGCGCCAC
Source organism: Burkholderiales bacterium (assembly GCA_020248785.1). Lineage (GTDB taxonomy): Bacteria > Pseudomonadota > Gammaproteobacteria > Burkholderiales > Burkholderiaceae_F > JALHMQ01. The sequence goes on along the minus strand of JADCGX010000066.1, from coordinate 16,200 downwards.
GCTGCTCACCACCTTTCTTCTCACGGTCATCCTCGACGTGACGGTCGCCGTGGAGGTGGGCATGGTGGTCGCGGCGCTGGTGTTCATCTATCGCATCAGCACGCTGACGCGCGTGGAGCCGCTGCCGCCGCCGCACGAGGACGTGCACGCGTACAAGCTGGTGGGGTCGCTGTTCTTCGGTGCGGTGAGCAAGCTGGAGCCACTCACCGATCCGGCCCGCAGCGCGGCGCTGCCGCGCTACCTCATCCTCGATCTGAACCCGCTGCTGTATCTGGACGCCACCGGACTGGAAACTCTGGACACCCTGCGCAAGCAGCTGGCACGTCGTGGCGGTCAACTGCTGATCGCCGGTGCCTGCGAGCAGCCGCTCCGGATGCTGCAACGGTCGGGCTTCGTGGAGCGCTTGGGCGCGGCCCAGTTGCTGGCCGACGTCGCGGCCGCCGCCGTGCGGGCACGCGAGCTCGCCGCCGGCGAACCACGTTCGGCAGACGCTTAGAATCGCGCGCTGGCCCTGCTCCGGTGCCGACCGGGGCGTTCCTCACACCGTGCACCATGGCTGAGTACAAGTCTGACGTCACCCAGTTCCTGAACGACCTGAAGGCAAAGCAGCCTGAGTTGGAGCGCCGCCAGCGCGAGGGTCGCGCCATTTTCTGGGACAAGCAGCTCGACTGGGACGAGCTCAAGCGCTGGCAGGATGCGCGCGTGCGCCAGCAGGGCTACGTCTACCAGAACGAACCCAAGCGCGAGCCCAAGAAGTGACCACGCCGGTGCTGCCCGGCGTGCCCCTGCCCGAGGGCACGGACCTGCCGCCACCGGCCGAGGTCGCGGTGGATCCGACGCCAGCGGTGATCGACGGCGTGGCCTTTGCGAGGCTCTACGGCGAGCCGCTGTTCAAGCTGCCCGAGGACCTGTACATCCCGCCCGATGCGCTGGAGGTCTTCCTCGAGGCCTTCGAGGGTCCGCTAGACCTGCTGCTCTACCTCATCCGCAAGCAGAACTTCAACGTGCTCGACATCCCGATGGCGCCGCTCACGCAGCAGTACCTGACGTATGTTGACCAGATCCGCGGCCATAACCTGGAGCTGGCGGCGGAGTACCTGCTGATGGCGGCGATGCTCATCGAGATCAAGAGCCGCATGCTGCTGCCCGTCAAGAAGGCCGATTCGGGCGAACAGGCCGAGGACCCGCGCGCCGAACTCGTGCGGCGCCTGGTCGAGTACGAGCGCATCAAGCTTGCCGCCGCCCGGCTCGACGAGCTGCCGCGCGTGGGCCGCGACTTCGTGCGCGCGGTGGTGACGATCGAGCAGTCGATGGTCAAGCGCTTTCCGGACGTCAACGTGGTGGAACTGCGCGATGCCTGGGCCGATGTCATCAAGCGCGCCAAGCTCTACGCCCACCACAAGATCGGCCGCGAGGAACTCTCGGTACGCGAGCACATGAGCATGATCCTGAAGCGGCTGCAGGGGGCACGCTTCGTCGAGTTCTCGGAGCTGTTCGATCCGAGCAAGGGCGTGCCAGTGGTGGTGGTGCACTTCCTCGCGTTGCTGGAGTTGGCCCGCGAGAGTCTCATCGAGATCACGCAGGCCACGCCGTTCTCGCCGATCTACGTGCGGCTGGCGTACGTGCCGAGTTAGGTGCGTTGCGTCGTGCACGCGATGGCTTTGCCATCGCACATGGACGCAATGCGGGCAGAAGTCCAGGAAGATTTCGGCGCTCGCGCTTTGGCACTGAAATGAACGGGCAGCAGAGGCGCGCAGAGGCACCTTGCCACGATCCACGGCATGGCACGGGTGGAATTTCCGCTGCCCGGACACTGAGGTAGGCGGCGGAACGGCACTCACGTCGTTCCTCAAACGCGTATTCGCGCTGCACCGCGTACCTGCGAAAGACGCAGTGCACAGGCGGTGGCCGGCGCCGTTGCGCAACTCAGCGCGGCGGCGTGGCCGGCGGAAAGCGCGCGTCGTTGGTCGCAGAAGAAGCAGGCGCCGGCGCTTCGGCGGCGCTGCCACTGGCCAGCGCCAGCGCGCCCGCATCGAGCGCCACTGTCTTGATGAGGCACCATACCGGCAGGCTGGGCGCAAGCGCCAGGCGGTCGGCCGACTCGCGCGTGATGTTGACCGTCAACAAGGTCGATCGGCCGATGCGCACCTGCACCGCGCAGTACGGCACGTCATGCGACTCCACGGTCTGCACCACGCCCGGCAGGCGATTTGTCATGCTGACATCGACCGGGCGTGCCAGCGCCAGCGCGATCTCGCGCGCAGGCAGGCGGGCACGCACCGCGGCCCCAGGCGGCAGCGGCAAGCGCGGCACGCGCAACTCGAATCCATCGCAAGCGATCGTCGTCAGCCCGTAGTTGTCGTCGTGCGCCTGCACCCGACCGAACACGAGGGTGCCCACCTGCGACTCGCCAAGCAGACGTCGCGCCGCCGGCGCCCGCAACACCTCGCTCAATGAACCGGCTGCGACCACGCGACCGCCGTCGAGCAGCACGAGTGAGGTGGCAAGGCGCAGCACCTCGTCGATCGAGTGCGTGACATACACGATCGGCACGCGCAGCACATCGCGCAGCCGATCGATGTAAGGCAGCAACTCGGCCTTGCGCGGCGCATCGAGCGATGCGAGCGGCTCGTCCATCAGCAACAATCGCGGTTGCGCCAGCAGCGCGCGCCCGATAGCCACGCGCTGCCGCTCGCCACCCGAGAGCGTGTGAGGTCGGCGCATCAGCAGCGCGCGGATGCCGAGCAACTCGACGACCGCGTCGAGACCGATCGCAACGGGTCGGCCACGCGCGCGCTTCAGGCCGTAAGCAAGGTTCTGCTGCACCGACAGATGCGGAAACAGGCGCGCGTCCTGGAACACGACGCCCAATCCGCGCCGCTCCACCGGCACGTCAATGCTTCTGTCGGCATCGAAAAACACCAGCGGACCGACCTGCACGTGCCCGGCATCGGGCCGATGCAGGCCGGCGATCAGGTTCATCAGCGTCGACTTGCCCGCGCCGCTGGCGCCGAACAGCACCGTCAGACCGGACAGGGGCAGATCGAGCTCGGCGTCGAGCACGAATGAGGCAAGGGCCTTGCGGGCCCGTACGCGCAGCCGCTCCATCATGCCCGCCCGATGTAGCGCCGAACACGTTGCGCCAGCCACTCGGAGATGGTCAGCGCCAAGATGGCCAGCGCCAGCGAGATCAACACCAGCCGCAGCGCCGCCCGATCGCCATCGGGCGACTGCGTCAGGCTGTAGATCGCCAGCGACAGCGTCTGCGTCTCGCCCTGCACGTTGCCGACGAAGGTGATGGTGGCACCGAAGTCGCCCAGCGCGGCCGCGAAGGCGACGATGCAGCCCGACAGGATGCCCGGCAGCATCAGGGGCAGCGTGATGCTGAAGAAGACATCGATGCGGCTGGCTCCGAGCGTGCGCGCCGCGGCCTCCAGTCCCTGGTCAACCGCGTCGAGCGCGAGCCGGATCGCCCGCACCATCAGCGGAAACGACATCACCGCCGCCGCCAGTGCCGCCCCCCAGCGCGTGAAGATCAGGCGGATGCCGAAGGTCTCGTACAGCCAGGCGCCCAGCGGTCCCTTCATGCCGAACAACACGAGCAAAAAGTAGCCGACGACGACGGGCGGCAGCACCAGCGGCAGATGCACGACTGCATCGACGAGGCTCTTGCCCGGGAAGGTGTGCCGCGCGAGCAGCCAGGCGCACGCGACCGCCAGGGGCAGGCTGAAGGACACGGCCACGAGTGCCACCTGCAGGCTCAGGCGCAGCGCGTCGAGTTCGGCGGGCGTCAGCATGGGCGCGAAGGCTACCGCAGCCGTCTTATCGAACGCCTCGCGCCTGCGCGCGGGACGACGGGACAAGGCGGTCGCTCGTGGCAAGCCCGGACACAGTTCTCAGCGCGTGCTGAAACCGTGCCTACGCCAGATCTCGCGCGCCTCGGCGCTGGCGAGCAGACGCAGGACCTCGCGCGCTGCCGGGCTGTCGTTCCTGGCGACGATCGCGAACGGATAGCTGATCGGCGCGTGGCTGTCGGCCGGAAACACGCCGGCCACCCGCACCCGCTGCGAGGCCGCGGCATCGGTTCCGTAGACCACGCCAGCGGCCGCTTCGCCACGCTCGACAAACGCCAGTGCGACCCGGACGTTCTCCGCGCGCGCCAGCCGTGTCTGCGCCAGCGGCCAAACGCCGAGCGTCATGAGCGCCTGCTGGGCATAGCGTCCGACCGGGACATTGGCTGGGTCGCCGGTGACCCAGCGACCATTGGCTCCGAGCAGGCCCGCGAGATCGAAGTTGGGCTTGAGTTCCACTGTGGCGCTGCTGCTGGCCGGCACCACGAGAACGAGCTGGTTGCCCAGCAGGCTCTGGCGCGTCTCGGGCACGATGAGCTTGCGTTCGGCCAGGTAGTCCATCCACTGCTCGTCGGCGCTGGCGAAGATCGCCGCCGGCGCGCCCTGCTCGATCTGACGGGCCAAAGCGCTGGAAGCGGCAAAAGAAAAGCGCAGCGTGCGTCCGGTTGTCTTCTGCGTGCTGCGCGCGATGTCTTCCAGCGCGTTCTGCAGGCTCGCCGCGGCAAAGACGGTCACCTCCTGCGCGCGCGCCGCACCTGCCATCAGCAGCGTGGCAGCGGCCAACCCAAGCAGCAAGCCGTAGCCAGCGCGCTGCATAACGAACTCCATGCGAGGCGGACTGTCACAGGATAGCCGGGCCGCGTCGGCGGCGACGCCGACAGCAGTCGGCCCCCATATCGGCAGTTCATCCGCGGCCGTGACCCATCGTCACCGCCGCGGCGGCGCAACTGGTCAGTTGCCGCTATTGTTCGCAGATCATGCCGTCCCAACACCGACACCTATGCGCCCCATGTCTGCCCCACAGCATTGCCATCCCGTCGTGCTACGCGCCGCTTTCGCCTGCCTGTCCGTCTTGCTGATGTCGCCGATGGCAACAACCGCCCAGAGCGCGCCCGGCCAGGCCGGCGTCGTCCAGAGCGCCACCGATGACCCGTATCTGTGGCTGGAGGACGTGACCGGCGACAAGGCGCTCGCGTGGGTGCGCGAGCGCAACGCGGTGGCCGAGAAGGAGTTCGCGGCCGATGCGCGTTATGAGCCGCTACGGAAAGACTTGCTGTCGATCCTCGACAGCCGTGACCGCATTCCCTACGTCACTCGGATGGGCGAGCACTACTACAACTTCTGGCGCGACGCGGCCAATCCACGCGGGCTGTGGCGCCGCACCTCGCTCGCCGAGTACGCCAAGGCGCAGCCCGCGTGGGAAGTGGTGCTCGACCTGGATGCGCTGGCCAAGGTCGAGAACGAGAACTGGGTGTGGAAGGGTGCCGACTGCTTGCGCCCGGAGCGATCCGGCCAGCCGTATCGTCGCTGCATCCTGGCGCTGTCGCGTGGCGGCGCGGACGCCACTGTGCAGCGCGAGTTCGATCTGGCCGACAAGTCCTTCGTGAAGGACGGCTTCGCACTGCCCGAGGCCAAGCAGGATTTGAACTGGAAGGACATCGACACACTGTGGGTCGCCAGCGACTTTGGCCCGGGATCAATGACGACCTCGGGCTATCCGCGCATCGTCAAAGAGTGGCGGCGCGGCACGCCGCTCGCCGCGGCCCGCACCGTCTTCGAGGGTCAGGCCGGCGACGTCAGCGTGGCCGCGTTTTCAGAGCGCGAGTCGGGCCAGCGGCGCGACTGGGTGCGGCGCGCGTATGCGTTCTTCGATTCGGAACACTTCGTCGAGCGCGCGGGCAAGCTGGTGAAGCTCGATATCCCGAGTGATGCCACGCCAGCCAGTTTTCGCAACTTTTTGCTGGTCACCACGCGCACGCCGTGGACAGTCGGCGGTCGCACCTACCCGGGCGGGGCCTTGCTGGCGGTGGACTTCGAGCGCTTCATGGCGGGCGAGCGGCGCTTCGATGTGCTCTTCGAGCCGACGACGCGTCACGTCCTGGAGGAGTTTGCGACCACGCGCGATGCGATTCTCGTCACCTCGCTCGACAACGTGAACGCGCGCCTGACCGTGCTGCGGCATGCGGACGGACAGTGGCGCCGCAGCGAGGTGCCGCAACCGGCCGGCACGCACACCAATGTGGTGGGCACCTACTGGGACAGTAACGCCTACTTCACTGCCGTGCAGGGCTTCACCACGCCGACCACCTTGCAGTTGCGGCAGGCAGAAGAGCCGACACAGGCGCAAACGCTCAAGGCCTTGCCGGCGTTTTTCGACGCCAGCGGCCTGTCAGTGACGCAACACGAGGCGACCAGCAAGGACGGCACGCGCATTCCGTACTTCGTGGTGATGCGCAGCGGGCTGAAGCTCGATGGCCGCAATCCGACGCTCATCTATGGCTACGGTGGCTTTCAGGCGTCGCTGACGCCGTGGTATTCCGGTGGCTTCGGCAAGGGCTGGCTTGAGCCGGGCGGCGTGCTGGTGGTTGCCAACCTGCGCGGCGGGGGCGAGTTCGGTCCGGCCTGGCACTTGGCCGCGCAGAAGGCGAACAAGCAGCGCAGCTGGGACGACCTGGCCGCCGTTGCCGAGGACGTGATCAAGCGCGGCATCAGCTCGCCCCGGCACCTGGGCATCATGGGCGGCAGTCAAGGCGGACTTCTCGTGACCGCCACGATGGTGCAACGACCCGAGCTCTTCGGCGCGGTGGTCTCGCAGGTGCCGCTGGTGGACATGCTGCGCTACCACAAGCTGCTGGCAGGTGCCTCGTGGGTCGCGGAGTACGGCGACCCCGACAAGGCCGAGGAGCGCGTCTGGATCGAGAAGTACTCGCCCTACCAGAACGTCAAGAAGGGCGCACGCTATCCGCGCATCTTCCTCTACACCTCCACGCGCGACGACCGCGTGCACCCCGGCCACGCCCGCAAGATGGTGGCGCGCATGAGCGAGCAGGGCCACGACGTGCTGTACTTCGAGAACATCGAAGGCGGCCATGGCGCAGCGGCAAACAACGCACAAGCCGCCCGCATGTGGGCGCAGACCTTCTCGTTCCTATGGCGCGAACTGGGGGGCAAGCCGCAATGACGCCGCAAGGCGTGCTGCGCACCTGGAGCGCAGCGACACTCGCCGTGGTGTGGGCGGGCACTGCACTGGCGCAAGCCGCCCCAACGGCGGGTGCGGCGGCCTCCGGCGCCTGTGACAACCTCGATAACTCGACCACCCCGCCGGCGGTCACGATCACCGTCGAACCGCGTCCGGAGGAGATTCCGCCGCGGCTGGTCGTCACCGTGCGTACGCCTGCGGCAGGACGACGCGTGACGCCATTGACGCTGCCGCAAGGCTGGGCCGGCGCCACGGGCTTTCCGCAAGGCATGCAGAACCTACGCGTCATCAGCCCGGGGGCGCGCCTGCTCGATGCTGCGCCGGTGACGTGCCCGGCCGACGTCGGCGATGGATCGATCGCGCAGCGCATCGCCCACTCGCCCACGGGGGAGCTCGCCTACCGCTACGACCTCATCGAGTACGGCGACCCGCTGCTGACTGACGACCGACGCTTCTATCAGCCGCTGGTGCGCCCCGACTATGCGTTCTTCTTCGGTTACGCGGCATGGCTGCTGCCGCGCTGGAACACCGACCAGCGGGTGCGCGTGCAGTGGCGCTACATGCACCTACCGGCCGGCTGGACGGTGGCAACGAGCTTCGACGCAGCGCCCGCCCAGCCGGCGCCGCGATCGTTCGGCTTTGCGCCGCAGCTCGTGGAGTTCGGCAAGCTGTGGCACTCGGTGCATGCATTGGGTGACTTCCGGTTGCAGCGCGTGGACCTGGCAGGCCACCCGCTGTGGATTGCAGTGCGCGGTCGCCATCAGTTCGACGACGCCGCCTTCGTCGAACGCACCGCCGCGCTGGTACGCGCCCAGCGCGCGTTCTTCGGCGACCACGACTTTCGGCACTACCTGATCACGCTGCTGCCCAATGGCCTGGCGCAGGGCTCGACGGGCGGCACCCAGATCTTCAACGCGTTTTCGATGCACGTGCCGGCGAACTTCACCGTGCCCGGCCCAAGTTTCGAGCACCTGATTGCCCACGAGAATCTGCACACCTGGGTGCCGGGCCGGTTCGGCACCATGGACTCGTCTCCCACCGTCAACGACGAGGCGCTGCGCTACTGGTTCAGCGAGGGCTTCACGAACTTTCTGACGCACCGCATGCTGGTACAGACCGGGCAGTGGTCGCTGGACGACTACGCGCGCACCTTGAACACGATGGTGCAGCGGTTCGAAACATCGGAGGCCCGCGAGCGGGACAACCGTGCGGTGCTCGCGCTGTTCTTCAAGGACGACGCTGTCGGCAAACTGCCGTACCAGCGCGGCGAGTTGCTGGCGCTGCACTGGGACGCGCAGTTGCGCGAGCGCGGCAGCAGCACCGCGGCCATCTTGCGCGGCCTGCTGCTGCCGCCCCCGACTGCAAGCGATCAAGGTCGCCAGCCCCTTGCCACCGAGCGGTTGTTCTCCGCGCTCGAACCGCTGCTCGGCAGCCAGCCGCGGGCCGACGTGGCGGCGTTGGTCGAAGCGGCCGGGCCGATCCCCTATCGGGACACGCTGCTTGGCCCGTGTTTCACGATGCAGCCGGCCGAGTTCCGGCGCTTCGAGCTCGGCTTCGACGTCTGGGCGAGCGTCAAGCAGCGCCGGCTGGTCGGACTCGTGAGCGGAAGCGCTGCCGCCGCCGCCGGATTGCGTGAAGGCGATGTGCTCAAGGGCTGGTCGATCTACGGCGGCGACACCGAGCGCGATGCGCTCCTGCAGGTCGAGCGTGACGGCAAGCTGGTCGACATCACATGGCGGCCCGTCGCTGCAGCGACGGTTGCCGGGGTGCGCTTCGAGCGCCGGCCGCGGGCCGAGACCGATCCAGCCTGCCGCCAGTGGATCGCCCTGCAATGAAGACAAGTGAAGACAGATGAAGACATCGCACGCGCTGGCCGCCTTCATGCTCGCCGTCGCCGCCCATGCTGGCGCGCCGGCACAGACCGAAGTGCTCGACGCCGCGTTTGATCGCTGCGATGTCCCGGCCGTCGAGCGCAAGGCGCAGCGCCCGCTTGCCGCCAACGTCACGGCTCCTGCAAGGTGTCGGCGCCCTGGCGCGGCACGGCATGCGGCTTGACGCGGCGAGGCTGGACGCCCGCGTGGCAGCGGCCGAGGGCTGCGTGGCGGCGCATCCGCGGCGCGCGCAGTGCCACGGCGCGCTCGCGCTGGCCCTGGCGCCGGATGCACGCGTCTTCGACCGCCGGACGCAGGTGCTCGAGCAATGAGCGCAGCCGGCCGAGGCGCTGCGGCACGACGAGAACGCGCGCAGCCTGCCCTCCGCTCTATCCAAGACCATCACAACCGATCGACGAACGGATCGCGGCGCCGCAGCCTCGAGTCAGAGCGACGCAAAACGTAAGGTGTGGACGCAGACGTTCCGGCTTCCGTGGCGCGAGTTGGGAGGCAAGACGCAATGAGCGGTGGTAGGACAAAAGCGGCGGCGGCGCTGGCGCTGGTCGCCAGCATGGCCACGGTCGCCCATGCGGACAGTGTTCCGCTGGGCAGCACCCCGGTGCCGGTGACGATCACCGTGCAAGCACAGGTTGCCACGACGGGCACGCGCTTGCATTTCCGCGTGCAAGTCCCGGCGGCGGGCCGGCGCGCGACCACCCTTGTCTTCGCCCGGAGCTGGGGCGGCGCCACGGGCCTGGAGCAGGGCGTGCGCAATCTGAGCGCAGCCTCGCCTGGCGCACGCCTGGTCGACCTGCCAGGCGGGCGCGGGGGCGATGATGACAACCCCGTCTTCTACCGCATCGAACACCCGCCGACGGGCGACCTCGCCTACACCTACGAGATCGTCGAATTCGGCGAGCCGCGGCTCGACGATCGGCGCTTCTTCCAACCGATCCTGCGCCCCGACTATGCGCAAGCTTTCGGCTATGGCGTGCTGCTGCTGCCCGTCTGGGCGGCCAACCAGAAGGTGCTGGTGCGCTGGCACTTCGATCTGCCTGCCGGCTGGGCCGTGGCAACAAGCTTTGGCGCCGAGCCCGCGCAGGCACAGGCGCGTCAGGTCCGCTGGCCGCCACAGCGAGTCGATCAGTCCATGCTGCGCCACTCAGTCATCGCGCTTGGGGACTTTCGTCTGCGCAGCGTACGGATCGAGGGGCAGAGTCTGTGGGTCGCCCTGCGTGGCTCGCATCCCTTCAGCGATGGCGAGTTTCTGGGTCGAACCGCGGCGCTGGTGCGCGCGCAGCGCGAGTTCTTCGGGGACCATGACTTTGCCCACTACCTGGTGACCTTGATTCCCAACGACTTCGAGCGCGGCCGGGCGTCGGGCACCCAGGTCTACAACGCGTTCGCGATGAACGTCTCACGCGATTTCACGGTACCCAGCGCACCGTTCGAGATCCTGGTGGCGCACGAGGGACTGCACACCTGGATTCCAATCCGCTTCGGCGGCATGGATTCGTCGCCGGACGCGCGCGACCAGGCGTTACGCTACTGGTTCAGCCAGCGCTTCACGAACTTTCTGATGCACCGCATGCTGGTACAGACCGGACAGTGGTCGGTCGAAGACTATGCGCGCAACCTGAACGGCGTGATCCGCAAGTACGAAAGCTCCGAGGCGCGTGAGCGCGACAACGCGGTGGTGCGCGAGCTCTTCTTCACGGACCGTGCGGTCGGCGACCTGCCCTATCAGCGTGGCGAACTGCTCGCGCTGCATTGGGATGCGCAGTTGCGCAGCCGCGGCACGAGTCTGGCGGCGCTGCTCAAGGCGTTGGTGCTGCCAACGCGGGACCGCGGCGCCCACGGCGAGGCGGCGCTCGCCACCGACCGGCTGCTGGTCGCCTTGCGGCCTGCCCTTGGCGACGCTCCGCGCGGCGACGTCGAGCAGATCGTCGAGCGCGGCGCGCCGATTCCCTACCGTGACGCGCTGCTGGGCCCGTGCTTCACGATGCAGCCTGCCGTGTACGCGCGCTACGAGCTGGGGTTCGACTTTGAAGCCACGCTGAAAGATCGTCGCGTCACCGGAGTGGTGCCCAACGGCGCCGCCGCCGGCGCCGGCCTGCGCGAGGGCGATGCGATCAGACGCGCTTTCATCGACCACGGCGACATCGACCGTGACGTGACGATGCAGATCGAGCGCGACGGCCAAGTCGTCGACCTCGCGTGGCGTCCGGTGTCGCGCGAGCACGTGCAGGCCGCCCGCTTCGCGCCCCGTCCGCAGGCTGAAACCGATCCCGCATGCCGCGCGTGGATGGCGCTGCAATGAAGTTCGCCGGCGCCCTGGCCACAGGCGTGCTCGCGCTCGCGGCCAGCACGGGCGTGCAGGCGCAGTCGCCTGCGCTCGACGCTGCGTTCGACCGCTTCGATTTCCCGGCGGTCGAGCGCGAGGCGCAGCGCCTGCTTGCGATCAACTCGTCTGACGCCACGGGCCTGATCGCCCTGGCGCGCCTTGGCGCGCAGGTGGGCGACAAGGCGCTCGACCCGGGCGTTGCCGCGGCCGAGCGCTGCGTGGAGGCGCATCCGCAGAACGCCCAGTGCCACGGCGCGCTCGGGCAGACACTCGGGCGCAAGGCCGTTGAGGCGGGCATGTTGGCCGGCGTCCGGTACGCCGGGAGGATTCGCTCCAGCTTCGAGCGCGCGGTGCAGTTGGCGCCGCACAGTCTGGAAGCGCGGCTCGATTTGAACTCGTACTACCTGATGGCGCCCGCCCTCGTTGGCGGCGGCGTCGACAAGGCGCGACGGAACACACAAGAGTTCGCGCGCTTGCAGCCGGCGCTTGCAGAGCTGGCCTGGGCGCAGATCGAAGTCACTGAAGACAAGCTTGCAGAGGCGGCGGCGCGTCTAGAAAGGATGCCGGTCCCAGAGGAGCGCGTGGCTCGCGCGGCGTGGATCGAGACCATGGAGGGCGTTGGCTACCAGCACCTGCGGCACAAGCGCTTCGAGGACGCGCAACGCGCGTTCGAGCTTGGCGCGCAGAAGCTGCCGCGCCAGGCCGAGTTCGCGCGCGGACTCGGCCGCGTGGCGCAGGAGCAGAAGCAGTTCGAGCGCGCCCGCAAGCACTTCGACCACGCGCTCTCACTGGCGCCCGCGCCGGACGCTCGCATCTACTTTCGCCTTGCACAGGTGCTCGAACAGCTCGCGCGGCCCGCTGAAGCACTGCGACACTACGAGCAAGCACGCAGCATCGCGCGGCCGCTGCCCAAGAGCATCCTGCAACAAATCGACGAGCGGATCGCGGCGTTGCGGTCTTGAATGCGGCGTGAAGTCTGGATCGTGATGCCGTGCAATGCGCTCACGCCGCGCGCATGACCATTCACCCGCTCAAGCCATGGCCATCCCCGCCACATACCCCGACGACCACGCCCACTGGAAGTTGTAGCCGCCGAGCCAGCCGGTCACGTCGACCACCTCGCCGATGAAGTGCAGCCCAGGCACGCGCCGGCTTTCCAAAGTGGCCTGTGACAGTTCATCGGTGGCGACACCGCCGCGCGTGACTTCCGCCTTGCGATAGCCCTCGCTGCCGCTCGGCACGAGTTGCCAGTCGGTCAATGACTGCGCCAGCGCGCGCAGCAGACGATCCGGCGCGTCGGCGATGCGCTGCGCGCCGTCGATGCGCTGGCTGGCGAGCCAGCCCTCGGCAAGGCGCCTCGGCAGAAGCTGGGCCAGCACGCTCTGCAGTGCCTGCCGCCCGCCATGCTTGGCGGCCAGCAGCGCCTGCACCAGCGCGTCGGTGCCGAAAGACGGCGCCAGGTTGAGTCGGATCGGCGCGCCCTCGGTCCAGAAGCTGGAGATCTGCAGGATCGCCGGGCCCGACAGGCCGCGGTGCGTAAAGAGCATATCTTCATCGAACGCGCCTGCGCCACAGCGCGCGTGCACATCGAGCGACACGCCCGCCAACGGCATGAACGGCGTCCACTGCGTGGCATGGAAGCTGAGCGGCACCAGTGCGGGCCGAGGCTCGACGACGCGCAGACCGAACTGCCGAGCGATGCGAAAGCCGAAATCCGTGGCGCCGATCTTGGGAATCGACAGGCCGCCGGTGGCGATCACCACGCGCCTGGCGCGCTGCGTGCCCTGCTCCGTGTCGACCTCGAACTGCTCGGCGTTCTTGGCGACCCGCCGCACCTTGCACGGCATGGCCCAGCGCACATCGCCCGTTGCGCACTCGGCTCGCAGCATGGCGATGATGTCCTCGGCCGATTCATCGCAGAACAACTGCCCCTTGTGCTTCTCGTGAAAGCCGATGCCATGGCGCCTGACGAGCGCAACGAAGTCGGCTGCGGTGTAGCGGGCGAGCGTCGAGCGCGCGAAGTGCGGGTTTTCCGAGATGAAGTTGGCGGGGCCGGTGTGGATGTTGGTGAAGTTGCAGCGCCCACCGCCCGAGATGCGGATTTTCTCACCGAGCTTCTCCGCATGATCGATCATCAGCACGCGCGCGCCGCGCTGGCCTGCGACGGCGGCGCACATCATGCCGGCGGCACCGGCGCCGATCACGATGGTGTCCCAGTGTTGTGCGTCGCCCATGAGGTTCAGTCGGTCCTTGGCTGCTTTGCGCGGCAAGCCGCCAGCGTGATCGGCGTAAGGCCCGGAGTCGGCCGGTGCCGACCCCTTCTTGAGCGGACCTGCACCATGCGCAGCGTTCGTCGGCGCGGGCGCGATTCTCTGGCGCTGGCCAAGGTCAACTGCGGCGATAGCGGTTTTGCACGAGGCCGCTGGAAAAACTGCGCGAGCTCAGCAAGGTCCAGTTCAAGGCCGCAGCCGCGGGCGCGAACAGCGGTCGGCCACGCCCCAGCAGCACCGGGACGATGTTCAACGTCAGCTCGTCGACGAGATGTTCCTGCAGGCTCTGCCGGATCGCTTGGCCGCCATCGAGGTAGACAGCGCGCAAACCCGCCGCGGCGAGGCGCTCCCGCAACGGGCGCGGCGCGTCCGCGTACGCCAGCTCGCCATGTTGCGGGGTCAGCGCACGGTGAGCAAGCACCGTGACTGGCTTGCCGCCGAAGGGCCGCTGCGCGAACGCGAGCACGCTGTCGTAGGTGTTGCGCCCGATGATGAGGGCATCGATGTTCGCGAAGAACTGCGCGTAACCGTAATCCTCGCCCGCGACGTGCACCGGTTCAAGCCGGTCGAGCGCGCCGTCCTCGCGCGCGATGCAGCCGTCGAGGCTGACGGCAATGTACACGCGGACAATCGGCTGCGGCACCTTGAGTCTCCTGTCGAACGCCGGGCGCAGTATGCCGCCCGCGGTCACGGCCTTGGCCGCGCCAAAGGCGGTCCGCCTGCGCCGCATTGTCCATTGGCGCGTGCAAGGCCGGTGTCCCGCCGCACGAAGGGTCACCGCGGACAGCCTCGCGACGGGGCAGGCCGAGCGGCGGGCGTCGCGGGCGCACAATGCGGAGTCGAAGCGGTCGCAAGCGTGCGATCGCCTGCGCGGTGCTCACCGGAGCCACGATTGGCAAGCAAGCTGCGCAACCATGTGACCGACCTGCGCGGCCTCAGCCGCATGGCGGTCGATGCGACCACGGGCGTCGCCGACCTGGCCGAAGCCCTGCAGGCCCGCATCGCCCGCACACCGGCACGTCTCGGCGGTCCGCTGGTGCAGGCGCCGGTGCACGGCATCGCCCGCATGGTCTACGGCACGGTGCGCGGCATCACGCGCGCGGTGGGCGGCGGCATCGACCTCGTGCTCGGACGCGCGGGAACGCTGCTGGGCGAGATGGATTCCCCGCCGGGGCGCGAGGCGGTGCTGGCCGCGCTCAATGGCGTGCTCGGCGACTACCTGCACGACACCGACAATCCGCTCGCGATCCCGATGCAGTGGCGCAGCGACGGCCGCGTGCTGACGCCGGCAGCGATGGCGCAGGACAGCGCACTTGCCCGCGCCCCGCGGCTTCTCGTGCTGGTGCACGGGCTGTGCATGAACGACTTGCAGTGGCAACGCAACGGCCACGACCATGGCGCGGCGCTCGCACGCGACCTTGGCGACCTTGGACTGGCGCCGATCTATCTGCACTACAACACGGGCCGGCGTGTCTCGACCAACGGCCAGTTGCTGGCCGGGCAGCTCAACGCGTTAGCCGGCGCGCTGCCCGGCGCCCGACTGCACATCCTGGCGCACAGCATGGGCGGCCTGGTGGCGCGCAGCGCCCTGCACTACGGCAGCCTGTCCGGGCACGATTGGCCGCGGCGCCTGCGCACCATGATCTTCCTCGGCACACCGCATCACGGTGCGCCGTTGGAGCGCGGGGGCCATGCGTTCGAGAGCCTGCTTGCTCTGTCGGGTTTCACGGCACCTTTCACCAAGCTCAGCCGCGTGCGCAGCGCCGGCATCATGGATCTGCGGCATGGCTGCCTGCTTGACACGGACTGGGCCGCACAACCGTCCGAGCCCGCGCACAACCAGCGCACGCCGGTCCCGCTGCCGGCCGACGTGCGCTGCCACGCAGTCGCGGCCCACCTGGGCGCTGGTCCCGTGAGCACGCGCAAACGGCTAGTCGGTGACGGCCTGGTGCCGCTGCGTAGTGCGCTGGGCGAGCACGACGACCCGCGTTACGCGCTGCACTTCGCCGCGGGCAACACCTTTATCGCCGCGCAGACCGGGCATCTGGACCTGCTCAGCGCGCCGCCGGTGTACGAGCAGATCCGCCAGTGGCTGGCGCAGTAGGCTGCTTGAGCGGCGCGCAGTCCGCACGCGGACCAAAGGGTGCGCGTTCAAACACAGCAGGGTTCGCGCGCTGAGTGCTTCAAGTCAAGGAGCGCGGGCGGCGAGGACGTCGAGCGTTGAGCGTCGAGGGGTCTTGAGCGTCGAGGGGTCTTGAGCGCTGACGCGCTGAACTGCTCCAAACTTCATGCAGCAAGGAGCAGCAAGGCGTTCGAGCCGTAACGATCGCCGCGTCGACGCACCATTGCCGCGGAGGCGACGATCCAACGTCTATCGTGAAAGGCGCAACTCGCACGGTTCCCAGCCTGCGCCGAAACGACGAGATTGCCCTGATGATCGCCAGATGCAATGCCTTGGCTGCGGCACCGACGCACAAGAGCCTGCGACGCCAGGCAGAGCACTGCATGCCGCACGAGCGGGCTGCTCACTCGGCAGTGAAGAAGCCTTTCATGCGATCCATGAACCCCTTGGTCTGCGGCGAGTGCTTGGTGCCGCCTTCCTTGAGGCTCGCGTCGAAGTCGCGCAGCAGCCTCTTCTGCTTGTCGGTCAGGCGCACCGGCGTCT
>JADCGX010000065.1 GCA_020248785.1 Burkholderiales bacterium | reverse complement strand
CGGCGTTCAACGAGGGCTTGCGACCAGGCCGGCCGGCTCGCTCGGTTGCAGTGCTCTTCGCCATCCATCCCCCCATGCTGAATTGCCTCGACCGAGACGTAACGCATGGGATATTAAATTCGTTTACACCCTCTGAGGCGCGATGAGAATCAAGCCCGCCGAGTAGGAATGTCCCGTCAAGGAGAAAAACTTCTGCGACTCGTGGATCTTCGAGGACGTGGTGACCGTGACCGGGCTTTCCTGGCCATCGAGCCGATCTGCGCGCAGTGCCTCAAGTAGCTTGGTAAGTGGCAACGGCTGCGGTTGCGCCTTGAGCGCCTTGACCGCGGCCATATGCACCGGGTTCTCCATGGTTCGGATGCGCAGATTCTTGAGATCGTCCGGATAGACGATCGGCCGCTTGTTGTTGGTGAGATGGCGAAAGCCATGCTCGGCCCAGGCCAATGCGATGAGTCCGCGCGCCGGAAACTTGTCGAGCAGATTGCGGCCGATAGTGTCGTCCAGGACGCGGCGCGCATGGGCGTAGTCATGGAAGAGAAACGGAAGATCAAGGATACGGACCTCCGGCACGTGGTTCGAAACAGGGCCGGTCGAAATCGCGCACAGCTCGACAGAGCCGTCGCGCACGCCGCGCATGAGTTCCGCTTCACCGCCGGCTTGGCCCGCCGGCGCATGCTCGACCACGAAGCGGCCTGGCGCCGCACGGGCGAGCGCCCTGGCGAATGCATCGACGCCGTCGCCAAGGTGCGAGCCGCGCGCCACGGCGTAGCCGACGCGCAGCTTCACTTGCGCAAGCGAGTCGCTGCCGTACGCCACCAGCGACGCGACCGCGGCCAGCAAAATGACTCGCGCGATCGACGCGCGGCCTCGCATCAACCGGACCAGCACCCTGTGTCTCCCGAGTAGTGTCCGCGCGCCGGCTGCTTCAACAGCCATTCGGTGGCTCGTGTACCGACGCCGGGCAGGCAGGCGGCCGCCACGGCGCACGCCCGTTTCAGCAGCATCAGTTTTGCGCCACGCTACTCCGTGCCGTCACATTCCTGGCCCCGCGCCCGCTCGGAATCATCGCCGCGCCGCAGCAAAAGCGTGACTCGGAACGGCGAGACCTCCAATCCGTGGCACCGACGGTGGCAAGTTGTGCGTACGAGCACCACCCGCACATCGTCAACGGCGCGGCGGCCGGTTGCGCCAGCGAATCGTGCGGAGCGCCCGCTGCCGGTGGACCGCGATGCTCCGGCCGTGCGTGCAGTTCAATACTCGCGCCGTTGAGGCAATTGGTGGGCGAGAAGCTTAGCCCGCGATGCTCGCCCGTTGAGTTGGGCAAGCGATCAAAGCAAACAGCCCGGCCTGAAGCCGGGCTGCTCGGTACGTGCCCTGGTGCGCGGGCGACGCCACGGGACCGGGCGCTGCGGGCCTGGCGCCTCCAGGGCGCCGGGCGCTCAGTTTGCGACGCGGGCCGGCGCGGTGATCGTGACCGTGTCCAGCGCGATCAGTTGCACGTCGGTCTGACCACTGGGTTGCATGCCGCCGATGGTGGCGCCGAGCAGGCTGACGCTGGTCAGGGCAGCCAGGGCAAACGCGACGATCTTGGTTTGGGCTTGGATGTTCATGGCGGGGTCCTTTGGTTGGGGCAATGCGTTGTCGATGGAGTGCAATGTAGGCAGCGCTCGACTCAGTCACCAGCGGATTGCGACGGAGTGCGGCGAGGCGGACGAAACATGGCTGGACTCGGGTGCACGGGCGCCCGGGCAGCCTTGCAATTCATCCGCGCCAGCGGACGTTCATCCGCGCAAGACGCGTTTCATGCCACCGTCGCTTGGTTTGGGCAGGCTGCTCACGATGACCGGGACGCCGCCGCGGTCTGCGACGAACGGCGTGGGCCGGAGGATTTCGCCGGCCGCCCGCGGCCCCCGAGGCTCCATACGACGGCCAAGGCCGGTCGCCTGCGCTGTAAGGCGTCGGGACTGGCGGCCAGACCGAGGGCCCGAACCGGCGTGCTTCGACGCGCCGCGCGCGCAAGCGCGAGGTGATGCGCATCACCGCCGCCAACCCGACATTGCGGCAACATCGAGGCAGGATCGTTCAAGGAGTCCGATGAGCACGATTGACGCTCCGCCGGCCGCTCAACCGCCCGGGACGGCCAAGGCTCCGCCGCTGGCCCGCCTGCCCGTCACCCTGTTCGCCGGCGTCATGGGCCTGATGGGTCTCGGGCTCGCCTCGCATCGCGCGGCCCCGGTGCTCGGCGCACCGGTTGCGGTCGGCAGCGCGATCGTGCCGCTGGTAAGCGTGCTGTTCGCCGTCCTGGTCGTGATCTACGCGACCAAGGCACTGCGTCATCCGCAGGCCGTGCGGGCGGAGTGGCTGCACCCGGTGCGCATTGCACTTTTTCCTGCCGGGCGACGAGCCAGGCTTCATGGAGTAGCGCCCTGTCGCCGAGACGATTGCGCTGGTCGCTTGCCGCCTGCGCGACTAAGCTCGGCCCAAGAATAAGCACGGGAGGAAGCAAATGCATTCGACGCAAGGCGCGCTGCGGCGCGCGCTACAGTCCGGCCTGCTGGTCACCGCGCTGTGCACCGGTGCGCCGCACGCGCAGCCGGCGGTTGCGCCAGCCTCGCCGGTGCAGACAGAGGTGACGCGCGAGGCCGACGGCACGCGCACGCTGCGCCAAAGTGTCATTGCCGCGGCACCGGCGGCAACCGTCTGGGAGGCGCTGCGCAGCGGTGCAGGCTGGCAAAGCTGGGCGGCGCCGTTTGCGCGCGTCGACCTGCGCCGGGGCGGCGTGATCGAGACCAGCTACCGGCCCGACACACGCATGGGCGACACCTCCAACATCCGCAACGAGATCATCGCGCTGCTGTCGCCGCGCATGCTGGCCATTCGCAACGTGCAGGCACCACCGAGCACCGCGTTCGACGTGCCGACCTTCCAGTCACTGCATACCGTAGTCCTGGTGGAGCCGCTGGATGCGCGGCGCACGCGCATCACCTTCGCGCAGCCAGGCTATGGCGAAGGCGCGGCGTTCGACGGCGTACTCAAGCATTTCACCTGGGGCAGTGCGTGGACGCTTGAAAAGCTGAAGGAGCGGCTCGAGCGGGGGCCGATCGACTGGGCGGCGCTGTTGCGGCCAGCGGCCAAGTGATCGTCTGACCCTAATGGACAGTGTGCCCATGCAGCGAATCGCGGTGCGAACCGAGCCGCCCCGGCGCGACTTGTGTACCGATTGCGGAATCTCGCGCTCGTCGGACCCACATCGCTGCGGCCACGCCTGCCAGTTCATCCAGCCCGATTACGCGACGCTCGAGTCTCGCGTGCATGGCCGAACGCGCGACTCGGCACGCGCCGACGAGGGCTTCTTTGGCGTGACGCTGCAGATGTGGCGCGCCGCCCTGCGCGCGCCCTCGCCGGGCAGCCAGTGGACGGGCATCACGACGCGTATCGGCGAACGCCTGCTCGAAACGGGCTCGGTGGACGCGGTGCTGACCATGGCCTCGGCGCACGACGATCCGTGGCGGCCGGTACCCGTGCTCGTGACGCAGGCGGCCGACATGGCGCAGTGCCGCGGCATGAAAATGGGCTATGCGCCACTGCTGTCGCTGCTCGAGCCAGCGCGGGCGCAGGGCATCAAGCGGCTCGCGGTGATCGGCATTCCGTGCCAGGTCTATGCGCTGCGCGCGCTGCAGGACCAACTCGGGTTCGACGACGTGGTCGTCATCGGCACGCCGTGCTCGGACAACACCACCACCGAGCGCTATCACGAGTTCCTCGCACTGGTGGCGCGCCAGGTGAAGGTGCGGCCGGAGGAGATCACCTATCTCGAGTTCCGCGCCGATTATCACGTCGAGCTGCGCTTCGCGGACGGTCGCCGCACGGCCATCCCTTTCCTCCTGCTGCCGCTGTCGCAACTGCCATCCGACTTCTTTCCGCTCACCTGCCGCACCTGCGTGGACTACACCAATACGCTGGCCGATCTGACGGTCGGCTACATGGGCGGCGAAGGCGAGCAATGGGTGATCGTTCGCAATGCGCGCGGCGCGCAACTGCTGGCCCTGCTGAGCGATGAAGTGCGCCTGCAGGCACCGGGCAGCGCCGGCCGGCGCGCCGGGCCGGTCAAGGGCTTTCTGGTGAACACCGAGAGGGCCGCCGGCGGACTGCCGCTGCGACGCATGCCGCAGTGGCTGCGCCCGCTGGTGGGCTGGCTGATGCCGAAGATCGGGCCGCGCGGGCTGGAGTTCGCGCGCTCACGCGTCGAGATGAAGGCGATCGAGAGCGTGCTGCACCTGCGCCGCGAAGCCCCGCGCAAGATCAAGAATATGCTGCCCGCGCACGTGTGGGCCCTGGTGGCGCCCTACGGCCTGAAGCCCAAGCCTGGCGAGCAGCGCGACTGACCGGCCGTAGCCAAAATCGGGGTCAGAAAATCGGGGTCAGACCCCGATTTTCGTGGTTGCCGAGCTCAGTCACCGAACAGCCGCGCCCAACCGTGCGCCCCCAACTTGCGCAAGGTCTCGACATTGGCGCCGAAGATCGCCTCGGCCTCGGGAAACGACTCGACCGCGCGGTTCACGCTCGCCTGCCGCAGGAGGTGCAGCGTGGGATACGGCGAGCGGTTGGTGTAATTGGTGATGTCCTCGGGCTCGGTGTCGGCAAACTGGTACTGCGGGTGAAAGCTGGCGACCTGGAGCTGGTCAGTGAGCCCCAGTGCCTCGACCGCGGCGTCAGCGATGTCCAGGAAGTCGTTGTAGTCCAGGAAGTCGTTCAGCACGAAGGGGTGGATCAGCAGCGTCGTGTCCACCTCCTGCGGATCGGCAGCATTGAGCGCCCGCAGTTCGCGGCCCAGGTCGGCCAGCAACGCATCGGCGGTGCGCGCGTGGCTGACCACGTAGCGGATGCGCTCGCCGACGTGCACGCTCTTGGCGAACGGACACAGGTTCAGGCCGATGACGGCGCGTTCGACCCAGCGGCGGGTGGCCGCGACGATGGCGCTGTCGTCCTGCGGGGACTCGGGTTGATCCGGGGTCAAATTGGGATTGGCGGGCTGCATGTGCCAAGACTACGCTTGCTGCCCCAACCACTCGTCTGACACGCCAACGCCATGTCCGACCGCATCGAGATCTACAACCCCAAGGAGCTGGGCGCGCCGCTCGGCCAGTACTCGCACGTGACGCGTGTCAAAAGCGGCGGCGACATGCTCTACATCGCCGGCATGCTGGCGGCAGACCCAAGCGGCAAGATCGTCGGCGAGGCGGATTTCGACGCGCAATGCACCCAGGTGTTTGCCAATGTCGAGGCCGCGCTGCGCTCGGCCGGCGCCGGGTGGAACCACGTCGTGCAGTTCACGACCTACCTGGTGCACTCCCAGGACATCCCCAAGTTCATGGTCTGGCGCAAGGCGCGCTTTCCGGCGATGTTCGGCAGCCGGCCCTACCCGCCGAACACGCTGCTTGTCGTCGACCGACTGGTGCAGGAGCCATTCCTGGTCGAGGTGCAGACCATCGCCGCGCTGTAACCGCGGCAGTTGATGAGGGACCGACGGCACAGAACAAGACCCAAGCCGCGGGAGGGAGCGTCAGCGCGTTCATCGATGCCGTCAGCGACCCGCAACGTCGCGCCGACTGCAAGTCGGTGGTCAGGCTGATGCAGCAGGTCACCGGCGAGAAGCCCAGGCTTTGGGGCACGAGCATTGTCGGCTTTGGCAGCTACCGCTATGTGTACGACAGCGGGCGCGAGGGTGATGCACCGCTGGCCGGCTTCTCGCCGCGCGCGCAAGCGCCGACCTTGTACGTGATGGCGGGCTTCGCCGACGCCGAGACCCTCCTCGCGAAACGCGGCAAGTTCAAGACCGGCAAGGCATGCCTGTACCTGAAGTCGCTGGCTGACGTGGACCAGGCCGTCCTCGCCGAACTGATCACCCGCTCGGTCGAGCACTTGCGCAAGACGCATCGCGCGGCGGCATGACTGCCACCGAGGCGGCGCGGGCACTTTGCGCGAGTGGCCGCCCAGCGATGGGCGCCTACACAGGTGGCCGTCCCGAGCGCCAGCACGGCACCTACCGCGGCTGAACCCCGGCGCCCCAGGCGATCAGCGTAAACGTCAAAAACGCCAGCACCGTGGAGCTGACGACGATGCGTGCGATGCGCCCGTTGTCGGCGCCATAGCGCTCGGCCAGCAGCGACACCGTGCTGGCCGAAGGCAAGGCTGCGGCGAGCACCATGACGGTGATCGCAAAGGCACTGATCGATGCGCCGGCTTGCAGCGCCGCCGCGCTCAGCGCGAACAACAGCAGCGGGTGCACCAGTAGCTTGGCCAGCGCGATCGGCAGGTACTGCGCTACCGGCGTGCGCGTATGGACATGCGCGGCGGCGCGGTAGAGCACTGTGCCGATGGTGAACAGCGCCACGGGCGTGGCCGCATCAGCCAGCATCTTGACGATGGTGGCCGCCGGCCCCGGCAGCGACAGTTGCAGCGCTGAGAACACGAGCCCGAGTGCGATCGCCCAAGGCAAGGGGTTGGACACGGCACCCCGCAGCGCCCGCTTGGCAGCCAGCCACGGCGAGTCGCCATGCCCGCCGACCTTGGACAATGCAATGGCCAGCGAGCTCGTGAACAGCAGATCCACCAGAACGACGCTGATGACAGGCCCGGCCGCCGCCGGCCCCATGAGCGCCGGCAGCAGCGGCACGCCCATGAAGCCGGTGTTCGGAAACGCGGCGGTCAGCGCGCCGAACGAGGCGTCCTTCATACCCAGGGTCGGGCCGCGCGTCAGCCACACGGTGGCCAGCACCATGATGGCCGCGGCGACGAGCCACAGCCCGATCACGACCGGATTGAGCACCTGCGCCACCGGCAAGGACGAGCCAAAGCGAAACAGCAGGCAGGGCAACGCAAAGTACAGGACGAAGCCATTCAGGCCGGGGACGGCCGCCTCGGGCAGCCAGTTGGCGCGCGCCGCGATGTACCCGGCCAGCACGAGGCCGAAGAACGGAATGGTGACCGAGAGGATCGCCTCCATGGGACGTGAGTATCTCAGCGCGGCAAAGCTGGCCGGATGCCGGCGCGCGGCTTGCCGCGCGCGAGGGGCAGATGAAGGAGGGTCCCATGCCGGCTGGCGCCAACCGCAAACGTGAACGCGAGTATCAGGAGATGAAGGACGAGTTCGGGACGGAGCACCGCTACCCGGGGCGCGAGGAGGAAGTGGCCGCGCGCATCGTCAACAAACAGCGGGCGGTCGCTGGCGAGACCAGGAAGGATGCCGCGAAGAAGACTGGCAGGGCGGCCAAGGCAAGCAAGCCGGCTGCGCCCCGCAAACGCTCGAAGGCCAGCACCCGCCACACGCGGCACCGAGGCGCGAGCCACTGCGGCGTCGCGCGTCCGTCAGGGGGTGGTGTCCAGCGCGGCGCGTGCCGCACTGGCGGCGGCGCGGCGGCTGCAGCCCTCCAGATGGTCGTTGACCAGCCCCATGGCCTGCATGAAGGCGTACATCGTGGTCGGCCCGACGAAACTGAAGCCGCGCCGCTTCAGGTCGCGTGACAGCGCCACGGACTCGGGCGACATGGTGAGCGACCGCAGCGTGGCCCAGGTCAGGCGTGCGGGACGATCCGCGGCCTCCGGCTCAAAGCTCCACACGTACGCAGCCAGAGAACCAAGTTCCTCGACGATGTCGCTCGCTCGGTGCGCGTTGTTGATGGCCGACTCGATCTTGCCGCGGTGGCGCACGATGCCGGCGTCCTGCAGCAGGCGCTCCACAGCCTGGGCGCCGAAGCGCGCCACGGCGGCAATGTCGAAGTTCGCAAAGGCGCGCCGGAAGTTCTCGCGCTTGCGCAGGATGATGAGCCACGACAGACCAGACTGAAATCCCTCAAGGCACAGCTTCTCGAACAGCCGCCGATCCTCCGCGACCGCAAAGCCCCACTCATGGTCGTGGTACTTCTCGTAGTCGGGCGCGCCCGCGCACCAGGCGCAGCGCAACGGCCCATCGGCACCGGCGCGCAGGCCAGCGGCTATGGCGTTGTCGGGAGACATCCGGGATCCACCTCGCACCGTCTGTTGAGGCGCATCAATGCAGCGCGCCACCGAAGGCAGACCATGGACTTGAGCCGCGCATCGATCAAACACAAGCGGCCCGCCCCATCACTCCCGCAGCACGCATCATGACGTATCCGATCACAGTCCGCTTCCTTCACATGGCAGCGTCGCCGACGCTCGAACAGGCGCTGCACGACAAGGCCGTCAAGCTCGGCCAGGTGCATCCGGCACTGACCGGCTGCAACATCACCGTCGAACCCGTGGGCCTGCATCATCACCAAGGCCGCGAGTTCAACGTGCGGCTCGATCTGCACATGAAGGGCAAGGACCTGGCGATCACCAAGGCGGCGGCCGAGGATCCGTACGTGGCCGCGCGCGAAGCCTTCGAGGCCGCGCGCCGCGCCCTCGATGCCGACATCGACGTGCGTCGCGGCTTCGTCAAGCAGTCGGCCAGCTGACACGCGCTACCGCAGCGCAAGCTGCAGCTTTGCGCGCGCACGCTCCCAGTCGCGCCGCAGGGTGCGGTCGGTGACCGCGAGCACGCGCGCGATCTCCTGCTCGCCGTAGCCGCCGAAGCAGCGCAGCTCCACAAGCCGCGCCAGGCGCGGCTCGTCCGCTTCGAGCGCCAGCAGCGCATCGTGCAGGCGACCTTCGCCCGCGTCCGCCGGCAGCGCCTCGACCGACTCGTCCAGCGTCGCCATGTCCTGCCCGCCACCACGGCGCAGCGCGTCGACGATCACCGAGCGCATCACGCGCGAGGCGTAGGCGAGAAAGGCGCGCAGGTCCCGCGGCCGTAGCGAGCGCGCTTCGGCCAAGCGCAGGTAGGCCTCGTGCACGGCGGCGGTGTGGTCGAGTTCCGCGGGCCAGTTGGCGGAACGCAAGTGCGCCCGCGCCAGGCGCGTGAGGGCGTCGTAGGCAGCCGCGAACAGTTCGGCGCGGGCCCCGGGCTCCCCGCGGCACACGCGCTCGAGCAACGCTTCAGTGGACATCGGCAGCACCTCTTTGCTTCGATGTCCGCATTGCAGGCGCCGAGCGCCCACGGACCACCCACACATGGCCCGTGAATGTTCACGAACGGCAGTCACGACCAGACAGGTCGGAAATTCATTGTCCGCGGCGTGCCGCGCCCTTGCGTCTATGCAGGCAGGACGGTCGCACTGGCGTGACCGCTCCGGCCGGACTGCACACGGTCCGGCGCCGCTTCCGAGCGGCCAGACGTGCCCGTGAGGAGGTCGCACACGGTGCCGTCATCCGAGCCCGCGACCGTTTCAATGTTCGCCACGGCGAACTGAGGCGTGGACCATGCAACGCAACGTCAAACATGTCCTGAGCTTTCTGGTCGCAGCGCCGTTCGCCATGTTGACCAGCAGCGCCAACGCCGACATCGACACAACCGCAGCCGAGGCCACGGCCGTGCACATGGCGACCAAGTCCCGCGCCGAGTTTCTCGAGGCGCAACGCAAAGGGCTGCTGCCGATGAGCGACGGCGACTTTGCGCAGTCGACGTCGACGTCCGAGAACGTGACCGAGAAGTCGCGCGCACAGGTGCGCGCCGGGTTCATCGAGGCGCAGCGCCTTGGCCTGGTGATGACCGGCGACGGCAACCTGCCCCAGGCGACGCCCGAGCAGGAGCGCCAGATCGCGCTGGCGGGCCTGCGTGCGGTCGAGAACGTCACGGTGGCCAAGCGGCCGTATTCAGGCGCGCGAGCAAGACCGTGGCGGCCGGTGTGGCGCGTGCCGGATCTCGTCCGGCACGCGCCATCGGCTAGGGCTTCAGTCGACGCACTGCGAGCGCGAGCAACCCTGCCACCAGGCCCCAGAAGGCCGAACCCATGGACCACAACGTGAGCCCCGAGGCCGTGACGAGGAAGGTGATGAGCGCCGCGTCGCGTTGCGGCTCGTCCTTGAGCGCGACCAGCAGGCCGTTGCCGATCGTCCCCAGCAGCGCCAGGCCCGCAATTGCGAGCACCAGCTCGCGCGGAAACGCCGCGAACAGCGCCGTGACCGCCGCGCTGAACAGGCCCAGCAGCAGGTAGAACACGCCGGCCGCCACGGCGGCGGTATAGCGGCGTCGTGGGTCGGCATGCGCTTCGGGCCCCATGCAGATCGCCGCGGTGATCGCCGCCAGATTGAATGCAAAGCCGCCAAAGGGCGCGAGCGCGGCGGTCGCCAGCCCCGTCGACGCGATGACCGGCGACAGCGGCGGCGCATAGCCATGTGCCTTCAGGGTGGCCACCCCCGGCACGTTCTGCGAGGCCATGGTCACGACAAAGAGCGGCAACGCCACACCGACGATCGCCGCCACCGAGAACTGCGGCAGCACGAGCTGCGGCCGCGTGAGCGCCACCGACAGATCGACCTCGCCGAGCGCGCCCTGCGCCGCGGCGATGGCGATGCCGGCCGCGAACGCACCGACCACCGCATAGCGCGGCACGACAACGCGCAGGACGAGAAAGACGATGAACATGCCGCCGACCAAGGCCAGCTGGGTCGCCATCGAGGCGAACGCGTCAAGGCCGAAGCGCAGCAGCACGCCGGCCAGCATGGCGGAGGCCAGCGGCAGCGGCAGTTGCTGCATCAGCCGCTCGAACCAGCCGGTGGCGCCCACGACGAAGACGAGAACGCCGCAGACGACGAGCGCGCCGATGGTTTGCGGCAGCGGCACTCCGGCCACGCTGGTGATCAGCAGCGCGGCCCCCGGGGTGGACCAGGCGGTCAGAACGGGCATGCGGTAGCGCAGCGACAGGCCGATGGAGGTCGCGGCCATGCCGATGCCCAGGGCCCAGAGCCACGAGGCCGTCTGCGCCGGCGTCGCACCCGCCGCCCGGGCCGCCTCGAACACGATCACGGCAGAGCTCGTGAAGCCCACGAGCACGGCAACGAAGCCCGCCACGACGGCGGACAACGAAACATCACGCCAGAGCGAGGGGGCGCCGCTCAATCGCGCACCGGTCCGCGCAGCGCCTTGACTTCTCCGCGCTTGATTTTCGACTCGACCCGCTTGCGCCGCGAGGTTCGGGTCGGCTTGGTCGCCCGGCGCATGGGCGCTACATAGGCTGCGGTATCGAGCAGCTCGTGCAGGCGGGCCAGCGCCTCGGCGCGGTTCTTCTCCAGACTGCGGTGCTGCTGGGCCTTGATGTTGATGACCCCGTCGGTCGAAACGCGGCTGTCGCGCAGCGCCAGCACCCGCGTCTTCAACGCATCGGGCAGCGCGGCCGCGTGAACGTCGACGCGCAGGTGCGCCGCGTTGGACACCTTGTTGACGTTCTGTCCACCGGCCCCCTGCGCGCGGACCGCCTGCCAATGCAGGTCGGCGTGATCGAGCGTGTAGGCAATGCGCGGCATGCCCGCGAGGCTACACGGGCGGGCTACGCGGGTGGCTGGATGCCGCGGTCCCGCCTCGGCCGATGGTTAGTCGCGACGACGAGGCTCAACGCCCCGCTGCGACGATCGACAGTGCAATCCGCGGCGGCGGCGCTGCCGCCGAGTCGAGCACGATCAGGATGTCGACCCCCATTTGCAGCTTGCCGGCATCATAGACACGCCGCTGTTGCAAAGACAGCGCCGGCACATGGATCCCGCCCAGGGCCTCGTCAGGTCACTCCGCCAACGGGATCGCCTTGGCCGCCTCGAAACGCTTGACAGCCTGGAGCTTGCTCTCCACCTGCACGTAGCGCGCGGCCCGGGTCGCCGGTAGGACCTTCTTCAACTCAAGATAGTGCTTCTTGCGCAGCTTGGCCTCCTCGGCATTGGCGTCGAGCGCCTCGCGGATCAAGCGGTCGGCATTGGCATCGGTCAGCTTGCCTTCCGCCGCGACATAGTCGACCACGGCGCGCGTCTGGCGGCGGTTGACCGGCTCGAGCTCGCGCTGGAACTTCTCATACAGCGGCCAGAACTTGGCCGCCTCCTCGGGTGACAGCTTCATCGCCTTGGCGACGAGCCCGCGCTTGTCGCTCTGGATCTGAGCGAGCAGCGCCGCCGAGTCCACTTGCGTGGCCTGTTGCGCATGCGCCGTTGCCAGCAGCGCCGTTGCCACGACGACGCCGGCCAGTCGCGCCATCAGTCTCGTCGAACCAGTGATCATTGTTGTTCCTTTCGCTGTCATGGTGGTTGCCTCCGGGTTCGCGACGATGCCAGCTTGCATGACGCGCCAACGCGCGCTGCCGGCGACCATGGTGGTTGCGGCGATCGCACAAGCCCCGCAAGCGCCATAAGCCCGAGCATGTGCAAGCGTAGCGCCCTTGCGTGGCGTGTCGGCCATGCGCAGCCACCTCCGCCCTGTCCCTGCCGCCTGCAGTGACGTCGGTCAAGCAGACCAGCAGGCCAGAGCCCCCATTTGCAGCGAGCCGCTGGAGTCGCTCTGCTCGCGGCGGCCCGAGCCGAAACGAAGCTGTTGCCACTGCTACGGGCGCGAAAGCTTGGGCGGCCGGACCGCTTGGTGGAAGGTTGAGGAGGCGCGCACGCACGCCGAGAGAGACTACGGGCAAAAAAATGGCGCCGGTCCGGTCGGACAGGCGCCTTAGTTGAGGACAGCACCGCGAAGCGCTGTTGGACGAAACCTACGCCGCGACACTTAACAGCGACTTAAGGTCTGCAAGAAAGGTCGTCAAGAGGGTCCGGCAAACCCGGGCTGGTGGGCAGGCACAGCACCACGGTCGTGCCGCGGCCAGGGGCAGCCTCGGCGATGTGCACGCTGCCACCGTGCAGCCGCGCCACTTCGCGCACGATCGCCAGGCCCAGCCCGCTGCCCGGAGCAGTGCTGTCGCGCCCGCGGTAGAACCGGTCGAACACCCGCTCCCGTTCGTCGGCCGGGATGCCGGGGCCGGTGTCGCTGACGCGCAGCGTCCAGCTGTCGGCCTCCTGGTCCAGGGCCACGCGCACCGCGCCGGCCGGGGTGTAGCGCAGCGCGTTGTCCACCAGGTTGGTGAGGGCCATGTGGAGCGCCGCTTCGTGGCCTGCCAGGGAAGCGCGGGCCGGCGTCTCGATCTCGAGCGCGAGTTGCGAGCGCTCCGCGAGGGGGCGCAGTTCGTCGCCCACATTGCGCACCAGTTGCGCGAGATCGAGCGGTCGGGCCGGCGCGCCTGCCGCCTCCGGATCGAGCCGCGCCAGGGCCAGCAGCTGCGCGACGACATGACTGGCGCGCTTGACACCTGCCTCCAGGCGCGCGAGCGCGGCGTCACGCTCCGGCCCGTTGGCCCGCTGCGCCAGTTGCGCCTGCAGGGTGACGGCCGTGAGCGGCGTGCGCAGCGCATGGGCCGCATCGGCCACCAGGCTGCGCTGTTGCTCGAACGCGGCCTGCAAGCGCGCCAGCAGAGCGTTCAGCGCCGCCACCAGCGGTTGCGCCTCGACCGGCAGGGGCTCCAGCGCGAGCGGGGCAAGGGCGGCCGGCTGACGCTGGCTCAATTGCGCGCCGAGCGCATGGAGAGGTCGCAGGGCACGGCCGACAATCCACCACAGCAGCGCCGCGGCCAGCGGGATCAGCACGATGAGCGGCGCAAGGATGCGCAGCGTGAGATACAGGGCGAGCGAGCGCCGCTGCGCCAGTGGCTGCGCCACCTGGATCGTTTGCACATCATTGGGCAGCGCAAAGACGCGCCACGCCTCGCCCGCGTGTTCGATCGAGCGAAAGCCCTCGGCCCGCGTGGTCGGCAGCGGCGCCACGTCGCGCGAGCGGTACGGCTGCGCGCGCCGTGCATCGTCCAGTTGCACCAGCAGGCGCTGCTCCGGACGTTGCGCCGAACGCTCGATGCGCTCGGTGTCCAGCCGCGCGTGATCGCGCAGGGACAGCGCCACCTGCCGCAATTCTTCGTCGAGCAGCTTATCGACCTCGGCACGCGCGCTGGCGTAGGTGAGCGTGCCGCCAACCAACGCCACTGCCGCGAGCAGCGCCAGCAGCGCGAACAGCAGCCAGCGGCGAATCGAGTGCATCAGCTCGTCTCCGGCTGGTCACTGCCCAGTGTGTAGCCGACACCGCGCACGTTGCGAATCGCGCCGTCGCCTAGCTTGCGCCGCAGGTGATGGATGTGCACCTCCACGGCATTGCTGCCCACGCTCTCGTTCCAGCCGTAGAGCCGCTCCTCGAGCTGCGCGCGCGACAGCACGGCGCCGGGCCGCTCGAGCAGTGCATGCAGCAACGCGAACTCACGCGCCGAGAGCGTGAGCTGGGCGTCGTCGAGCCAGGCCAGGTGCGCGGCGGGGTCGAGCCGCAGGCGCCCATGCGACAGCACGGGGTCTGCGCGGCCCGCGGCCCGGCGCAGCAGGGCGCGCGCGCGCGCCAGCAGTTCGTCCAAGTCGAACGGCTTGACCAGATAGTCGTCGGCGCCGGCATCCAGACCCCCCACGCGGTCGCTCACGGCATCGCGCGCGGTCATCAGCAATACGGGCAGGCTGCCGCCGCGCCCGCGCAGCTCGCGCAGCAGGCTCAGGCCGTCGCGGCCGGGCAGCCCAATGTCGAGCACCAGCAGCGCATATGGCGTGTCCGCCGCGAGCGCGCGGCTGCCGGCATGCCCGTCCTGCACCCAGTCGACCGCATAGCCGGCACCGCGCAGGCCGTCAGCGACGGCAGCGCCGATCATCGGATCGTCTTCGACCAGCAGGATGCGCATAAACCCGGCGTTGAACGGACTAAGGGACCTCGAGCAAGAACGTGCCGCCCCGCCCGCAGGATAAGGAAACTCCGGCCGGGGCGGCAGCGCTGGCTGCGCGGGCCTGCGGTAACGTCCGTGGCTCGCGCTGAGATTCGATCATCAAAATGAGACTCCTGCCCGCCCTCGCCCTTGCGCTCATCATCGGCCCCATCGTGCCGCTGGTCGCCGGCCAGCTCGGCTTCCTCAAGGGCACGCTGCCGACGGATCTGGGCGTAAAGGACGGCAAGCTCAAGCCGCCCTCGCGTACCGAGAATTCGGTGAGCAGCCAGGCCGGGTTGTACGACTGGGAGGCCGCAAAGCATGCGGCGATCGAGCCACTGCGCTATGTCGGCACCGGCCCGGACGCGGGGGCGCAGGCGCTGACGCGCATCGGCGAGATCGTGCTCAAGATGCCGGGCGCCCGCATCATGACCTCATCCCCCGACTACCTCTATGTCCAGTTCACGACCCGCTGGCTGCGCTTCGTCGACGATGTGGAGTTCTTCGTCGCACCCGAAGGCGGCGTGATCCATGTTCGTTCAGCATCGCGCATCGGCCGCAAGGACTTTGGCGTCAATCGCGCACGGATCGAGCGAATTCGCTCGGCCCTGGCAACGCCTAACCGCTAACTGGTCGTGCATCCCCGACTCCAACCTTCCTGAAGCTCCTCATGCATCGCACTGCCCTGCCCGCGCTTGCCGTGGCCTGTGTCCTGACGGCCTGCTCGACCCCGGCTACGCCGCCTGGAAACACGCTCACGCCGCCAGCGGCGCTGACCATGACCGGCGTGCCGCCGGTGCCTGCCAGCCTGCCCGCGCGGGTGGGCCGCTACACCGAGTTCCGCGGCGCCGGCCTCGCTGACATGACCCCCGATGGCGAGCGGCTGCTGGTTGTGTGGCGCGCGGGGCCCGCCAACGCCGAGCGCACCCAGCTGCACCTGGCCAGCGCGCCGGGCCAGCAGCTGCGGCAGATCACCACCGCCGACGAACCGACCCGCAGCGGAGACTTCCTGCCGAGCGACCCGAACATCATCGTCTTCGAGCGCGATCGCGGCGGCAACGAGGCCACGCAGGTGTTCCGTCGCGATCTGACCACGGGCATTGAGACTGCGCTGACGGAGCCCGGCCAGCGCTGCGACGCCGGCATCTTCAATCGCGCCGGCACCGCCGTGCTCGCGACCTGCGCGAAGGTCGACGCAAGCGCCGCGGGCGCGGGCGGCACGGCCAACACGGTGTCGCTGATCGACGTGAAAACCGGCAAGCCGCTGGCGCGCTTCGACCTACCGGGGACCGGCTGGTTTGCCGGCGATATGACGGCGGATGACCGCAGCGTGCTCTTCAACCGCTACATCTCCGCCAGCCAGGCGGAAGTCTGGCGCGTGGAGTTGCACAGCGGACAGCGCACGCGCCTGTTGCCGCGCGAGGGCGAGGCGCCGGCGCTGCACTTCGGCACCGCATTCACGCAGGACGACCGCCGCTTCACGGTGATCACTGATCGCTTCGGCGAGTTTCGCCAGACCTACCGCTACGACCCGCAGTCGCACACGTTCGACCCCGTCACGGCCGATATTCCGTGGGACACCATGGGCAGCGCGGTGTCGCGCGACCGCAAGCGCGCCGTGTTCATCACCAACGAAGCCGGCGTGGGCGTGGCGCGCCTGTTCGACCTTGAAACGCTCAAGCCCCTGCCGCTGCCGCTGCCCAAAGGCACCAACGTGACCGGCGTCGAGCTGTCAGCCGACGGCAGCCGGCTCGCCTACAGCACGACCTCGCCGTCGGCGCCGTCGGAGATCCGCATGCTCGATCTGCGCGCGGCCGCTGCGCCGGCCACGCTCGGCACTCTGTGGGTCGCGGCCGACACCGCGGGCATCGATACATCGCGCTTCGCTCCGGTCGAGCAGATCGCCTGGAAGAGCTTCGACGGTCGCACCATCACGGGCCTCATCCAGCGCCCCCCCAAGAGCTTCACCGGCAAGCGCCCGGTGCTGATCGACATCCATGGCGGCCCCGAGGCGCAGGCACGCGTCGGCTTCAATGGCCGCTACAACTTCATCGTCAACGAGCTAGGCATCGCCTTCATCGAGCCGAACGTGCGCGGCTCCACGGGCTTCGGCAAGTCGTTCCACCAACTGGACAATGGCAGGCTGCGCGAGGACTCGGTCAAGGACATCGGCGCGCTGCTGGACTGGATCGCGCGGCAGCCGGACCTGGATGCCTCACGCGTGGTGGTGCAGGGCGGCAGCTACGGCGGCTACATGGCCAATGCGGTGGCGGTGCACTTCTCGGACCGCATCCGCGGCGTGATGCCGGCGGTGGGCATCTCCAACTTCGTGAGCTTTCTGGAGCGCACCGAAAGCTATCGCCGAGACCTGCGGCGCGTGGAGTATGGCGACGAGCGCGACCCGGCGATGCGCAAGTGGATGGAGGAGACCGCGCCGCTGAACAACGCGCATCGCATCAAGGTGCCGATGTTCATCATCCACGGCCGCAACGACCCGCGCGTGCCGGTGCAGGAGGCCGAGCAGATCGCCGCCACGGTGCGCAACAACGGCGTGCCGGTGTGGACCATGATCGCCGAGAACGAGGGGCACGGCTTCGGCAAGAAGGAAAACGCCGACTACCTGTTCTACGCGCGCGTCAAGTTCCTGCAAAAGCTGTTGCTGGACAAGTAGGAGGCAGCCGCGGGCGCCCCGCCTCAGGTGCGGGCGCCCGCCTCGTACCAGGCTTTGCTGGCATTGACCCAGCGCACCACCAGCAGCATCACCGGCACCTCGATCAGAACGCCGACCACGGTGGCCAATGCGGCACCGGAATCGAACCCGAACAGGCTGATGGCGGCAGCGACCGCCAGCTCGAAGAAGTTGCTGGCACCGATCAGCGCCGACGGGCAGGCGACATTGTGCTTCTCGCCGACCGCGCGATTGGCCCAGTAGGCGAGCCCCGCATTGAAGAACACCTGGATCAGGATCGGCACGGCCAGCAGGGCGATGACCAGCGGCTGGCGCAGGATCTGCTCGCCCTGGAACGCAAACAGCAGCACCAGCGTGGCGAGCAGCGCGACGATGGACCACGGGCCAAGCGCGCGCAGCAGCGCATCGAGCGCTGCCTGCCCGCCGCGCTTGTGCACGCGGGCGCGGACCGCCTGCGCGATGATCACCGGCACCACGATGTAGAGCGCCACCGAGGTGAGCAGGGTGTCCCACGGCACCGTGATCGAGGCCACGCCGAGCAGCAGGGCCACGATCGGCGCGAACGCGAAGATCATGATCGTGTCGTTCAGCGCGACCTGCGACAGCGTGAAGTACGGGTCGCCATTGGTGAGCCGGCTCCAAACGAACACCATGGCCGTGCAGGGCGCGGCGGCCAGCAGGATCAGGCCGGCGACGTAGCTGTCGATCTGGTCGGCCGGCAGCCACGGCGCGAACAGCTGCTTGATGAAGATCCACGCCAGCAGCGCCATCGAGAACGGCTTGACCAGCCAGTTGATGGCCAGCGTGACGCCGATGCCGCGCGCGTGCTGGCGCACCTGCCCCAGCGCACCGAAGTCGATGCGCAGGAGCATGGGAATGATCATCACCCAGATCAGCACGCCCACGGGCAAGTTGACCTTGGCCAACTCCATCTTGCCGATCGCCTGCACGGGCGCGGGAAAGAGCTGGCCCAGCGTGATGCCGACGACGATGCACAGCGCGACCCACAGCGTGAGATAGCGCTCGAAGACACTCATTCCCGCAGCCGGGCTGGGCCGGGCGTCGGCACCCACGGCGTTCATGCTGCTCCGCTTCCGCGACAAGACACGCCTAGGCGGGCACCGAGCCGGTCTTGCCGATCTGCTGCAGTTGCTCGCGCAGCGCGATCGCATCGAGCTTCTTCAGCGGCAGCGCGAGGAAGAGCTCGATCCGGCGCTTGAGCAGGATGGCTGCGTCGTGAAAAGCGTCCCGCCGTTCCTCGTCGCTGCCCTGCACCGCTGCCGGGTCCGCAACGCCCCAGTGGGCAGTCATCGGCTGTCCGGGCCACACCGGACAGACCTCGCCGGCCGCCTGGTCGCACACGGTGAAAACGAAGTCCAGGCGCGGCGCACCGGGCTGCGCGAATTCGCTCCAGCTCTTGCTGCGAAAGCCATCCGCGTTCAGGCGCAGCGACTTGAGGGTCGCCAGCGCCATGGGGTGCACCTCGCCCTTGGGGTGGCTGCCCGCTGAATGGGCGACGAAGCGACCTCGCCCCAGGTGCTGCAGGACCGATTCGGCCATGATGGACCGCGCCGAGTTGCCGGTGCAGATGAACAGCACGTTGTAGATCTTTTCTTCCATTGCCCTGTGTCTCCCTCTGTCAGCACTTCACTTTCCTGCCCTTGACGGCGCAGGCCGCGCCCTGGCAGCAATGCGCCGTCATGAAGTCCATCAACGCGTTCATTTCGTCGAAGGCGGCGCGATAGATCAGGTTGCGCCCATCGCGCTCCTGCGTCACCAGGCCCGCATGCAACAGTTCCTTCAGGTGAAACGACAGCGTCGGCGCCGGCACGTCGAGGTGGAACGCCAGCTCGGTCGGGTTCAGGCCCGCCGGACCGGCGACCACCAATGCACGGAAAGCCTGCAGGCGCGTGCCCTGCGCCAGTGCTGCCAGCGCCCTGATCGCGTCGGGTTCTTTCATCGTTCCATTTGTATCAAACTGAACTGCGTGATCGTGTGACCGTTTGCTGACATGGCCCCGGACCGTGATGTAACGCACCTGTCACAGCCCGCCCCAACAATTCCATACGATTGGAATTGTCGCAACACCAACACGGGAGCACGCCGCATGCGGGTGGGAATCAACGGAATGGGGCGCATCGGACGGCTTGCGCTGCGCGCCGCGCTTGGCGGTGCGCAGCGTCCGGCCGAGGATCCGCGCGCCGCAAATCGGCTCGACGTCGTTCACGTCAACGAGATCAAGGGGGGCGTTGCCGCCACCGCGCACCTGCTGGAGTTCGATAGCGTGCAGGGCCGCTGGCGCGCCGGCATCGCGACCGAGGGCGAGCAGATCCGCCTGGGTGACAGGACCGTCGGATTCACGAGCCACGCGAGCCCGGAAGCGATTCCCTGGGGTGACCTCGGCGTGGACCTCGTGCTCGAATGCACCGGCAAGTTCCTGACGCCGGAGACCTTGCAGGGGCACCTGGACCGCGGCGCCAAGCGGGTGATCGTGGCCGCCCCGGTCAAGGTTGGCGACGTGCTCAACCTCGTGGTGGGCGTCAACGAGGGGCTGTACGACCGCGCGCGGCACCGCATCGTCACCGCCGCCTCCTGCACGACCAACTGCCTCGCACCGGTCGTAAAGGTGGCGCACGAAGCCATCGGCATCCGGCACGGCCAGATCACGACCATCCATGACCCCACCAACACCAACGTCGTCGTCGATGCTCCGCACAAGGACTTGCGTCGCGCACGCAGCGCGCTCACCAGCCTTGCGCCGACCACCACCGGCAGCGCGACGGCGATCGCGCTGATCTATCCGGAGCTCAAGGGCAAGCTCAACGGCCATGCGGTGCGGGCGCCGGTGCTCAACGCCTCGCTCACCGACTGCGTGTTCGAGTTGCAACGGGCCACCACGGTCGAGGAGGTCAATGCCCTCTTCGCCGCTGCCGCCCGGGGGCCGCTGGCCGGCATCCTCGGCTATGAAGAGCGCCCGCTGGTCAGCGCCGACTATGCACGCGACACCCGCAGCTCGATCGTTGATGCGCCCTCGACCATGGTCACCGACGGCACGCTGCTGAAGGTCTACGCCTGGTACGACAACGAAATGGGCTACTCCTGCCGCATGGTCGACCTCGCCTGCCACTTGCACGGACAAGGGCTGTAGGAGTCGCGCCGATGCAAACTGGTACCCGCAACTACGCCATCGTCACCGCGGCCTACTGGGGCTTCACGCTAACCGACGGCGCGCTGCGCATGCTGGTGCTGCTGCACTTCTACAAGCTCGGCTACTCGCCGTTCACGCTGGCTTTCCTGTTCCTGCTGTACGAGGCGGCGGGCGTGCTGGCCAACCTGATCGGTGGCTGGCTCGCCACCCGCTACGGCATCGCGCGCATGCTCACGGTCGGGCTCGCTACGCAGATCACGGGCTTCCTGCTGCTGTCGGCACTGTCCCCCAACTGGACCGCCGCGCTCTCGGTGGCGTGGGTGGTGCTGGCGCAAGGCATCTGCGGGGTGGCCAAGGACATCACCAAGACCGCGAGCAAGTCGGCGATCAAGCTGACCGCCGGCGAGGCCTCCGGCCGGCTGTTCAAGTGGGTGGCGTTCTTCACCGGCAGCAAGAATGCGATGAAGGGCATCGGCTTCTTCCTCGGCGGCTTGCTGCTGCAGCTGCTCGGCTTCCAGGTCGCGCTGTGGGTGATGGCCGGCCTGCTGGCGCTCGTCCTGATCGGCGTGGTCGCCTTCGTGCCACCGCTGATGGGCAAGAGCAAGGCGTCGAAATCGGCGCGCGAGCTCTTTGCGAAGAACAGCGGCATCAACCTGCTGGCGGCGGCGCGGGTGGCGCTGTTCGGCGCACGCGATGTGTGGTTCGTGGTCGGCGTGCCGGTCTTCCTGTACTCCGCCGGCTGGACCTTCACGATGGTCGGTGCCTTCCTCGCCCTGTGGACGATCGGCTACGGAGCGATGCAGGCGCTGGCGCCGGCGATCGTCCGTCGCAGTGACGACGGCCTGAGCCGCGAGGTGCCGGCGGCGCGCTGGTGGTCGCTGGCGCTGGCGCTGGTGCCGCTGGTGCTGGCGGCCGTCGTCGTTGCACAGGTCGACCATCTCGAATGGATCGTTGTCGGCGGCCTGGCGCTGTTCGGCCTGATCTTCGCCGTCAACTCCTCCGTGCACTCCTATCTGATCCTCGCCTACGCGGGCTCGGAAAAGGCGGCCGAGGACGTCGGCTTCTACTACGCGGCCAACGCACTCGGGCGCTTCATCGGCACGCTGCTCTCCGGCCTGTTGTACCAGTGGGGCGGGCTCGCGTGGTCGCTGGCCGGCAGCGCAGCCATGCTGCTCATGTGCTGGCTGGTGACGCTGGCGCTCCCCAGCAGGCGCACTGTGCCCCCGGCGATCTCCGGCTAGGGCCAGGGCGACTGGTCAGGACAACGGCGCGTCGTCGGCCCGCAAGCCGTAGCGCCGGCCCTTCTCCCACAAGGTCTTGCGCGAGATGCCGAGCGCGGCCGCGGCCGCACCCACGCGGCCGTCGAACCTCTGCAGTACGGCCTGCAGATAGCCGCGTTCGGCTTCGGCGACGAAGGCGTCCAGCGTCGGCAAGGCACTGCCTGGGACGTCCTCGCCAGCAACGGCATCGAACAGATCGCTTGCGGTAAGCACCTGACTGGACGACAGCACGCAGGCACGCTCGATCCGATTGCGCAGCTCGCGCACGTTGCCGGGCCAGGCGTGCGCAAGCAGGGCAGCACGCGCCCCCGGTGACAGGCTGCGCGGCGGCTCGCCGAGCTGCGCGGCCTGCTCGGCGAGAAAGGCCTGCGCCAGCCACGGGATGTCCTCGGGTCGGTCACGCAAGGCGGGCACCGCGAGTTGCACCACGTTGATGCGATAGAACAGGTCTTCGCGAAAGCGGGCGGCGGACACCAGTGCACGCAGGTCCTGGTGCGTGGCACACACGAGCCGCAGGTCGACATCCACACCAGCTTCGGCGCCCAGGCGTTGCACGCGACGGTCCTGCAGCACGCGCAGCAGCTTCACCTGCAATGCCAATGGCAACTCGGCGATCTCGTCGAGAAACAGGGTGCCGCCATGCGCCTGCTCGAAGTGGCCCTTGCGCGCCCGATCGGCGCCGGTGAACGCGCCGCGCTCGTGGCCAAACAGGGCAGCCTCGATCAGGTTCTCGGGAATCGCGCCGCAGTTCACTGCCACGAAGGGCGCGCCGCCGTGTGGATGCGCCAGCGCGTGCAGATGGCGCGCCAGAACTTCCTTGCCCGCGCCGCTGTCTCCCGTGATGAGGACCGTGCGCGCGCGTGCGGCTACGCGCGGCGCCTGTGCTTCGAGCGCACGCATCGCCGCCGACACGCCCAGCACGCCTGCCGGAGCCTGCGCCATCGTCGCGCCGGCAGCCTCGCCGACCACGCGGCGAACCTTTGCCACCAGCTCGCCGATGTCGAAGGGCTTGGTCACGTAGTCGTGCGCGCCGCGCTTGAGCATCTCGACCGCGCGGTCCACGGACGCATAGGCGGTGATGAACAGGAACGGCGGCAGCGCGCCGTCCTCGCCCTGGGCCTTGATGAACACATCCTCGCCGGACACGTCAGGCAGGCGCACGTCGCTGATCACCGCGTCGTATGGCTGGCTGCGTAGCGCATCCAGCGCGGGCGCCCCGCGCTTGAACCAGTCCAGCGCAAAGCCTTCGAGCACGAAGCGGTCGGACAGCGACTCGCCCATGATCGGATCGTCCTCGATCAGGCAGATGCGGGCCATGCAGTCTCCTTGGTCGTCGACGTCGCTGCGGCGCTCTCCTCGATGGGCAGGGACACCGCGAAGCGGGTCCAGCCGTCGGCGCTCTCGACGCTGATGCTACCGCGCCGCTGCTGCACGATCTGGTAACACACCCACAGGCCGAGCCCGAACGCACGCTTGCCGTCGCGCTCGGTGGCGGTGACGAACGGCTCGAACAGCCGTCCCAGCAGTTCGGGCGGAATGGGCGCCCCGGTATTGCCGACCACGATACCCAGCAGACCCGGCCCCCGCGCCACCGTGAGCTCAACGTCGCCACCATCGTTGGTCGCCTTCACCGCGTTCAGCAGCAGATTGAGCACCAGCTGGCGGATCTCGTGCGCGGGCAGGGCAAGGCGCTCCTGCGCTGCCGGTTCGACCTGCCAGTGCAGGCGCAGCTGGCGCGCTTGGACCTGCGGCTCGATCAGGGTGCGCAGGTCGTGCCAGTCCTGCGCGTCGAGCAGCGGGGAGTCGAGCCGCGCCTCGACGAGCAACGCGCTGACCGTGGCGCGGATCTGCTGCAGGCCACGGCCCAACAGTCCCAGCGTCTTGCGCGTGAACGGGTCGGGCTCGGCATGCCGCTGCGCGGTGTCGATTGCGTTGAGCATGCCGCCCAGCGGGTTGTTGATCTCGTGCGCGATCGCCGCGGACACGCGTCCTACCGCCGCCAGCCGCTCGGAGGCAACCATCTCCCGTTCCAGCGCCTCCTTGCGCGCCAGCTCATCGAGCATGGCGCGCGTGCGCTGCGCCAGCCGGCCGATCTCGTCGTGGCTTGCGGGCGGCAAATCCGCGGCGATGGCCGACGGTGCGTCGTGCCCTACGCGCGACAGAGCCTGCGCGGTCTGCGCCAGCGGCTCGGCCATGCGCTTGCCCCAGTACCAGCCCAGCGGAATCAGCAGCAGCAGCCCCGGCAGGCTCAGCAGCGCGACATCGAGCAGCGTGGAGCGTACGCGGGCGTAGTAGCGCTCGGCATCGAACTCCACGAGAACGGTGCCGAGCCGGGTACCGTCTTCGGCAACGATCGGACCGGCGGCGGCCATCTCGCTGCCCGCCTGGCCGCGTGTGAACTTGAATTCAAACCGTCCGAGCTCGCGCGTGCGCTCGACCACCCCCACCAGCGGCGCGGGGATGGCGTCCAGCGCACTGAGCACGGGCAGGCGCTCTGGATCGCTGGCGACGAACACTCGGTTGGCGGCGTCGAGCACGATCACAGCCTGCAGCGGGTTGTCGGTGCTGCGCGCCGCCAGCGGCGTGCGGATCACCTCGAACGCCTGCCACAGGTCGTCGCGCACCATGGGCTCGCGCAACGAGCGCGCCAGCACCGTGGTCAGGTTGCGCGCGCTCGCCTCCAGGTCGGCGCGGGCATCGCGAAACGCCCGGGTCACCAGCATGCTGGTGACAACCAGCTCGGTCAGCAGGATCACCGCGCTGATCGCCAGCGGGATCTTGATGCGGTAGCTGATGTCGGCGAGCTTCATCGCAATCTGCCGTCCTACGTGCCCTCGGCCACACGCACCAGCTGGCGGATGCTGTCGAACAGCTTGTCCTCGGCGCGCTCGAACCCCTCGATGTTCAGCCGCTCCAGCAGATGCCGGCCGCGGTCGGAGTTCGGCATTCCCAGCAGCGCCCGCGTCACGGACTCGCGTTCGTCGGCTGCCAGCGAGGCGCGCGCCACCACTGGAGGAAAGCCGAACTGCGCCGAGCGCCACGCCACGCGCACGCCGGCGGTGGCCTGCGGCTGCTGTTTGACCAGTGTGTCCCACACGTAGCCATCCACGGCGCCGCCACTGGCCAGTCCAACCTGCACCGCCTGCACCACCTTGCGGTGGCCGAAGGTGAAGAAGCTGCGGCGGAAGAAGCGGTCCGGCCGATGACCGGCGCGGATCAACTCGGCGCGCGGCACCAAGTAACCGCTGTTGGACAGCGGATCGCTGTAGGCGAACACGCGGTCCTTCAACTGAGCGACGTGCTGTGTGTCGCGGTCCGGCGCCGGCACGATCAGGTACGACTGGTACAGCGGCCGGCCCTGGTAGACGGGCACCGCGACCAGACTGACCCGCTTCGGGTACAGCACGAACGGAAAGCCGCACAGCCAGGCGACGTCGATGCCTTCGGCGAACAGGAGGTCGATGATCTCACGGTAGCTGCCGCGCTGGACGAACACCACCGGCCGCTGAAGCCGCATCTCAAGGTAGCTCTGCCACACCCCCAGCAGCGCGATCTGGTCATCCAGAAAAACGGGCGTCGTGCCAAAGCGCAGTGGGCTGGCAGCGCGGCCGAGCCCTTGCCAGCTGGCGACAGGCAACCCGAGCGCGCCCCCCAGCAATCGGCGCCTGTTTCGATTTCGTAACGTCATCGACCCGTCGTTCATGCCCTGCGTCACCTGCGCGAAACCGGGCGGTTGCGTACCTGCGCGTGATCCTCGTTCATGTTCAGCCACTTACTGATGTCGCACTGCGGTGGCGTGGGTCTTGCGAGCGGCACCGGCGCCGTGTCGCAATCGTGCGCGGCAGCCGCCGCAACCGAGCGCGAGTATCTCCGGAAGCAAGGCGGCGGGCCAGCGACAGTGACAGCGGTCGGCCAAAACACAGAACATCTTCGAGGAGGCGAGTGCTATGTCAGCAGACAAACAGAGAGCGCAGGAAGAGGCGCTGGTGAAGGAGGCGTTGTGCACGGGCGGCGTCAGTGACCGGCGGCGCTTCTTCGTGTCGGCCGCTGCCTTCGGGGCCGCCGCTGCCGCACCGCTGGCCGCCTCGGCGCAGGCCACGCCCGCCTCGGCGCCCGCGACGGCAGCGCCCGCTGCGCCACCGCGCCGCGTGCTGGTCAAGAGCGATGCGCGCCTGCTCAACATCGGCGCCACCGTGCGCAGCGGCAACTACTGGGACTTCTCGACCTACATCACCCCGATCGAGGAGTTCTACGTCCGCAACCACTACCCCACCCCGCTGGTCGCCGACAAGCCGGTGCTCGACCCCAAGAACTGGAAGCTCAAGATCCACGGCAACGCCGTCGAACGGCCGATGGAGATCACCTATGACGACCTGGTGAAGATGCCATCGCGCTTCATGATCGCCACGCTCGAGTGCCACGGCAACGCGCGCACCCTGTTCTGGGAACAGCTCGAAATGAAGGAGGTGGCGGGCGGCAACTGGGTCATGGGCGCCGTCGGCCAAGCCGAGTGGCAGTACGTGCCAATGAGCCACATCTTCAACCTGGTCGGCCTCAAGAAGGGCGCGAAGTCGGCGCTCTTCTGGTCAGGCGTCGATGGCGGCGACATGGGCCGACCGATCCCGGTTGACGACCTGACATCTCGCCCCGATGACATTGGCATCTGCTTCCGCATGAACGGCAACGAGCTGACACCGGACCACGGTGCGCCAGTGCGCATGGTTGTCCCAGGATGGGGCGGCACGGCCTGGATCAAGTGGCTTACGGAAATCCGAATCGACAGCCACCAGCACTGGAGCCGACTGAACACGCGCGGCGAGGTCTACATCGGGCCGGCTTACGCCGCACCGGAAGTCACGCCCACCGACGAGTTCATCGGCGGCATCACCAAGGCCGACGTCAAGGGTCCGATGGTCACGTGGATGCCGATCAAGACGACGCTGACGGTCCCGCTGGTGCTGGAGAAGTCGCCCTCCGTGCCGGCCAATTACCCGCTCAAGCGTGGCGAGTGGCCGATCATGAAGAGCGGCCGCCAGGTGATGCGCGGCTACGCATGGGCGCCGCAGCACGGCATCCGCCACGTCGAGTACCGAGTCGACGGTGGTCGCTGGCAGCGAGCCAACATCTGGGGGCCCAACCTCGGGAAGTACACCTGGGTGCGCTTCGACTTCCCCTGGGACGCCGGCGTGGGTGACCACGTGATCGAGACGCGTGGCGTCGACATGGCCAACAACGTGCAGCCGGAGACCGTGCCGTTCAATCAGCTGGGCATGGCCAACGGCGCGATTCCAAAGTTCAAGATCCGCGTGGTCTGAGGCAGCGGACGCGGTTTCGAAGCCGCGGGCGCACTACACCTGCGCCTGCGGCGCTTCTGTTTCGAGCGCATCGCAATGACTCAAAAGCAACTCCTGGTGGCAGTGCTGGCAGCAACGCCTTGGCTGACATCCCTGGCGCAAACGCCGCCAGCACCCCCCGCGGGCGCGAGCGAACAAGTTGTGCAAGGCGGCCACCTGTATCAGCTGCACTGCGCACTCTGTCACGGCGCCAACGGACGCGACGCCACGGTCTTCCCACGCCCTATCTGGGGTCCCGGGCACGACATCGGCAAGTTCGGCACAGCCAAAGGTCTGTTCGAGTACCTGCAGTTGATGATGCCGTTCGACGACCCCAACAAGCTCAGCGACGCGCAGAAGACGGCAATCGCGGCATACATGCTGGTTCGCAACGGCAGCCTGCCGGCCGCGACCATGTTACCGCTTGGTGGCGGCAGCGCACCCGTCAAGTAAGGCGCGCGCAAGCAACCGGCGCATAGCGGCACGACGCTCACCGACCGCAGTGCCGGGTGGGGCGCCGCAACCAGGGACGCCTCCCCTCCTCGCATGAGGCACCGGTGGCGCGGCAGGCGGGTTGTACCCGGCTGCCGTGATGGACAGCCGTTCCGCTT
The DNA here is from genome assembly GCA_020248785.1 of Burkholderiales bacterium. Classification (GTDB taxonomy): domain Bacteria; phylum Pseudomonadota; class Gammaproteobacteria; order Burkholderiales; family Burkholderiaceae_F; genus JALHMQ01. The sequence goes on along the minus strand of JADCGX010000065.1, from coordinate 318 downwards.
CCATCGTCATCGCCTGCCCTGTGGTTCCACCGATCGCGCACTCGAATGGAATGCGCTCGGCCCGTCGTTGCCCCATCGGCGCACATCGAATGCGACTCGTTCGCGTTCACATCAAACCGCGGTTGACTCAAGTCACTTCTCCAAACACCGCCCAATCCTGAGTTTGTCCAGGGTGACCTAGTGTCCTGATTGAGAAGTTCGCAGACAAAATCGCTCGATGCTCGCCAAGATGTCATCGGCGGACTTGGTCCAGACGAACGGCTTGGGGTCTTGGTTGTTGAGGTTGACGTATTGCCGGATGGATTTCTCCAGCGCCTG